>JAIMBK010000030.1 GCA_023511535.1 Armatimonadota bacterium
GGCGGCCCGCCTGCTTTTCGATCAGGGGGCGAAAATTGTTGCCTTAAGTGACGTTTACGGTGGAGTTACTCATTCCGACGGCCTCAATCCTTACGATGTACTGAGGTACGTAGAAACCTCCGGAAAAGTGCCGGGATATCCCGGGGCAGCCCCCATCACCAATGAAGAACTCCTTACCAGTGACTGCGAGGTGCTTATTCCGGCGGCGGTGCAAAGCGTCCTTACGGAAGAAAACGCCCCCAGGATAAAAGCGGGGATTGTGGTGGAAGCGGCCAACGGTCCGACTACTCCCGAAGCCGAAAAGATCCTGCTTGCCCGGGGGATCTTTGTCGTGCCGGATATTCTGGCCAACGGGGGGGGGACAACCATCGCCCATCTGGAGAGAGTGCAAGGTTTGTACGATTACTACTGGACTGCAGAAGAAGTCCACAAGCAGTACGAGGTCATGTTCGTCCAGGCTTACCGCGAGGTTTACCAGATTGCCCGGCAGCGCCGGATCAGCATGCGGATGGCGGCCTGGGTAAAGGCCTTAAAACGGATTGAAGAAGCGATTAAAACGCGAGGGTGGGTTTAAAGGGCATGGCGCCGATGCCTTTTGTCCAGGCTCTGGAAAGGGCTTTGGATATTTTAGAGGCTTTTTCACCGCAAAATTACGAACTGGGGATAACCGAATTAAGCCAGCGGGTAAACCTTTCACCGCCAACGGTCAGCAGGCTTGTGCAAACCCTCGTGGCCAGGGGTTATCTGACCCAGAACCCGGAGAATAAAAAATATCGCCTGAGTTTTAAGTTTTTAGATTTTACCGCGGTAATCCATGCAGGGATGGATCTGTACCAGGTTTGCATTCCTGTTTTAGGCAGGCTCAGGGATAAATTAAAAGAAACTGTTTACATCGATGTAATGGACGGTGACGAAAGAGTTTGCGCGATTTCCTTTCCCGGAATTCACGCCGTGCGTACCGTGGTGCCCGTCGGGCAGCGCTCCCCCCTTTATGCGGGGGCGGACTCGCGAATGCTCTTGGCGTCCCTGGATGTACGTGAAATTGATGACTACCTCGAACGCGTGGAGTTTATGGTTTTTACTGCCAATACCATCACGGATAAGCAAAAACTCCGGGAGGTTGTTATGAAATCCCGGGAAATGGACATGTCTATCAGTGTCAGCGAATTTCACCCCGGCAGTGCTTGCGTTTCTGTGCCCATAAGAGATTATTCCGCTAAAGTCGTTGGCGTTTTATCTGTATCCTTTCCCGATTCCCGGGCTGACTTGGCAACTTTTCTTTATTACGCCCGGGCCGTCAGCCAGGCGGCGACGGATATATCAACCGCCATGGGTTTCAAGGGGCGGGTAGGGCCGCCCGATCCCTCCTCTTTAACCAGTTATATCGAGGATTTTCTCGAAAGGGGCACGAGTTAAATGGCCAGGCTTATCTTCGATCAAGAAATGATTAGGCGGAAAACGGGGCTTGATACGCAAAATAATTTGTTATACCCCCATATGGACCTTGGCGCCAACGTGTTTTCCTCTCCGGTGATGTTAGAAAAAGAGGATGGGACTCTTTACCTGTTTGTCAAGGACATTGAAAAGGGAAATTTTGACGAAGAAAAGATCGCGGCCCGGGTCATGTATTACCGCTCTTACTTTACATTTGACTGCCGGCAGGAAAATATTCCGGACCACTGGTTCGATTTTTTGCCATCGCTGGTGGCCCGGGAGAGGCTGATCGCCGATGATACTGTTTATTTTTCGGCTTACGAGGCTCTTTGCCGACAAGCCCCGGAGGTAGCTGTAAGCGGTAGTCCTCCCTGGTGGCGGGTTTATTTGTACGAAGTAGCCTGCGGGGACCTCTTAAACGAATTTAAAAGTAGCTATTCCGCCGCTCTGGCGGACGCCGGGGTGTTGGTTTCCGGCCTTAGCCGGGGAAAAGACGTTGCGAAGTTTTTAGAAGATGCCGGGGACAGCCGTTAATATCTTTTGGACGGCTTACTGAAGGAGTTTAAAGTAAATGTTTTGGTTGTAAGTTCTTCTCTCAACGCCCAGGAGATATCAGGAATACCTTACCATTACTTTTCAAATGTCCCTTCGCTGGTAGTTTACAGTGAACAAAAGATTTATATTTTAACGATCCGGCCAATTGAACAAACATTTCCTAAATTAAAAGGAATATTTCTTAATCTCGAACAGGCTTTTCAGTCTTTGGGCATAGATCGGAATAAGGCAATTGGTATCGAAGAAAATCACCTTGCTTATAAGTTATACCGGGAATTAAGGTTGGCTCAGTACGAAGTCAGGGCAACAGGAGCTGTTTTGCGGAAGTGGCGCGAGGACCGGGCCGGAGAGGAACTCCCCTTTTATTTAATTGTTGCCCAGGTGACCCGCTTCGGGATTGAGGCCGCCCTGGCCGGGGCCAGGGCAAGCCTTGAACGCGGCGAATCGATTTATGAAACGGATATAGAAAATCATCTTTATGCCGCCTACCAGGATTTTAAGCTTTTCCACCAGCTTTCCACCGCGATCCGGCCTTACTTTACGGTTTTGCACACCGGGGAGCGGACCCGCAGACCGAATCTCCCCCAGTTTGCAAAAGCGAACAGGAACACAAAAAGTTTAAAGATTGACGCCGGCGTCTTGGTTATTGACCGGCGGGGGTTAATCCGGGCCGTTTCGGACTTATGCCGTACTTTACCGCTTGATTCTGCCGCTCAGGAGATTTATGAGGAACTGGATCGGGTGATGGTCGATGTGGCCATCCCTTCAGCTCTTCCCGGCTGCCTGGGGGAGCAGGTTTATCTGGAGGGAGTGCGCGACTTAATCGGCCGCGAGGAGCAGTTTATGAAGCTGGGTGTGCTTCCGCAGGACATCGGCTGGGAGATCGCTATGATCGCAATATCGGCCACGTCCTTGGAAAGCAAGAACCGGCGACGCTCGTTTTTGAAAAAGGGAACCGGTTTGCTCTGCAGGCCGGGATGATCGCCTGCGTGGAATACCAGTGGCCTTATTACCCTTACGCCGTTGGGGTGGAAGATATGTTTTTGGTGAGCGCGAAAGGTGTTTTAAATTTAACAAGGTAAAATGTTTGTTCTGTTTCGCTAATTGTTAATTAACGGAGGGATCAATTGAGGAATGTACGGTTGGCGGTTAAGAATCGGTTTGCTGGTTCCGGCTTCAAACACAACGATGGAAAGTGAATTCTGGCGGATGGCCCCCGAAGGTGTTTCCGTCCATGTGGCGCGCATGCTCTTGGGAAAAGTCAATGAAGAAGACCTGCTAAAAATGGAAGCCCACGTTGAGCTGGCGGCAAAAGAGCTAGCCACCGCCAGAGTGGATATAATTGCTTTTGGCTGCACCACCGGGAGTTTAATCAAAGGAAAGGGTTACGACCAGGCGATAGCCGAAAAAATCACCGCGGTCACAGGCATTCCCGGCGTCACCACATCCACCGCCGTTTTAGAAGCCCTCCACGCTTTAAAGATCGGCAGGGTCGCGATTGTTACTCCTTATATTGACGAATTAAACTGGCGCGAGGCCGAGTTTATTGAAGCCAACGGTATTTGCGTCACCAAAATTGTCGGCCTGGGCTTATTGGACAATCTGGAAATAGGCAACCAAGAGTATTACGTCCCCTATAAAATGGCGAAAAGCTTAAGGTTGGACGATTGCGACGGGGTTTTTATCAGTTGTACCAATTTTAGAAGTATTGAAGCGATCGAAATATTGGAAAAGGAAATAGATAAGCCCGTAATTAGCAGTAATCAGGCTACTTTTGCGGCAGTTTTAAAAAGGGGGGGTGTGCATTTAGATTCGGTAAAAGGCTACGGAAGTTTATTTATGCCAAAAGAAATAAAAAGGGGTGATGATTGTGCAAAGTGATGCCGTAGTCGGGTTAATCCTGTTTATCCTCCTGGGAATCGCGCCATATTGCATTGCTTTTTATTTAAACAAACGGGATGGGCTAATTTAATTTTGTTAGCTAAGGGGGCTTATTTTGATGAATTTTTATTTGGGTGTATTTATTGTCTATTGTCTTTTTATTCTTGCGATTGGCCTTTGGGCCTCGCAGCGGGTTAAAAGTGGTGTGCAATTTGCAGTGGCCGATCGGAATGTCCCTACCTGGCTGCTCGTTCCGAATTACACCGCGACCTTTCTTTCGGCCGTTACGGTTATCGGCGGGGTTGCCTACGCTTCTTCCTATGGCTGGGCATATATTCCCTTTTTGCCCCTTGGCCTGGCGGTGGCCTGGATTATCCTGGTTTTTCCCGCGAAAAAGTTTCGTGAGCTGGGTTTAAGCACCGCACCTCAATATATTGAAAAGAGGTATAATAGCCCGGGACTCCGGGCATTAGCCTCATTCGTCACAATTCTCATGTACGGGGTTTGGTTGATCACCCAGGGGCTCGGCATTGGGGTGGTTTTAAACGTTCTGACGGGAATGCCGATCACGACAGCCATTATTGTTGTGGGCGTTGTTTATGTGCTTTACGTAACCCTGGGCGGTTTTCAGGGCGTGCAATGGACGGATGCGGTTGAGTGTGTTCTGATGTATATTGCTATCATTGCCGCCACCATAGCAGTAATTGTTAACCTCAATGCGGCGGGCGTAAGCATTGCCGCAAATCCCAAGTTGAATTCTTTGTTCGCTGGCAATACCGCTTCCTTTTCGAATGCCCTGGCTTTCGTCTTAATTTGGGCGTTCGGAGTGACCGTTCAATCATCTTACCTGCATAGATTTTTAGCGGCGAAAGATGTAAGGACAGCGCGGGATACCATCGGCATCGGCTCCGTTTTGTTGACCGTGTTTTATCTAATGACGGCGATAATTGGCATAGGAATCGGAGTATTGTACCCGGAATATGCCGGAAACGAGGCGCTTCCCAGTTTTCTCAGATATAAAAGCCATGTGGTTTTAGGCGCTATCGGTATGGTTGGTCTGTGTGCCGCCGTCATGTCGACCACCGCCGGTTTGCTCCATATCGTGGGTACTTACACGTCGAGAGATATTTACGCTTATCTTGTTCCCAGGCATCGGCATGATGAAAAAAAGCTTTTGCTTGTTTCCAGGACAAGCAGCATCGTTTTTGGGGTTGTTGTCACGGCGCTCGCGGCGTGGATGACCTTTAAGCCTATACCCCAAATTGCCGTTTTTGGAAGCAACGCCTATACAATCATGAGCTCCGTGCTTTGGGTTCCCATCTATTTCGGACTGTACTGGAAGAGGGCGAACAAGGCGGGGGCGGCCTGCGCAATGATTTTCGGGCTGATTGCCGCCATAATTGGCCTGGAGCTCAAAAAAGCAGGCATTTTACCCTTCCACGAAGTATTTCTCGGCGTTTCAATCTCCATTATATCTATGCTAATATTTTCTCGTTTTGGGAAATCAGAAGAAGCTCAAATCGGATAACCAGGAGAAGTACAATTGAAAGAATATAAATCTAAGTAACTTTTTTAAAAAACCTCAATCATTGAAGTCTTTTTTCATAATGTGAAATACCAGTCGGCGAATAAACGGCATGCAGCCCAGGCCGAATAATTTTTATGAAGAGCGCCGGAGAGGAGTTTCTTAAGGCGGATCTGATCACGAAGTCTTTTTTAGCAAAGTAAGGGAGAGTGTAACATGACCCGGATAAACATCAACCCCCGCCGCTGCAAGCACTGCGGCATCTGTATCGCCTTTTGCCCGAAAGAAGTTTTCGGCGCCGACTACCGGGGCGCCCCCGTGGTGGAGCGCGCCGAGAAGTGCACGGCCTGCGGCCTGTGCGTCATGCGGTGCCCGGATTTTGCCCTGGAAGTGGGGGAAAAAGGGAAATGAACATAGCCAACAGAAGCAAAGATAAAAACGAAAGCACTGTGGACAGGGGGAGCAAGGAGACCCGAAGACTCTTCCTCCAGGGGAACGAAGCCATCGCCGAAGGAGCCATCGCGGCCGGCGCCCGCTTTTACGCCGGGTATCCGATTACTCCCTCCTCAGAGATCGCCGAAGCCTGCGCCGAAAAACTGCCCGCGGTGGGCGGCGTCTACATCCAGATGGAGGACGAACTGGGGAGCATCGCCGCGGTGATCGGCGCCTCCTTAACGGGAGTAAAGGCCTTCACCGCCACTTCCGGCCCCGGCTTTTCGCTTATGCAGGAGAACCTGGGGGTCGCCATCTTAGGCGAAGTTCCCTGCGTGGTGGTCAACGTGCAGCGCTCCGGTCCCAGCACGGGGCTGGCCACCAGGCCCGCCCAGGCGGACGTCATGCAGGCCCGCTGGGGGCGCCACGGGGATCAACACCTGATCGTCCTTTCCCCGGCCACGGTCCAGGAGTGCTTCGACCTCACCGTAACCGCCTTTAACCTGGCCGAGCGCTTCCGGGCGCCGGTGATCCTCCTGGCCGACGAAATTGTGGCCCACATGAGAGAAAACGTAACCTTACCCGACCCGGCCCAGATCAAGATCGTAAACCGGAAAAAACCTGCCTGCCCGCCGGAAGAGTACCTGCCCTTCAAGCCGGACCCCGACGGCGTCCCGCCGCTCGCCGACTACGGCAGCGAGTACATCTTCCACGTGACCAGTTCCATGCACGGGGAAAGGGGCTACAGCCAGAACGACCCCGCCAACGCCGGGGCGAAAATCAAACGCCTGTTTACCAAACTGGATAATCATTTAGACGAAATTCTGCTGGTCAAACACCACTACAACCCGGCGGACGAACTGGACCTGCTCATCGTCACCTTCGGCTGCACCACCCGGCCGGCCCGGGCGGCTGCTTTACGCACGCCCAACCTCAAGGCAGGGGTCCTGCAGCTGGTCACCCTGTGGCCCTTCCCCGACGCTTTTATTGCCGAAGCGGCCCAAAAGGCCCGCGCCGTCCTGGTGCCGGAGTTAAACCTGGGGCAGGTCATCCGTGAGGTACAAAGGGTGGTAGGCAAAGAAAAACCCGTTTTTGGTTTACATAAATCGAACGGCCTGGGTTTTCTCCCCGCCGAAATCTCCGCCCGCATCGAGGAGGTGGCGAACCAATGCCTGCGCTAAGCTGGCGAGAGTACCTGGATGAAAAAATGCTGCCCCACCTGTGGTGCCCGGGGTGCGGCAACGGAATCGCCCTGGGGGCGCTCACCCGCGCCCTGGCGGAGCTGCAACTCCCCCGGAACAAGGTGGTGGTGGTCACCGGCATCGGCTGCTGGGGCAAAGCGGACGACTACCTGGCCACCAGCGCCCTGCACGGCACCCACGGCCGGGCCCTGGCCTTTGCCACCGGGGTGAAGGCCGCCCGCCCGGAGCTCACCGTCATCGTCCTCATGGGCGACGGCGACGGGGCGACCATCGGCGGCAACCATCTGATCCACGCCGCCCGGCGCAACATCGACCTCACCGCCGTCGTCTTGAACAACCAGAACTACGGGATGACTGGCGGGCAGGTTTCCGCCACTACCCCCGTGGACGCCGTCACCAGCACCACCAGATACGGCAACCCGGAACGGGACTTCGACCTCTGCCGCCTGGTGGACGCCGCCGGGGCCAACTACGTGGCCCGGGGGACGGTCTACCACGTCCCCCAGCTGGACCGCCTGATCCGCGATGGGATCACCAAAAAAGGCTTCTCCTTCATCGAGGTGATCAGCCCCTGCCCCACCCACTTCGGGCGGCGCAACAAACTGGGTTCGGCGGTGGAAATGATGAAGGCGCTCAAAACCCGGGCGGTCAACGTAAACTCTCCGGCGGCCAAAACAGGTGAACTCCCGGCCGGCGCTTTCCTCATCGGCAAACTGGCCGACCGCGACGACCCGGACTTCACCGCCCGCTACGCGGCCGTCCAGCAAAAGGCGCAGGCGAAAGGGGGGTTTTCATCTTGAAAGAAACCTGGCAGGTGGTTCTCGCCGGTGAAGGGGGCCAGGGTTTAATTGTGGCCGGGATTCTCCTGGCCGAAGCGGCTTCTCTTTGCGAAGGAAAAAACGCCGCCCAGACCCAGTCCTACGGAATCGCCACCCGGGGCGGGTTCACCAAGTCGGAAGTGGTCATCAGCACAGAAGAAATCGTCTACCCGGGCGTAGAAGAACCAGACCTGGTTCTCGCCCTTACTCCGGAGGCCTACGAACTCTACGCCCGCTCCCTGCCCCCGGAAGCCGTCCTGATCTACGATACAAGCCTAATTGACGCCGATCAAATGGAAAAAAGCAAAGCGCGCACCTTCGGCTTCCCCTTTACCGACACGGCCCGCGAACTGGGCCGGGTAGGGGTGGCCAACCTGGTCTCCTTAGGCGCCATCGTGGCCACAACCGGCATCGTCGGGGCGGAATCCCTGGAAAAAACCATCCGGCACCGCTTCTCCGGCAACGCAGCGGAGTTAAACCTGAACGCCTACCACCGGGGGCTTGCGCTGGCGGGGAAGGAGTGAAATTACGGAAAGCGGCAATTAATTAGAGTTGAGTTTTAACCAGTGCTGACGCATGAATAAAAAATCACACGTCAATTCAATGACTGGTAGAGACCACTGTGGAAAAACTGTGGCGGCGCTGTCCATTTCTTTTCCGGAAATAAGCGCTTAAACACCGTACGTGGAAATATATAAGTCCCTACCCTTGAAATTTCCTGTTTGCTTGGCTTCAAGCCCAAAAATAATAAAATACTAAATACCGCATAAGGAGGTGCCGTTTTGGCCGAGATTACGTGCAATTTAAAGGTTATCCACAATGTGACAGGTCTTGATGTAAGAAATAGCATGCTTTATCCTCACATGGACCTGGACTCCACCGAATGCTCCTCGCCGGTAATGGTGCGGGCCAGGGACGGAAAGGCCTATCTCCTGGTCAAGGACATCGAGCGGGGGAATTTTGACGAAAAGGATCTCGCTGCCGAGGTGCTTTATTTTAAGCCCTACGTAACCTTTGACCGCGACGTCACACCGCTGCCTTCCGACTGGATAGAACTGATTGACCGGTTCGTTGACGAAGATACCCTGGTTTATGACGATTTTTACACCTTGGGCTACTGGAAAATTTCAGACCGGTACAACGTTAAATTAAAGGCCACCGGCAAATGGGACAGAACCTATGTCTATAGTGTGGACAGGCAGCAGGTGCTGGACCGGTTTGCCTCTGGATACGGTATTGCTCAGGAAGAGGCCCGGCGGCTGGTCAGGGGCCTGAGCCAGGAGAAGGAACTGTCCGGCCTGCTGGAAAACACTCCGGGGGACAGCAGGTTTGCCGGACTGGATTCAATCCTGAGGGAATTGGGAGCCGGGGCGCTTCTTCTCAGTTCACCCCTGAATGTCCAGGAGGTTGCCGCCATACCCTATCATTATCTGGAGGCCAACGAAACCCTAGCCCTCTACTCGCCCGATGAAAAAATTTACATATTCTCACGCAAAGCCATATCCCTTCCCTATTTAAGCCTTGAGGCTATCTATCCTTCCCTGGCCCTGGCGGCCGCCCGGACACTGCGAGCAGGCGGCCCGATGGGATTTGAGGAAAACCACTTGCCCTATAAATACTTCACCACCTTCGGCCTCAGCCGTGAAAAAACGGTGAAAATGAGTGTGCCGCTGAGAACCTGGCGTGAAGCCAGGGCCGTTGAAGAACTGCCTTTCTATATCATTGCCGCCCAGGTTACCCGGCATGGCATGGAACAGGCCATTGCCAAGGCCGGGGCTGATATTGCGGAGGGTAGGGACCTTACTGAGTCGAAGGTCCAGAAGTACCTTTATCACGCATACGGCGATTTTCAGAAAAATAACCGGCTGCAGGAGGAAATTTGCCCCTATTTCGTGGTTTTGCACGCCGGCCACAGAACTCGAAAGCCGAATCTGCCCAGTTTTATATCTTTGCGCAAGGAAACACAAACTTTAAAGATAGACTGCGGGGTGCTGGTTATTGACGGGAGGGGTCTGATCCGGGGCGCTTCGGACCTCTGCCGGACGCTTAACCTGGGGAAAGCGGCCCAAGAGTTTTACGGCTTCATTGATCAAGTTTTAGTTAACAAGGCTATCCCCGCCGTCCGGCCGGGCCGGACAGGGGAGCAGGTCTACAAGGACGGGGTCAGGGACCTGGTGGACAGGGAGAAGGACTGGGTGGAAATGGGGTTGCTGCCGGAAGGGTACGGCCTGGCCAATAACTACAACCGGAATATAGGCCATGCCATGGGTAAGCAGGAGCCCGCCGCCCTGTGTTTTGAAAAGGGCAATGACTTTGTGGTGCGGGAAGGCATGGTCTGCTGCCTGGAGTATCAGTGGCCTTATTACCCCTATGCCATAGGGGTTGAGGATATGATTGTGGTTACCGTCGAGGGGCCGGTGAACATAACCAGGTAGCCGGAATTTCCGGTCCGGAATTGGAAGTTGAGAGTTGGGGGAATTAAGTCGAAAGGCGAACAAAAATAAATTTACCATTAACCCGGGTCAAAGGAGATCTTGTTAAAAAAAGGGGGGGGATGTATTATGATATATTGATCCAATGCTCAAAAGCTTTCTAGGAATACAAAATTGTGGGAGGTATGCTTAATGCGTTTTTCCAAAAAATCAGGTATTGTACCCCTTGTTATCAGCTTGTTCATTTTATCTATGATGATTGCTGGTTGTGGAGGAAATAAGCCGGCGAATGACCAGTCAAAAACGTCTCAACCCGTCAAGTTGATAGCAAACTCAGTGTGGCCTGCGGAGAATTTACAATGCGTTGCCCTCCAGAATTTTGCGGATAGAGTTTATAAGGAAACCAATGGGAAAGTGCAAATTACTGTTAACAGCGGCGGAGCCCTTGGATACAAAGGACCGGAGCTTTTAAAGGCGGTTCGCGACGGGCTGGTTCCCATTTCTTCAATGGTTATCACCCAGGCTGCGGGGGACGAGAAGTTGTTCGACTTGATTTCACTGCCATTTCTTACCCGGAACCAGGATGAGGCCAAGAAGCTAAGCAACATTGCACGTCCCTATTTTGACAAGGTATGTGAAGAAAAATGGAACCAAAAGATACTGTTCATGTCTCCCTGGCCCCCGGCCGCTCTGTGGACCCAAAAGAAGGTTGAATCTGTGGATGATATGAAAGGATTGAAGGTTCGTACTTATGACAAGAACGGCGCCCTGGTAGTGGAGGCCACCGGGGGTACACCCTATCCCCTTCCGTTCAGTGAAGTTTACACTGCACTGGCCACCGGCACCATCAACTCTGTTATAACGTCGACTACCACAGCGGTAGACGGGAAGTTTTGGGAAGTCCTCAAGTACCATGCGCCTATTGCTATAACCACAACTTTAGAACTGTTTACTATCAACCTCAATGAATTCAATAAGCTTGATAAAGAAACCCAGAACACAATGCTTAAGATCGGCAAAGAAATAGAAGCTGAAATGTGGGTTAAAATTGCCAAGGAAGATGAGGATAAGCAAAAGTTATGCAACGACAAGGGGATTACCACCATCAAGCCAAGTGATAAATTTATGAGCGACCTGTCCGCTATAACCAAAAACATTCGTGAAGAATGGCTGAAAACGGCTCCGCCTGAAGCTAAGGAAATTATTGAAAAGTTCAATAAAGAAGTCGGTCGCCCATAAGTAAGTAGTTGGAGTAACCGTATAAATAAATATGCGGTTACTCCACTTCAATCCTCATGAAAGGATGTTAAACCATGCAAAGATTTTTCGGCTTATGCGATCGCTTTTCCAAAACTTTCGGTATAATGGCGGGCATTATGCTGCTGATTGGTGCCGCATTGACACTAACCGAAATTATTCTCCGTACTTTTTTTAGCAAGACCACTTATATTTCAGAAGAATACACGGGTTACCTCATGGTAGCCATAACATTTCTCGCCCTGTCCTATACTCTAAAAGAGAAGGGTCACATCCGTATGACCCTTCTCCACTCGGTGGTCAAGGGAAAAGCCCGGGTCTTCCTTGACATCTACGCTTTTATCGTCGGTTTTGCGATCTGTGCCGTCATTACCTATACTACCAGCCAGTTTTTTTGGGGCTCCGTGGTTTCACAAACCCGCTCGATGCATGTTTCCGGGACGTACCTTGCCGTTCCGCAGTTTTTTATGCCTTTAGGCTTTTTTATGATGTCAGTTCAATTTTTGGCTGAGATCACCCGGTCGATACTTCGTCTTCGTTTGGGAACTGTGGAGGAGTATGAAGTTGAATCCAGCATATTGGGTCGTTGAGCTTTGAAAAGGTATCTGCATTTTTAGGGAGGGTTGCTTGCCTTGGATATTTTTACAATTTCTATTGCGATTCTGGCCTTTCTTGTATTGTTCCTGGGAAGCACTGTCTGGATCGGCATATCCCTGTTTATTGTCGGTATTTTGGCCTTTACACTCTTTACGGGCAGCCCGCCCCTCACCATTCTGTCCAATATTCTCTGGAACAACACAAGCAACTCCACCATGATCGCACTGCCGCTGTTCATATTTATGGGGGAAATTTTTTTCCGGAGCAACATATCTCAAAACATGTTTAAAGGGCTTTCCCCCTGGATGGAAGTCCTTCCCGGCCGCCTAATCCACGTGAATATTATAGCCTGTGCCCTGTTCGCTGCCGTGAGCGGGTCGTCAGCCGCCACGACCGCCACCGTAGGAAAAATTACACTTCCTGAATTGCTCAAGCGGAATTATAACCGCGCTCTTTGCATTGGCTCCCTTGCCGGCGCCGGTACCCTGGGGTTTCTTATTCCCCCAAGTTTGATCATGCTTGTTTATGGTATCGTCGCGGATGTCAGTATCGGAAAATTATTTATCGGCGGCATCATTCCCGGCATCATGCTTGCCTCCGCCTTCAGCGGCTTTGTTTTCTTGCGGTGTGTTCTCAAACCGGATCTAGCCCCCCGTGGTAACAACAAACATACCTGGAATGAACGTATTAAGTCCATTCCACTGGTACTCCCGGTAATAGCCCTGATTACCATGGTGCTCGGTAGCCTCTATCTGGGATGGGCCACCCCTACCGAAGCGGCCACTGTTGGCGTGCTCGGTTCTCTCTTATTCGCAGTATTTTCCCGCAGCATTGATAAAAGGTCATTTTTTGACGCGGTCCTGTCATCGGTAAGGACGAGCTGCATGATTATGCTGATCGTATGCGGCGCTTCCTATCTGTCGGTGGCCGTGGGATATCTTGGTATCCCGGGTGAGCTTACCAAATTCGTAGGCACTCTTGGGTTATCTAAATATAGTTTGATTGCAATCATGACCATCTTGTATATTATCCTGGGCTGTATGCTGGACGGCTTTTCCATAATTGTCATGACTCTTCCGCTTGCCTTGCCGCTGATCAAGGCGGTTGGGTTAGACCCCCTTTGGTTCGGCATCTATCTTGTGATAATGATTGAGATAGCTCAGATTACACCTCCGGTCGGATTTAATTTATTTGTCATTAACGGTCTGATTGATGAAGATATGTTAAATATTGCCAAATATGCGCTCCCCTCCTTTTTGCTCATGCTATTTGTTGTTGCGATTATTACTGTTTATCCAAAAATTGTACTAACATTGCCAAATATGATGATAAAATGAGTTAAAACAGACTAAGAAGGAGCAAGTATATTATGCAATACGGCTGGTCAGGTAAAATATTATATATTGATTTATCCAGTAAGTCATTCTATGTCGAGGATACAGCAAGCTATAAAACTTTTATTGGCGGGCGCGGGATAAACCAGTGGCTCCTTTTTAAACTTATGGACAAGGATGTGGCTCCCCTCGCTCCTGAAAGTACTATAATTTTAGGGGCAGGCCCTTTTGTAGGCACATTAGTACCGGGAGCGAACAGGTTATCGGTAGACTTTAAAAACGTTATTACGAATGGTGTTGGGTCCGGCAACTGTGGTGGCCAGTTTGCTGCAGAAATGAAGTTTGCGGGTTACGATCATATAATAATCTATGGTAAGGCGGCAAAGCCTGTTTATCTTTATATAGTAAATGATAGAGTGTATTTTAGAGATGCTTCCTTGCTATGGGGAAAAGACACTTGGGAAACGGAGACTATTATCAAACAGCGTGAAAATGATGTAGCTTTAAAGACTCTGACTATTGGGGTTGGCGGTGAAAACCTGGTAAAATTTTCGTGTCTTATGGGTGATAGAGGAAGGGCTGTGGGGTATGGCGGCAGCGGGGCCGTATTCGGCAGTAAAAAATTAAAGGCCATTGCTGTTAAGGGTACATTACCCGTAAGAATTTTTAACCCGGAAGGTTTTATAAAAAAATTAAAAAATTTTAATCAAGTTTTGGAGAATAGCGATCATGTTGCAATTCATCGTGAAGGCGGCACTCTTTTTGCATACTTAAAACCAGGGCAGGACAGGCCCCATGGGGTAAGGAACATGTCGGACGATTTCTGGAGTGCTGAAGCAATCGCTTGTGTAACTAGAGATAAATTTGACAAGTATCTAAAGCGCAGGCAATCCTGTTTTAATTGTCCCGTATACTGCAGCGGTATTTATGAAATAAAGAGTCTGAAATGTGAAGGTGTCCAGGCCAATACTTTAAGAGCATTTGGATCCAACCTGGACCTGCGATCCCCTGAAAAGATTTTAAATGCAAATGCGTTAGCCAACCTGTACGGGCTGGATGTTGACCAAACCTCAGCAGTTATAAGTTGGGCTATTGAATGTTTTGAAAACGGTATAATAAATGAGGATGATACCGGCGGGATCCAGCTTAGATGGGGACATGGCGACAGTTTACTGAAAATGATCGAGAATATTGCATTTCGTAAAGGCTTTGGAAATATACTTGCTGAGGGTGTCTATGAGGCTTCAAAAATTGTAGGCAGGGGATCGGATAGATATGCTGTCTTGGTTAAAAAAAATAGTATCATGGAAGCATCCATGCGTTCTGCGCGGGCCTGGGCATTAGGCGTTGTAACCAGTACTAAAGGGGCCGGACACTTAAGAGGAGCGCCGGCAATAGAAATGAAAGAAATATCTTCTGAGATTAGCACAAAAATATTTGGCATTGAAGATGTTTCCGACCCCAGGGCATACAAAAATAAGGCTAAACTTGTTACCTGGCAGGAATTCTATAAGGGGGTTATCGATATAATGGGTATTTGTTCATTAATTACAATGTGGATGGATACCAGTCTTTTTACACTGGAAGATATTGCCGACTTCTACAGACTTATTACTGGTGAAGAATCATCACCTGAAGAACTGTTAACAACAGGTGAAAAAATTCATAATATTGAAAGGGCCTTTAACTTGTTGCACGCGGGGTTTGACCGGAAAGACGACATGCCTCCTGATAAGTTTGTTAATATACCTGTCAGTGATGGAAAATTTAAAGGGGAAAAGATAGACCTTGATAAATGGAATGAGATGTTGGATGAGTATTACATTTGTCATAACTGGGACATAAGAACAGGGCGCCCCACAAAAAATTGTCTAGAAAAATTGGGTTTAGAGGAAATTATTATATCTTTGCGTAACAATAACATCATAGTGTAAAGGAAGGTACCTCATGCAGGTGCAGATAGATATAGATAAAAATAAGTGTGTGGGATGCCGTACTTGTGAGTTAGCCTGTTCTTTTCAAAAAACCAAAATGTTTAATCCTGATGATTCAAATATAAAAATCTATTTCGATGATGAAAGTAACCTGGTTATAAAAATTTTTGCTCCGTGTGATTGCAGTGCGACTTTGCCCTTATGTTATGAATTATGTCCCGTGGATGCCATCAAATATTGGCTTGTTTAAATGAAATGGGATTCTAAAACTGCATGGAAGAAGGGATGGTTACTATGGCGGAGCATGCCTGCAAGGGCATTGATTTGAACAGCGATACCGGCGAGCGGTACAGCTTTCAGAAGGCTTTAGGCGAGGAAAAACTTTTTCAGAACATAACCTCGGCCAATATAGCCTGCGGCTTTCACGCCGGCGACCCGGTGCAGATGGCCAGGACCGTGAGGCTGTGCAGGGAGTATAACGTTCAGGTGGGCGCCCACCCTGGCCTGCCCGATCCCCTGGGTTTCGGGCGGCGAAATATGGAAATATCCCCGGAGGAACTGGAGTATTATCTTTTGTATCAGCTGGGGTCCCTACATCACATTGCCCGATCCCTGGGAGTTCCGGTGAAACACGTTAAGCTGCATGGCGCCCTGTATAATGCAGTCACAAAGGATGAGGCGCTTTCAAGGGAAGTGATCAGGATCGTAAACAAAGTTGACCGGGATATGATCCTGGTGGCGCCCTTTGGCTCGGTGATGCACCGGGTGGCCCTGGACCTGGGCTCCAGGGTGGCGGTGGAGGCCTTTGCAGACAGGGCTTACGACCGGACCGGTGCCCTTGTCCCCAGGAAAGTGGAAGGTTCGGTAATAACCGATCCAGGCCGGGTGGTTGAAAGGGTCCTCGGTATTGTCCGGGGCGAGGTAACCACTATTGAAGGTTTAATTTTGAGAATACAGGCGGACACCATCTGCCTGCACAGTGATACCACCGGGGCGCTGAGTCTGATCGAAAACATCCGCCGGGCTCTGGCCAATGAAAACATACCTGTAGTCAGTATGGATCAACTGGTCTGATTCTTATTTCGGGGGATGAAGGCATTGGAAAAACCCTTTTTTAAGCCTGCCGGGGATCTGGCTGTAATCGTTGAGTGGAAATTACCCGTAACCCCGGAATTGAACAGATATATCACTGATTTGAAGTTCCGACTGGAACTCGGTGAAATTCCCGGCATCACTGATATTGTTCCTGCTTATTCAACCCTTATGGTTTTTTATGACCCTGGAGTTATCGAGTACTCTTTGCTGATTGAAGAGATAAGCAGGCTGCTCCCTAGGGAACAAAGCGACAGGAGAAAAATACACAGGAATAAAACCGTCATTATTCCTGTTTTTTACGGCGGAGAATATGGCCCGGATTTGGAATACATTGCGGCGGCAAAAAATATGTCCGTGGAGGACGTGGTCAAAATGCACTGCGGGTCAGTGTATTACGTATATATGATAGGCTTTTTACCAGGTTTCCCATATCTTGGCTTTGTAGACGAAAGGATTTCCGTCGGCCGGAGAAGCGATCCAAGACAGATGGTTCCAGCCGGGTCTGTAGGCATTGCCGGGAGGCAGACCGGCATATACAGCATAAGTAGCCCCGGGGGCTGGCAAATTATCGGGCGGACTCCGGTTAAACTTTTCAAGGCGGAGAATAACGAGTTTCTGTTAAGCGTGGGGGATAAGGTTATTTTTAAGCCGGTGGGAGATAAAGTCAAGTTTTCCGATATAGATCCGGAATGCTGGGGTGATTTGTATGGGAACAGTGAAGGTGATTGACGGCGGGGCTTTGACTACCATACAGGACCTTGGCCGGTTTGGGTATCAAAGCTACGGCGTGCCCCAGTCCGGGGCCATGGACTCCTTTGCATTCAGCCTGGGCAATATCGCTCTGGGAAACCCGGAAAACACCCCCGGCCTGGAGTGTACTGTTTCAGGCCCTGTCCTGGAGATGCAGAGCGATGAAATACTATGCATCACCGGAGGCGATATGGGGGCCACCGTCAACGGTGATCCCTGTCCCATGTGGCGGACGGTCCACGTAAAAAAGGGTTCTGTCTTAAGTTTTCAGGGGCTAAAGTCCGGTTGCCGCACATATATCTGTTTCAGGGGCGGCATCAGGTGCCCCTTTGTATTGGGCAGCGCATCAACATTTCTGAAGGCCTCCATGGGCGGCCTGGATGGAAGGGAATTAAGGTCCGGGGACTTTTTGTTCATCGAAGGGGGCCCTGCCGGGTATAAAGAAGTGGCCGTCCCTCATGCTGTGAGGGCAGGTATTGTTAACAGCCCGGAAATAAGGGTGCTGATGGGCCCCCAGGATGACCTTTTCAGCGCCGGGGCAGTGGCCACTTTTTTGGGGTCGCAGTACCAGGTGGGCGTCCAGGCCGACCGGATGGGCTACCGCTTATCAGGGCCCGCGGTAAAATGCGGGGATACATTATCGGTTTTTTCTCAGGGAACACCCCTGGGGGGGATACAAATAGACGGGGAGGGGGTCCCCATTGTCCTTTTAAGGGACAGGCAGACCGTTGGCGGGTACCCGGTAATCGCCACCGTGATCAGCGTTGATGTCGACCTGTTTGCCCAGCTTAAGCCGGGGGATATGGTGCGTTTTGCACCCGTCAGCCTGCAGGAGGCGGCTACCCTGTACAAAGAGAGACTGCGCGTGAAAAACGAATTTAGAGAAGCAACCAGGTGCGTCTGGGGTGAGTGAAGCTGTAGTTTTTTGCTGTGTCCTCTGAGGTTTTCATTGCTGACGGCTGACAGCTGAAAGCTGTTTTTGGCTCACTTAAGACTGAACATCTACGCAAAATGAAAAAAACAATATACCTAAATCACCTAAGCACTTCCGCCGCCAAATGCGGGATAATAAAAAGCGCCCTTGCTTTTAACCCGGTGGTGATCACAATTTTGCCCAAGGCGGTAAGGTAATAAGTACGTGTTTTCGCTACCTTTTTAATCAAACCGTGGAGCCTAAGGCGTTTTAAGATTCGGGAGACCGACGCTGAGCTCAATTCGGGGAAAAACCGACGAATGGTTTTGTTCTGAAAGCCCTTGATGTTAAACTCACCACGGGCCAAAACTTCGAAGAGGTCGTTCTCGCAAAAGAAGTTAAAACCCTTGTAGCTCCGGTCCTCCACCTTGACCGGAGAAACGATTTTGCCCAGCTTTTTGACTCCTTTGCTGTGGTCGTCAAAAGTGGAGATAAACTCCAGGTAGCGACGGTTGGGAACCTTGAGCAATTTCGCCATAAGGATAGAGATGGTTTTCTTCACGGGAGCAACTTTTTGCTCCTTGGTTCCGTCGCGGTAGGAAACCTCGCGGTAATGCTTAAACTGGGAAACGTCATTGACTGTCGTTTCAATCCGCATCCCGAATTTATTGTACATGTTGAGGGAGACTGCACCCATCTGGTGCTTAGTTCTCGTGCCGATCGATGAAGTAATTTGCCCTTATCAGGCTTCAAAAATTACAGTTACCTCCATGCGGGAAGGTTTTGGTTATTCTTTCGGCATGGATGATCAAATTCCTTTTTTGGTTCCGGCTAGTATGGGTTAGGGTAAATATTGGGAGGGGTGCATGATTGCCAATTCTGAACTGGGGTAACCTTTTTACCGTAAAGCGTCAGGATGAGCGTTTGGAAATCGTTGGCTCTTAAGAGGAACTGCCCCCATAATTTTACTTTCTCTCTCTAAACGGGCGGGTGTCCCTTTCCCCGTTTGGCCGTTGTCGAAGAAAGACCGGTAATGGCCCACCACATTGTCTTTAGTCCTTGTCCGGTCTTTCTCCACAAAGGTTTCCAAAAGGCGCCGGCCGGTGCCGTAGGTCTTTCCCCAATCTTCCGGTAGCTTTTGGGCGGCCAGGGAAAGGATCTTGGAAGCCAGGTTTTTCACCTGCACCCAGGGTAAGATTCGTTCCAAAAATACAACTTTTTAGCGGTGATTCGGCAAAGTTCTTCTTAGCTCAGGAAAACTCACGCAGAACGTACTCCTGGAACATAGGCTCGACGAACCTGTACGAACCGCGCCCGCTTTTTTCGATAACTGTCCTGGCGATCAAGTAATCAACGGCTCTTTTGGTTTCGTTGGGATGGTCTTTTTTAGAATAAATGCGGTGCTTTCTTCGTCAATTTCGATGCGCGCTTCCCGGAATTTCCCGGTGATGTACTCTTTCCAGGAGTCCTCCGGTACGGGAGGGATCGGCAGCGTTGTAGCGAATCTATAGAAGGCCTGTTTGCTGTCGCTGAAAATGGCTTTCATCACCGTTAATATCACTGTAATGGTGATATTATATCACAATTGGCGTGAGATTCCAACCGAAATTTTAAAACTTACGGGCGAAATCAATAGCGATAACCTCGTCCCTGACAAAGTGGAGCCGGATTATTTCGGAAGCTCCTTTTCCTCAAAATGACACCGAACGGCGTCACGGATTCTGTAAAAATCGAATGGCCCAGGGCACGTGTCTCGTAATCGCCCTCCCCGGATTCCTCCACTAAATGGCAATATTTTTTCCAAAAGGTTGAATTTATTTTGTGGTTTTTGATAATCTCTAGCCAGAACACGTTTTTTGTGCTAAAATGGAGACAAAAAGAATTTCGCCAACGGAAAGGTAAATTTTCTTGACCGGCTTTACGTTTCGCCAGAAAGACGGCGTCTGTTATTTAACGATCGATTCCTTTTCCCGCACCGGCCTGGTGGCCCACGCCTTCACCACCCGCTGCGGCGGGGTGAGCGAGGGGCCGTACGCCGGTCTGAACATGAGCTTTCGCGTGGGCGACCGCCCCGAAAATGTTTTAATTAACAGATTGAGCATTTGCCGGGCGCTCGGCGCGGAGCCGGCCGACCTGGTGGCCGCCGCGCAGGTGCACGGCGACGCCGTGGCGCCTGTGACGGCGGAGCACCGGGGCAAAGGGGCGGCCGAGGCCGAAAGCGCCCTGCCGGCCACGGATGCCCTGATTACCAATGAGCCGGGTGTCCTCCTTTCCAGCTACCACGCCGATTGCGTTCCCGTTTTTCTGCTCGACCCGGTGCAAAAAGTGATCGGGGTGGCCCACGCCGGCTGGAAGGGTACGGCCCTTAAAATTGCCGCCAGAACCGTGGAGGCCATGCAGCAATCATTCGGCACCCGTCCCCGGGACTGCCTGGCGGGAATCGGCCCGGCCATCGGGCCCTGCTGTTACGAGGTGGACGAACCGGTATTCAGCCGCTTTCAAAGCGTCTTTCCGGACTGGCCGGCCCTCTTTACGCCGGCCGCCCCGGGGCACTGGTATTTAAACCTCCGGGAGGCCAACCGGCGCACCCTTTTGGAGGCCGGTTTGCAGGAAGAGCGCATCACGGTGGCGAATCTCTGTACCAGTTGCCGGCAGGATTTGTTTTTCTCTCACCGGGCAAGCGGGGGGAGAACGGGGAGAATGGCCGCCCTGATCATGCTTCGGCCCTGAAGAAACAAAATAAGTAAAGTGCCAGGCACTTAACTTATCCATGAGGGAGTTGCCCATGAGAACGTTCGTTCCCGCCATTAATAATGAAAACGAGGCCCCAAGGCAGGCATATTTTCCTTTGTGACTTTGTACCTGTTGCCTCTATTTTCAAAGGAGAAGGTACAAAGGCACTGAGGCACGAAGGCACGAAGGCACAGATGTACAGAGGGAAACGCTCAGATGACCGGTCTATTTTTCCTTTGTGCCTTGTGTCTGTTGCTTCAATACTCCTGAGTCGGGAGGGTGAAGGCCGGCGATGCCTAAAATTCTTGTGGTTGATGACGAGGAAAACATCGTGGAGCTGATTCGCTACAACCTGGAGCGGGAGGGCTACGCCGTGCTTACCGCCGGCGACGGGGACACCGCCCTGAAGCTGGCGAAAGAGGAGCAGCCCGACCTGATCATCCTGGACGTTATGCTGCCCGGCCAGGACGGGCTCACCGTTTGCCGCACCCTGCAGCACGATCCCGGGACAAAGCGCATTCCCATCGTCATGGTGAGCGCGCGGGTGGAAGAAGTGGACCGCATTTTAGGGTTGGAAATGGGGGCCGACGATTATATCACCAAACCCTTTTCCCCCCGGGAACTGCTGGCCCGCATCAAAGCGCGGCTGCGGCGCGGGCACCTGGAAGACGGCGAAAAGACCGCCGCTCCCGCCAAAAAGAAGCTGGTGCACGGCCCCCTGGTCATCGATCAGGAGAAATTTACCGTCACTTTAAACGGCGTAAAGCAGGACTTCACCCCGAAAGAATTCGAACTCCTGCGTTTTCTGGCCGGGGAGCCGGGACGGGTGTTTTCCCGCGAATACCTCCTGGAGCATATCTGGGGGTACGACTACGCGGGGGACTCCCGCACGGTGGATGTCCATATCCGGCACATCCGGCAAAAGCTGGAACAGGTTCCGGGGGTCCCTCAGTATATCGAAACTGTTCGCGGCGTAGGATACCGCTTTCGGGAGGCGCCTTGATCCAATGAAGAGGCTTTTCTTTTTAAAGGGGATCACCTGGCGGGCGGTGGCCGGCTACTTCGTTTTACTGCTGGTTTTTTGCGCCCTGCTGCAGCTTTACGCCGCCCGGGAGTTGAGCCTGACCGCGGCTCTGGTCATCGGGGTTCCCGTCTCGATCGGTTTGGCCTGGGTTCTTTATAAACGCGTGATCAGCCCGCTGAACGAGATCAACGAGGCCGCCCGGGAAATGGCCCGGGGCAACCTGGAGCGGGAGATCCTGGTCTATGCCGATGACGAGATCGGGCAGCTGGCCCGCAGCATCAATGAAATGGCCCGGCAGTTAAAAGTGACCATTGCCCAGATTACCGAGGCCCGCAACCAGGCCCGGGCCATCTTGAACAGCATGACCGACGGGGTGATTGCTTTAAACAAAAACGGGGAAGTGCTTTTTATCAACCCGGTGGTGGAAAAAATTTTCGGGATCAGTCAGCTTTCCTCCTACGGCAAGAATATCCTGGGCGTCGTCCGGAACTACGACGTGGAGCGCCTGCTGGAAAGGGCTTTAAAAACAGGCAAGCCCCTTACCCGGGAAATCAAGCTCATTTATCCGGAGCCGAAAGTTTTTAATCTGCACGCCGCCCCGCTTCAAGGGCAGGGGGCCGAACAGGGCGGGATCGTGGTTCTGCTGCGCGACATCACGGAGCGGAAAAGACTGGAGGAAATGCGCTCCGAATTTGTGGCCAACGTCTCCCACGAATTGCGCACGCCGCTGACCTCCCTGCGCGGCTACCTGGAAACCCTGCTGGACGGGGCGATCGAGGATCCCGCCGCCACCCGCCGCTTCCTGGAAATCATGAACAAGGAGACGGAGCGGTTGACCAGGCTGGTCGACGACCTCCTGGATTTGTCCAAGATCGAAGAGCGCAGGGTTGTTCACCGCTGGCAGCCGGTGCAGCTGGTCGAAAACATTAACCGCGTGGTGACCATGTTCCGGCCGCAGGCCAACGAAAAGAACCTGGAGTTGACCGCCGAGGTGCCGGCGGACCTTCCCGCCGTCCACGGCGATCCGGACATGCTGACCCAGGTGCTGATTAACCTGGTGGACAATGCCGTTAAGTATACGCCGGCGGGAGGGAAGGTGACCATCCGGGCCGGGACGGCCGGGGGGGACGTCCGGGTCAGCGTGGAAGACACCGGCATCGGGATCCCGCCGGAGAGCCTCCCGCGCATTTTTGAACGGTTCTACCGGGTGGATAAGGCGCGCTCCCGCGAGTTGGGCGGCATCGGCGTGGGCCTGGCCATCGTCAAGCACATCATCCGCGCCCACGGCGGCAAGACATACGTGGAGAGCGCGGTCGGCAAAGGAAGCACCTTTTCTTTTACTCTTCCGGTGGAAGAAGTTAACAAAAACTTAACCGCCGGCGGTTAAAATGTTCAGGGGACGCGCTTTAGGGGGGCTCTTTTTGAATAATATAAAAATACTGGTAAAGGATTTGAACCTGTTTTATAAAGATTTTCAGGCCTTAAAAGACGTCAATCTGGAAATCCAGGCCAATAAAATCACCGCCTTGATCGGTCCTTCCGGGTGCGGCAAGTCCACTTTTTTACGCACTTTGAACAGGATGAACGACCTTTTTGAAGGAGTGCGCGTGGAGGGCACCGTCCAGCTGGACGGCCGGGACATCTACAGCCCGGACGTGGATGTGGTCAGTTTGCGCAAGCGGGTGGGGATGGTCTTTCAGAAGCCCAACCCCTTTCCCATGTCCGTTTACGATAACGTGGCCTACGGGCCGCGCGTCCACGGAATTCGCAGCAAGCGCCAGCTGGATGAAATCGTGGAGTTGAGTTTGCGCAGCGCGGTGCTCTGGGACGAGGTAAAAGACCGCCTGTTCAAGTCGGCCCTGGGTTTGTCCGGCGGCCAGCAGCAGCGCCTCTGCATCGCGCGGCTGCTGGCCGTGGAGCCGGAAGTGGTTTTAATGGATGAGCCCAGTTCGGCCCTGGACCCCATTTCCACCTTGAAAATAGAAGAACTGATCCAGGTGCTCAAGCAGGAATACACCATTGTCATCGTGACGCACAATATGCAGCAGGCCGCCCGGGTTTCGGACATCACGGCTTATTTCTTAAACGGTGAACTGGTGGAGTGGGGAACGACCGAGGAAGTTTTTACCCGACCCAAGGACCAGCGTACCGAGGATTACATCACCGGCCGCTTTGGTTAAAGGGAAAGGGAATAAAGAGAGGAAAAAATTTTTTTGGGGGGTATCTGGAATGAGTCCGCGCAGCGCTTTTGATAAAGCGCTTAAAGAGCTCCAGCAGGATATTTTGCGCATGGCCAGCCTGGTCGAGCAGGCGGTGTACGAGTCCGTTCAGTCCCTGGTGAAACTGGATGTGGCGGGGGCGGCCCAGGTGATCATGGGGGACGAGATGATTGACGAATTGTATCTGGAGATTGAGGATAAATGCGTGAAGCTGGTCGCCACCCAGCAACCCATTGCCAGGGACCTGCGGATAGTGATCACGGGCATCAAAATCCTGCTCAGCCTGGAGCGCATGGCCGACCACGCCGTGGACATTGCCCGCGCCACGATGTGCTTAAGCGGGCACCCCCTGACCGTCAAGCCCCTTGAATACATTCCGGAGATGGCCAGGTTGACGCAGAGAATGATCAAGGACGGGCTGGACGCCTACGTGCATAACGACGTGGAAAAGGCCCGGGAGATGTGCGCGCTGGACGACGACGTGGATTACCTTTTTGCCCGGGCCTTTCGGGAACTGATTAACTGCATGACGGAAGACCCGAAAGTGGTGATGCAGTCCGCCTACCTGTTGTACGTCAGCCGCTACCTGGAGCGGATCGCCGACCACGCCACCAACATCGGCGAGGCGGTGATTTACCTGGTTACGGGCGAACGAAAAGAGCTGAACTAAGGGGAGAAGGCACCGAGGTAAAGAGGCGCAAAGACACAAAGGCTCTTACAGAAGCTGATCAGGGGCTTTTGATTGAAAATCCATAGGCGAAAGTGGGTTATTAAATTATTGACGAAAATTTTAAAGTCATGTTAGAATAACGTAGTTGAAAAATAGCGATATACCTCATCTCCCCCCGGAGGTGGGGTAGAGGCGCAGGTCAGCATGAGTACATTTGCCTGAGCTTCCCGGCTGAAGCGATGAGGCGAACGGGAAGGGGCTGCCTGCCGAAGTCCGGGAAGATTGCCGGGGCTCCCGGGCTGGGCCGGCGTCGAACAGGCGCCGGACTGTCACCGCGGCAATTCCTCCGTTGCCCGGTGGAGCGCTATCTCACGGTGGGAGGAGGGGTTTGCTCTTCGGGTAACGAGGACAGGCGGCCTTCCCCGGAAAAGCTTAAGGCCGCTTTACTTTTTAACGCGGAGCGAACCGGACAATTCCAGCCCGATGGGAAATGATAACAGAAGCTATTTACTTAGGGAGGAAACATGATGAAGCTGCACGGCACAATGCGCATCAATGAGCGCGGCCACCTGGAAATCGGCGGGTGCGATACCGTCGAACTAGCCCGCCGGTTCGGCACCCCCCTTTACGTCCTTGACGAGCAACTCTTCCGGCAGAACTGCCGGGATTACTACGCGGCGTTTACCCAAAAATACGGCGCCGGCGTCATCTACGCGGCCAAGGCGCTTTTAAACCTGGCCGTCTGCCGCCTGGTGGAGGAAGAAGGCCTGGGCCTCGACCTGGTTTCCGGAGGCGAGCTCTACACCGCCAGGCAGGCCCGGTTTCCCATGGGGCGGGTCTATTTCCACGGCAATAACAAGTCCCCCGAGGAATTGGCCCTGGCCCTGGAATACAAAGTGGGACGCATCGTGGTTGACAATTTTTATGAACTCGAACTTTTGAACCGCCTGGCCGGAGAAAAACACACCGCGGCGGAGATAATCCTCCGGTTGACCCCGGGAATTGAGGCCCATACCCACGAATACATTAAAACCGGCCAGATCGACAGCAAGTTCGGGCTGGTCATCGAAAACGGCCAGGCGCTCGCGGCCATTAAAAGGGCCCTGGAAATGAAAAATGTCAGGCTGCACGGGTTCCACTGCCACATCGGCTCCCAGATTTTCGAGCTGGCCTCCTACGCCCACTGCGCCCGCGTGATGATGGACTTTGTCGGCCAGGTGCACCGGGAAACGGGCTGGCTGGCCGGTGAGTTGAACCTGGGCGGTGGATTGGGCATTTATTACGCCACCGGCGACCGGCCCCCGACCGTCCAGGAGTATGCGGACACGCTCGTCGGCGCCGTCGCGGCGGCGGCGGCGGAGCGGGGAATAAAAGCGCCCCGCGTCGTCGTGGAACCGGGCCGCTCCATCTGCGGGCCGGCGGGAACGACTCTTTACACGGTGGGGGCGATCAAGGACATTCCCGGCGTGCGCAAGTACGTGGCGGTAGACGGCGGCATGGGCGACAACCCACGTCCCGCCCTTTACCAGGCCCGCTACGAAGCCTGCGTGGCCAACCGGGCGGACCAGTCCCCCACCGAGGTGGTTTCCGTTGCCGGGAAGTGCTGCGAGTCAGGGGATATGCTGATCTGGGACATTGCGTTGCCTTCCCTGGAGGCGGGTGACATTCTGGCGGTCAGCTGTACCGGCGCCTACAACTACACCATGGCGATGAATTACAACCGCCTGCCCCGCCCGGCCATGGTGCTGGTGGGCGATGGCCGCGCCGACCTGATTGTCGCCCGGGAGACTTACGCCGATTTAATCAGCCACGACCGGCTTCCGGCCCGCCTGCGCAAAGACAAAAGGTTAAGTGTGGCCTCGGCCCGCTAAGGGGGCAAATAGAACGCAAAAGCAGCAGGGATAGCGATCCTGCTGCTTTATTGTTTTGACAAACCTGACTTTAAGGTCTATAATGGTTTATAACAAGACAAAAAGGACAATAAGGGACAAAGTTTTTTCAGGGGGCGTTCGTCCGGCCGCGCAAACGGCCTTCCGGCGGAGGCCGGCAGAAGAAATTCTTTGGGGGCTGAGAAGATGGAGGGGCAGGTTTATACGCCCAGGGAAGTGGCCAGAATGTTGAAAGTCAGTGAACGGACCGTCAGGCGGTGGGTCCGAACGGGCGAGTTATCCGCGCTGCGTTTTGGACGCCAGCTGCGGATCCCGCCCGCCGCCGTGGAAAACCTTGGTCAACCAGTGACCGGCGCCGGGCAAACCAGAGACCGGGCAGTTGATTGGCTGGCCAGGTGCCGGGAAGTGCGGGAAAAATTACCGGTCACCAGTGATAGTGTAAAATTATTAAAAGAGCTCCGTTCAAGAAGGTCCTGAAATGGGTGCGAAGAAAGTCTGTGTGGATGCCAGCCTGGTTTTAAAACTCGTTTTAAATGAGCCGGACAGCGGGGTTGCGGAAGCGCTCTTTGCCTGTTGGCAGGCGGAAGGGAAAACTTTTGTTGTGCCGGCTTTTTGTCCGGCGGAAGTGGATAGCGTTCTCCGCCGGAAAACGGTAGTTGGCCGCCGGGGCGGCAGACTTACGCCGGAGCAGGCGGAGGCGGCTTTTGAAGCCGCCCGGGCGATCCCGCTGAAAACAGTAACTCACCCGAAATTAAGGCGGCGGGCGTGGGAGCTGGCCGGGGAACTGGGCCTTCCCGTCGTTTACGACAGTTATTACCTGGCCGTTGCGGAGTTAAATAACTGCGAGTTCTGGACAGCGGACGAAAAGCTGGCCAGGGCAGTCAGGCCAAAAGTTAACTACTTGCATCTCCTGAATGAGTTTCTCCCGCCCCCGGAAGATCAGCAAGGTTAGCGAGGTTTTCCGATGGATATTATCACCACCCACACCAATACGGACCTGGATGCCCTGGCGGCAATGGTGGCGGCGCAAAAACTGTACCCGGAGGCGGTGCTCGTTTTTCCGGGGAAGCTTTTGCCCAACGTGGAGGAGTTCATGTCCCTGCACAAGGACACGCTCCCCGTACGGACATTAAAAGAGATCGATCCCTCGAAAATTAAAAGAGCCGTTCTGGTGGATACGAAAAACCCCCGCCGCCTGGGAAAATTGGGGGAAGTATTAAAGCAGCAGGAGTGCGAACTGCACATCTACGACCATCACCCCTGGGCACAGGGCGACCTGCACGGACAGCTGGAGATTGTGGAGATGGTCGGTGCCACGGCTACCCTGCTGGTGGAGAGAATTCGCGCCCGGGACATTCCCCTTACCCCCCTGGAAGCCACGATCCTGGCCATGGGCATCTACGGCGATACCGGTTCCCTGGTTTTTACCAGCACCACCCCTAGAGACGTGGCGGCGGTCGCCTTTCTTTTAGAGCAGGGGGCGAACCTGGGGGTAGTGGCCGATTTCCTGGGGCGCCCTTTAAGCGAGGAGCAAAAGGCTCTCTTAAAAACCCTTCTCCTCTCCGCCGAGCGTTACCAGGCCAACGGGGTAAAAATTCTTTTAAGCACCGCCGTCCTGCCGGAATTCGTGGTCGGTCTTTCCGTCCTCACCCATACCATTTCCGAAATCGAGCGCCTGGATGCCGTTTTTACGGTGGTGGAAATGGAGGACCGCGTATATATTGTAGGGAGGAGTAACGTTCCCCAGGTGGACGCGGGCGAAATCCTGGCCTCTTTCGGCGGCGGAGGGCATGCGGCGGCGGGAGCAGCCACCATCAAGGGCGGAAAGGTCAAAGAAACGGCGGCCCGGCTTTTAGCCGTCATCAAGGAAAAAGTGCGCCCGCCCCTGACCTGCGCCGGGATTATGTCCAGCCCGGTGAAAACGGTCGGCCCCGGGACCGCGATCAGCGAAGCCGGCCGGATCATGCTCCGGTACGGGCATACCGGCCTGCCCGTGGTCAAGGGAGAGCGGCTGGTGGGAGTGATTTCCCGCCGGGACGTGGAAAAAGCCATCCGCCACGGCCTGGGGCACGCGCCCGTAAAAGGTTTTATGACCAATAACGTCATCTGGGCTCCGCCCGATTTGCCGGTGAACGAAGTGCAGCGGCTGATGATCGAGCACGACATCGGCCGCGTTCCCATTGTCCAGGACGGCCGGCTGGTGGGGATCGTTTCGCGCACCGACGTTTTGCGCACGCTGCACGGCAACTTGCCGGCGCGCCACCAGGTAATTTACGCTTCTCCTTTCCAGGTCCATACCCACAACATCAGGGAATTGCTGGCGAAAAACGTTGCCCCCCTGATGCTGGAAATTATGCAGAAAGCGGGCGAAACCGCGCAGCAGCTCGGCTGCCGGGTGTACGCGGCGGGGGGGATCGTGCGGGACATCCTGCTGGGGGCGGAAAACCTGGACCTGGACCTGGTGGTGGAGGGGGACGCCATCGCCCTGGCCAGGGCCCTGGGCGGTTTTTACGGTGTCCGCGTGCGGGCCCACGAACAATTCGGAACGGCCGAAGTCGTTTTTGACCGCTTCAAAGTGGACGTGGCCACCGCCCGGGTGGAATTTTACGAGTACCCGGCCGCACTGCCCCAGGTGGAAAGCTCATCTTTGCGCCAGGATCTCTACCGGCGGGATTTCACCATCAACGCCATGGCCGTCGCCTTAAACGGCGAGCGGTTCGGCGAGCTGATCGATTATTTCGGGGGCCGGCAGGATCTGGCCGACGGCCTGGTGCGCGTTTTGTACAACCTGAGCTTTATTGAAGATCCCACGCGCATCTTAAGGGCGGTCCGGTTCGAGCAGCGCTACGGCTTTCAGATCGAAACGCAGACGAAAAAATTTCTGGCCGAGGCCGTCCGCCAGCGGGTTTTAACCCGGGTTTCCAACGAGCGGATCTGGGAAGAATTAAAACACATCCTGGCCGAGCCAAAGGCCGGGGAAATGCTGGCCCGCCTGCAGGAACTCCAGGTCTGGCCGGATCTTTTTCCCGGGGTCGCCTACCCGGAAGCGGCGCCGGCGCTTAAAAAGCTGCGCAGTTCGCGGGAACTCTTGCGAAGCTGGGGTTTTGCCCAGCCGGGTGAACAATGGCTGAATTATTTCCTGGCTGTCGTCTATCCTGTTTCTCTTGAGGATGCCGGAAAGTTGTGCGCAAAATACCACCTCAATAAACGGCAAACGGAGAAAGTGACCAAAACGGTTTTGCATTGGCGGGAAGTCATTGCCCGGCTCCGGGAAGGAAAGGAGGAGAAACTGGGGCCGGAAGACGCCGGCGTGCTGGCCCGCTTTTTGCTGATCGTCCCCCGGGAAGCCTACCCGCTGCTGCTGGCCCTGCTGACGGGGCCCCGGGAGCAGGAGCGCTTCCGCCGGGTCCTCGCTCTCGTCCGGGACAGCCGCCCGCGCGTGGACGGAGAATTTATCAAAAGTCTGGGCTACCGCCCCGGCCCTGTCTTCCGGGAGGCGCTGGACGCCGTTTGGCAGGCCCGCTTAGAAGGACGGCTCGCGACAAAGGAAGCGGAGATGGAGTTTGTGCAGGAGTATTTGCGGCAAAAAGCCGGTTTGGATGCATAGAGGCATAAAGGCACAAAGGCATAAAGGCATGAGGGGACAAAGCCACGGAGGTACAAAGGCAATAAGGCACGAAGGGGCAAAGTTAAGGAATCACGGGCGCAGTATTTTACGTCTACCGGCGGCGGCAATGATCTATAATCCGTCCGGTCCGTCCGGACGGCGGTTGTAGAACGGCCCTCCGGATGATATAATGAACCTTAAAAGGGCGGCCAAAAATCACGCCGGCCAAAGGGGGTTTTATAAGCCGTGGCTGAAGTGCGCGAAGCGGCTTTAAACTATGCAGCTTCCAAGCCATTGCCGCAGGGAAAGTTAACTTTTGAAGAGTTTCTGGCCTGGTGCGACGAGGATACCTGGGCGGAGTGGGTGGACGGGGAGGTTGTGGTAATGACGCCGGCGGCGACGAAACACCAGCAGATCAAGGGTTTTTTGTACAGCTTCCTGCGGGAGTTTTTGCATTTGAAGAAAGTCGGCCAGGTTTTAGACGCTCCGTTTTTGGTGCGCCTGCCCGGAGTGCTGAGCCGGGGGCGGGAGCCGGACATTTTCTTCGCCGGTAACGAAAAGCTATCTCTCTTGAAAGAAACCTATTTTGACGGAGCACCCGATGTAATCGTGGAGATCGTGTCACCAGAGAGCCTGGCCCGGGACCGGGGAGAAAAATACGTGGAGTACGAAGCGGCCGGCGTGAAGGAATACTGGCTGATCGACCCCGACCGGCAGCAGGCGGAATTCTACCGCCTGGCCGAAAACGGACGCTACCGGACCATCCCGCCGGACGAAAAAGGCATTTACCGTTCCGCGGCGATCCCTGGCTTTTCGCTGCAGGTAGGCTGGCTGTGGCAAGAACCCCTTCCTTCGGTCGTCGTCTGCCTCCGGGAACTGGGTGTCCTTGCGGTTGGAGAATAACCCGGAAATTTGTATAGTGATTATAATGAGTTAAGCCAGGCACTTAACTTATTTAGTGCCTGGTAAGAAGGAGCGACTGCTATTGTTCCATTTGCCCAGCCCCTACGAAATGCTCTTGATGGTCCCGGCCATCGTCCTGGGGCTCACGATTCACGAATTTGCCCACGGCTGGACGGCCTACCGCCTGGGCGACCCGACGGCGCGCTACCAGGGCCGGCTGACTTTAAACCCCGCCGCCCACATTGACGTGATCGGGCTGATTATGTTGTTCATTGCGGGTTTCGGCTGGGCCAAACCGGTGCCCGTGAACCCGCTTAACCTGCGGGGAAATATGCGCCGCAGCATGATGCTGGTCTCGCTGGCCGGACCCGCCGCCAACCTGGTCCTGGCCGTTTTAGCCGCCGTCGCCCTCGGTTTGGGGCTCTGGCATATTTCGTTAGGGCGGGAAATCGTGATCGAAATCATCCGGATCAACGTCGTGCTGGCAGTCTTTAACCTTTTGCCCGTCCCGCCCTTAGACGGTTCTAAAATCCTGGCCGGCCTCCTGCCGGGCCGGCAGGAATGGCTGTATACTTTGGAAAACTACGGCGTGATTATCCTTCTGGTGCTGCTCTTTACCGGGATCATCGGGAGAGTGCTGGGCTTCATTATTTCTCCCCTTTACCGGCTGCTCATCGAGATCGCCACGGGGATTTCCAGACTCGGGTTTTAAAGAAGGTGTTTGCGCCGAAGAAATTTAAGCAAGCAGGAAGGGAGAAGGGACACCGTTCATGAGCAAAAAAGGAAGAATCTTAAGCGGCATGCGGGCCTCCGGGCGGCTGCACATCGGCCACTTGAGCGTGCTGGAAAACTGGCTCAGGCTGCAGGACGAATACGAGTGCTTTTATTTCGTGGCCGACCTGCACGCCCTGACTACGGCCTTTGACGACCCGGGAGCGATTAAAGAAAATACGCTGGCGATGGTGGCCGACTGGCTGGCCGTCGGGCTTGATCCGCAGAAAAGCGTTATTTTCGTCCAATCCGATATTCCCGAACATGCGGAACTCCACCTCATTTTTTCCATGTTTACGCCGCTTTCCTGGCTGGAGAGGGTGCCCACCTATAAAGATCAGGTACAGCAATTTAAAGAGCAGGGCAAAGACATCATGACCTACGGGTTTCTCGGCTATCCTCTTTTGCAGGCGGCGGACATCCTCATGTACCGGGCCGACGCCGTTCCGGTAGGAGAAGATCAGTTGCCCCACCTGGAACTGTGCCGGGAGGTCGCCCGCCGCTTCAACCACCTGTACACAAGGATCTTTCCGGAGCCCCGGGCCGAACTGGCGCGGGTGGCTATGCTGCCTGGGGTGGACGGCCGGAAGATGAGCAAAAGCTACGCCAACGACATTTCTCTGACGGCTTCTTTTGAAGAGATCAAAGAACGGGTAAACGCCATGATTACCGACCCGGCGCGCATCCGCAAAAGCGATCCCGGCCACCCCGAAGTATGCGTGGTGCACAAGTACCACGACTACTACAGCGCGGACAGGATCGCCGCCATTGAAGAAGACTGCCGGGCCGGGCGCGTCGGCTGCGTGGCCTGCAAGCGCGCCCTGGCCGAAAAAATTGACGCGCTGCTGGCTCCGGTGCGGGAAAGAAGGGAAAAAATCACGGAACGCTACGTGGCCGAAGTAATTGCCGAAGGCGCCCGCAAGGCTCGCGTTGAGGCGGCCGCCACCATGGCGCTGGTCCGGGCGGCACTAAAGATGTAGTAACAAAAGCGTGCGCCGCAAAAGCAAAGCCCCTGTTTTTCGGCAGGGGCCTTGCCGGGAATATAAGGGGAGGGGATTTTGGCAGGCCGCGAAAAAATTAAACCGGGTATTTAAGTACCCGGCCTATCGTTTTTCGATTCGGCAATCCGGTGTGGTTGGTTGCCGGCTTACCGGCGGGGCGGCTTGATCTATATTTAACAAGCTTTTCGAAAAAGTTTTTTTGCCTACCGGTAGATAGCTTCCCTGCTTAGCGGATAATAGTCGGAACTTAAAACTTTTTTTACCACCGTTTTCAAATTGTTGATGCTAAACGGCTTGGTCAGGTAGCCGCGCGCCCCTCTTTGCACCGCTTCCACCGCCACGGAAACGTTTTTGTGCCCGGTCATAATCAAGACCGGGAGGTCCGGTTTGGCCTTTTGAATTCGCTCCAGCACCGTTAAAGCGTCCATGTCCGGGATGCTGATGTCCAGCAGGACCAGATCGATCCGCTCGCCGCGGATGATCAGCAGACCCTCCAGCCAGCCGGTGACCGGGACCGTTTCGTAACCCTCCTGGTTTAAGGTTCTTTCCAGCGCCCAGCACATCCCCTCTTCGTCATCAATGATCAAGATTCGCGGAGCCACTTGTGAAACCCCCCTATTCCTTAATATTTCGCCGGTTTCAAAAACCGGGAGACAAAATCCCCGGTGATCCAGTTTTAATTTTAGCAGATTGTGATAGAGAGAACAAGTACTTTTTGAAAAAATTTTTCCGTTTGTGGAAAAACCCGGTGCAGGGAAAGGTTCCCGGCAGGCACAAAGTTTCCTGTAAAAAATATTCCTGGCCGTCTATACGCATTTCTTTGTGCCTCTGTGCCTCGTTTTCATATTTTCCTTGCCCCGGACAGGCTTCCTGTGTTATAAACAAAATAATGGGCACCAATTATTGTCTCCCAACCACCAACCACTAACCACCAACGACCACTCTGGAGGTTGGATTCTTTGCAGAAGGCCAAGTTGCGGGCGGCCCGCCTGTCGATTATCGCCGGGGCCGTGCTGACGGCCGGCAAGCTGGCGGTAGGCCTGGCCATGAATTCGATCAGCGTGGTTTCCGAAGCGGTTCATTCGGGCCTGGATCTCCTGGCGGCGATCATTGCCTGCGCTGCCGTCTGGATTGCCGGCCGGCCGGCGGACGAAATGCATCACTATGGCCACGGCAAGTTTGAAAATCTGGCCGCCATCATCGAAGCCCTGCTGATTATCGGCGCCGGCGTCTTAATTATTCTGCAGGCCCTTCCCAGGCTGCGGGGAGAAAGCGAAATCCATTCCCCGGGTCTGGGGGCGGCGGTGATGGGCGTTTCGGCAGCGGTTAACCTTGCGGTTTCCGCTATTTTAATGCGGACGGCCAAAAAAACTGATTCCCCGGCGCTGGCTGCGGACGCCTGGCACCTGCGGACGGACGTCTATACCTCCGCGGGCGTTTTCGCCGGCCTGCTGGCCATTCGCCTGACCGGTTTGACGATCCTCGACCCCCTTATCGCCCTGGGCGTTACTTTATTGATTTTCAAAGCGGCCGTCGATCTTTTGCGGGAATCGGTGGGGAGCATGCTGGACGTGCGCCTGCCGGAAGCGGAAGAGAAGATCATCCGCGAGGTGCTCACCGGTTACGCCGGTGAATTCGTCGGTTTCCACAATTTGCGCACCCGCCGGGCAGGCGCCGAAAGGCACGTGGACCTGCACCTGGTTGTTCCCCGGGGGCGCCCCATCAGCCTCGTTCACGACCTTTGCGAGCGGATCGAAAAATCCCTGGAAAAAGAACTGGCCGGCGTGCAGGTGTTGATCCACCCGGAACCCTGCCGGCCCGCCGGGGAAGACTGCCAGGTGTGTTCTTTGTGTATCAAATGGCACGGAACAAACGATCACTTCCGCCCGTCCTGTGTACAATGCCCCGGGCGAAACAAAGAATAGCACCCCTTAAAAAAATCCCTTCCCTGCGTAATAACAATATAACTGATCTCTAACCCCCCTAATCCCTAATTCCTAACCCCTAATCCCTGTTTTTAATGGGAAGGTGATCTTTAAGGGCTTAAAAGGAGCAAGGTAATGCTTCCCTTCGAAAGCCTCGAAAAGGAGCTGAAAAAAGCCCGTTCGGGGGACCAAAACGCCCGCGAAAAGCTTTTGGAAGACCTGCGCCAGTTTGTCCTGCAGACGGCTTCGCACCTTTGCCGGCGGAGACTGGAATGGGGCCGGGACGACGAGTTGAGTATCGCCTACCTGGCGGTCAACGAAGCCATCGACCGGTACCGGGAAGAACGGCAGGTGCCTTTTTTGGCTTATGCCCGCCTGCTTGTGAAAAGCCGCCTCACCGACTACTTGCGCCGGGAAGCCCGCGCCCCCCTTTTGCTGGACAGTGAGGAAACGGCGGCCGCCCTGGACGCTTCCCGGGCCAGGGAGGAGCACTGGGCCCGGGAAGCGGCCCTGGAAAGGGAAGAGGAAATCAAAGAATTCAACAGTTTACTGAATAGTTACGGGATCAGTTTTGCGGATTTGGTGAAGTGCTCCCCGAAGCATGCCGATACCCGCCGGGTTCTTTTGAGCGTCGCCGGGTATTTATCCGCCCGCCGGGATTTGATGAGCAGTCTGGTGCGCACCAAAAAGCTGCCCGTCCGGGAACTGGCGGAATTGACCGGCGTAAATCCCAAAACGCTGGAGCGGGGGCGCAAATATATTATTGCCGTGGCTTTAATCTGGCACCACTGTGCAGACTTTCTTTATCTCTGCAGCTATCTGCGGCCGGGGGCGGGGGAGGAGGAAAAAAAGTGAAGCAAATTACCGGCATGGTTGTCGAGCTCAAAGAAAAAACATGCGTTATCTTCACCCGCTCCGGGGAGTTCCGGGAGGTGCCGCGGCCTTCCCGGGAAGTGCGGCTGGGGGAGGAAATTGTGGCCAAAGCAACGGCGGCTGTCTGGTGGAAACCGCTTTTGGCCGCCGCCAGTGTGTTTATTTTGCTGTGGGCCGGCTTTCTTTATTCCGGCTGGTCTAACGAGGCGGTTGCCTACGTTGGCCTGGATATAAACCCCAGTATCGAACTGGGCGTCAACCGGCGCCTGCAGGTTTGTGAGGCCAGCGGGCTGGATGCGGAAGGCCGGGCTTTGTTGCAAAAGGTGGCTCTGCGGGGTTTGCCCCTGGACGAAGCCATTACGGCGGTCCTTACCGAAGCGGCTTCCGAGCAGTATCTTAATCCCGCCGGGGAAAATGTAATTTTAACTACTATTACGGTAGTGAAGGAGCAGAGCCGGGCGATCCTCGATCGGGAGCAAATATCCCGGTGTATTCAGGGGACTTTAAACAGGTCCGGGGTGAGAGCGGAAGTAGCGGTGGAAGAAGCGCCGGCCGAGGTGCGCCGGCAGGCCAAAGAAGCCGGATTGTCCACCGGAAAATACCTTCAGCGTTTGCGCGGTCCGGAAAAGAAAGGGCTGCCGGTACCGGGGGGCGCTGCCGGGCTTCCGCAAAAGAACGCCGCCGGTCGGGAAGAAAAGGAGCAATTTAAAACCCGGGAGTTGACCGGTTCCGGCAAAGAAATCCCCAAAGGGGCGCCGGGGAAAGAAGAAAAGAATCCGGGCAAGAAAGGGCCGGAAGGAAGCGGGCAAAAGGAACTGCCCAAAGAAAATGCCGGGGAAAATGCGCAAAACGGGCGGGATGAAATCCAATCTTCTTTCCAGAGCCGTTTTCCGGAGGGAAAATCGCCTCCAGATAAACGGTACGGAAATGATCGAAAACAAAACGGAGATGATGACAGAGCAGTTCAAACGGATCAAGTTAAAGATGGCAAAAAAAATGTCTCCCGCGAAATGGGCGATTTAAATGGATTTTCCGATCGGGCGGAGCAGGCGAAAGCCGGCCGAAAAAAATGATCAAATCCTTCCGGGCGGGGAAAGTAGACCCGGCCCGGGCGGGGTTGGATAACTTTTTCATTCCCTGTTGGTGCCGCGGGGCGGCATGAATGTCTAATCCCTAAAAAAGTGCTTGTCAGGCTCAACGTTTTATGGTATATTAAATCTGTGATCAGCGGCTGGAATATTTAAGGCGTTTATTAATAGAATAGTTAGTGATAGCCTTCACCATCACAAACTGACTTTCTTCTCAATTTTGCGCGCCTCTTTCTATTCCTCAATAACGCATCAACACTGTAATCGCAAGAAGTTTGTCATTTAATGTAAAAAGAAATTCTTAATTTTATCACCCAAAAAAGAAGGAAGTTTCGTTTTTGTGTCGAAAAGTACTTATAGAAAAAGATTGAAAAAAAGATTGGCGAGGCCCGGGGCAAGGCGCATCGCCGGTAAAGGATAGGTATGCGTAAAAGTGGGCAAAAAGGTTCATCTATCTTATTCTATATTCTATCCGGAACACGACAGGAAAAATAGCAAGTAGACGACATTCTTTTTCCAAAAGACCAGTTAAAGTGTTTTTAACTGCGGAAGTGCTGATGGAAATGTTCGTTCCCTCTCTAATTCCTGTTTTTCAAGGGAGTTGCCATGACGAACTTTCGTTCTCTCCATAAAGTAATGAAAATAATTATGTAAAAGTATTTACCCCTAATTCCTAACCCCTAATTCCTAATTCCT
>JAIMBK010000031.1 GCA_023511535.1 Armatimonadota bacterium
GGGTGCGGACCGGAAACGCAATCGCTTGGATCACGTGCCTTGCAATTACAATACTCCTGATGGTCATAGCGATTTACAGGACGTTATCGGGCAAAAGAGACATAAAAAACGTCCTGATAACGTTTTTTGCCGTGATTTTTTTGTCGGTATTTTCCATTCAGATCGTTAATTTTATGATCTGGATGGTTAATGTTACGGTAGCGACTGTTGGTCAAAACGCCCTCAATTCCCTGACCAGCGCGGCGGGCGGTATAAGTCTCGAAATTGGAAAGCTGACCGGCGCGCAAATTATGGCGTTTCCTTTCCAACACCCGGAAACATTGGGAAGTGCCATGCCGTTTCATAGCAATTTCATTAAGCCCGCGCTCGGTGAGCTTACCGGCAGCGCCCGTTACGCTAACGGCGGCATCCTTGCGCTACTGTTTGCCGCCGCGGGCTGGTTTCTGTTGATGCTTTTGTGCGCGGCGAGGCTGTTTGTCCTTTGCGTCGGGACGATATTTGCCCCGGTGTATATTTCCATGTCGATGCTCTCCAACCGGGTCGAACCTGCCGTTGGCTGGTTAATGCTGATGGTGCGCTCGGTGTTTGTGCAACTTCTTTGGGTGTTCGTTTGGGCCTCAATGATCTGGATCAACGTGAGTTACGCAAAAGCGAATTTAAGTGACACCCTGGGATTCGTCGCGGCCGGGGCGAATTCGATCATGCTCTTTATCATCGCTTATTTGACTTACCGGTTTTGGTTTAAACCTAGCGTCGGCCAAATTATACAACCGGCCACACTTGCCGGGGCCCTGGTAATCGAAAACGTCGGGAAAGCGACGGCGGCCGTGGGAAAATTAGTTGAAGCGGTCGGCATGATCACCCTTCAGCCGGAGATCGTCGGCGTGGGGGCGGGAATTAAAACCGGCGGCGATAAACTTAAAACGACTGGAGAAGCATTAAAAGAAGCGTCAAAGCAAGCGCCCGAAAAGCTGTCGCCCGGCGGGGCAATCGACGCCCTGCATTCCAGGGCGCAACAAAGGTACGAAAAGCACCGGGAGGAGCAGAAAAAGAAGGAGCAGCGCCGGTACTGGAAATACGGCGAAAAGTTTATTATTCGGGATATAGAGACCGGGCTGCCGGTCGAAGTACCGGCCCCTCCTGCCGGGTACGAATACGCAGGGATGTGGCCCCCGGCATAAATTGCATGAAGGCGAAGGTGGTTATAGTGAAAGAAGGTGATTTTTGCGGGTGGCCCGGCTGCTACCGGGTCGGTGACGTAATACAGTTGGCTATCAATAACATATCCCGGTATGCCCGGATAATCGGCGAATACCGGGATTACTTTTTACTTTCTTACCGCGCCCGGAGCGGAGAAATACTGCGGGAAACGTTGCATAAAGGCGATATAATCACCTGCCGCGTGGAGATTCAGCTCGTTAAGCGCGACAGGCTAAAAAAAACGAAAGGAGGTAGCGCCGCATGCGGGTTGAGTTTCCGGCGGACATCCGCGAAGACATTAGGATTTTCGGTGGCCTGAAGCTCTGGGATTTGGTATACCTCATTCCTGCCGTGATCGTCGGGATACTTTTTGTTTTCCCACCCCTACCCTGGCCGATAAAAATTTTATTGATCGTGGGCATACCCTTTGGTACATTCCTTTGGTTATTATTTGACGCTCCTGCGATCATAAGGAAGCGCCGCGGCTTTAAAGCCGAGCCCAGCCCGCGCACGGCGGCCCAGGCCGACAAAAACATTCAGGAAATTATATCGGTATTAAACGTTGACCAAAGCGGCTTTGTAACCACCACTGACCAGCACGTGCATATTTACCTGTCGCTCACGCCCGGGGCGTGGGCGACAAAAACCACGGACGAAAAAGACCACGCCGGGATCGCGTGGGTGCAAGCAGTTACCCGCGCCCTTGCCCACGGGATGTATTTAGATTGCTACGTTATAAACGACATCGAACTGCTCCGGGCCGAATTTACCCGGCAGGAAAGAGAGCACGCTAACCTGCCGGAAGGGTTGCGAAAGATCAGTGAAGCCCGCCGCAGTTACTGGCAAGATATGAGCACTGCTGGTTTTGCGCGGTCCTGCAGCTACGTCGTCCGGATCGGGGCCGATCCTTTCGGTCTGGAGATTACGCCCAAACCGCGGTCAAAAAGCGAAAGGATCACAAAAACGAAGCAGATCATGGTCGAAATAACGCGGGATGTAATGCAGAAGCTCCAGGCCACCGGAGCATCGGCCACGGTGCTTTCTCCTGAACTTATCCGGGACTTTGCGGCCCGGCAGCTTAATCCGGCCATACATCGGGAAATGGAACCGGTAAGGGAAACCGACTGGGTGAGGCTGGAAGCGCAGGAAGCCGGAGAGGAAGCAAAAGAGATAAAAGCGAACGTGAAGAAAAAAGAACGCAAGCACGAAGAGATGGAAAAGCGGCTGAAAAGGGCGATTGCCCCGCAAGACGTTTCAGAAAGAGCGGTCAGCGTGTTTGCGCCGGTTGTGAAAGCGTTTTCCTGGGCGTTCTGGCTGATTGTAAAGCCGGTAATGAACCTGGCGAACCGGGACGCTATTACAGTGATCCTGGTGCAGTGCGGGGACCATAAGGATTCTATTGTTACGGACAAAAGGCTATCTGTTCTATACAATAAGTTATATGCTGCATATACGATAATAAAAACAATAACTTACAGATGGGATGAAACGGAAAACGACTTACCTGCGGACGTGACCAATGTGATTAAAATGAGTGGTTACGCTCTGGTAGTCTATGTTATCCCGTTCCTCGGCGACATAGATAAGAACGAGATACTCGTTCGCAATGCGGCGAAAAAATACCGCACAAAGGTCGACTTTATACTTATGGCCGAAAACGGCGATGTAATCCCGTGGCCGCCGTGGGCGTTAGGAGGAGGGAATTAAAATGCGAAGTGTAAGCGGCACCAGCTACGCCGAATACCTCGCCGCTGTTGTTGCCGGGGTGGAAAAGCACCCGCTGCACGTTATTACCCACGGCGATACCTATACCCGCGTCCTGCGGGTGTCGACCTGGCCGGAAAGACCGGTTGTACCGGGATTCTTGGAAAGGTTTTATGTTATACAGCTGCCGCAAAACGTTACTGTTGAATTGGTTTACAAGTACCGGAAGGCGGTGCTGGATTGGGGTTGGAAGGCCAACTGGAAATACAACCGGTTGGCCCGGAAGGTGGCGACGGAGCAAACGCCTGACCCGGCTGAAATGAAAGCGCTGGAGGCGATGCAGAGGTTAAAAGAAGAAGCGCTTTACGGTGGGGCCGACACCGTGGACGTATGGCTTTACATCGTGGTGCGGTCCATCGGCGATCCCGGAACGCTGGACAGCGTTTGCCGCCGGATAGTGAACGACTTCCGCGACCTGGGTATGTTGGTGTCGCCTTTGGTCTATGAGCAGCCCCAGGCTTACCGAGAGACTTTCATCCTGGGCCGAACAGAGGCCGCTTTCCAGAAGGCGTACCCTGGACGGATCGTGCAGGCCGACGCGGTGGCCGCGCTGTACCCCTGTTTAGCTGGAAGCGTGAATGACGGCACCGGGGTTTATGTCGGCCATTCAGTTTCTACACGCACGGCCAATTTTATTAACTTAAAACGCGGTGTAGAAAACCAAAATATGTGCGTTCTAGGTGCGAGCGGCGAAGGTAAGAGCGTATTTCAGAAAACGCTCGTGCAAGGAATGAGGCTAGAGAACATGTTGGTAATCGTGTTCGACATGAACGGCGAATACCGCAAAGTGACCGAAAAAACCGGAGGGCTTTACATTGATCATACCCTGGGAACCGGCAAGTACATCGACCCGCTGGCAATTCCGGCTAAAACCGGTATCCCGGAATACGACGCGGCCCGGCTGACCAGCGTGGCTGATGCGCTATTGACCACAATCTCCATTCTGGCCGAAGGGATTACACCCGGGGAAAGAAACGCCGCCGACCGGGCGCTGATGGCGCTTTACCGAGAGGTAAGGATTGACCTGGACAAGCCGGAAACGTGGGATTTTACCGAGCAACCTTTTGATATGGAAGATTGGTGGAACGCTCTTATCAGAGACAAAAGCCCCGATGCCGCCAGCCTGCGCGACAAACTGGCAATCTACTTTACCGGCAGCAAGCGCAACCTTTTCCGGCAAGCGGAGCACGTTGAAGTGCCGGAGGACTGCTCGCTGATCGTATTCCAGGTAGCGCAGTCCATAGAGGGCGCGGACGCACAGATCGGGGCCGCGAAAATGGCGATGACCCTTACGTTCGTCCGGGACCTGCTTCGCCGAGAAAAGTTGAAGGGACAGCGTTACACAGCGGTAATCTTCGACGAAGCCCAAAGATTACTCCTTAACCCGGAGGCATCAGCGTTCATAAACTCCCTGGCCACCATGATCCGGCATTTAAACGGCATGATCGTTGTGGCAACAAACAAGCCCCACGTATTTTGGGCACACGGCCAGGCCGGGGCGGAAAGCGGCGGTACCGGAATTTGGGCAAATTCAAAATACAAAATCTTCTTTTGGCTGGAAAACTCTGAAATCGTCGCAATTGAGCAGAACGCGGAAATTCCTAAAGAAATAACCGACATGCTTAAAACCATGCACCTGTCGCAGCAGTTTCTAATCCGCCACCTCGACCGCGGTTGGGACCGCTGCCAGATATTTCTCCCGCCGGAAGAAATAGCACTCTACAAAACACGGGGAATCGCCGATGAATAATGCCGCAGTTGTCCAGCAAAGGAAAAGCGGCGGCGCTGTCTGGTTTATGCTATTCCTGGCGGCGTTGCCGTTTTTGTTTACGATGATGCTTGCGCTTTTCTTGTTCTCGGCGCCCTTCCTGGCGCTGGCCCCGCCGGAGACGGTCGGCGGTGTGAGCGACTTTGTCGGGCTGCCGGACGGCCCGGTGCCGACTTACATACCGGAGGAAATTCAATACAGGGATATAACGCCCTATATTCCTCAACTCGTTAGCTGGCTGGCCGCACGCAACAGTGCGATGGCTTCTGAAGAGTACCTGCAGATTATCAACCGGGCAGGTCAGCGTTGGAACGTCGATCCCTTGCTGCTCCTTGCTATTGCCGGGCAGGAGCAATCGTTCGTACCAAAAAGAGGACGCGATTGGCCGTTGATTATGAACAATCCCTGGAATGTGTTTCATTCATGGATGGAATGGCAGGGCGGCTTTGAGGCGTCCGCGAATTGGGCGGCAAACACGGTGGCCCGGCTGTCAAAGGATTATCCCGGCGGGGTAAGTATAATCTGCTGGATTAACGGTTTTGGCCCGGACGGGACGAGGAGCAATCCCAGGTGGGGATACGCCGGTGACCCGCGTTGGTGGATCGGCGTTTCCAGGTTTTATGAAGGTTTTAAGAATATGACCGGAGGAGGCGGTTAAAATGCAGGACGCGGCATTGACTATTGCTTTTGTTTTGCTCCTGCTGTATTTGATCAGCAGGTTTATCTCAAAGAAAATAGTTTCCTACATGGTTATCGCCATTGCAGCCATCGCCGTTTTTGGTGCGCTTACCCACCCCGGGGAAGTGATTTCATGGGCGGGAAACGTGATCGACCGGATGTGGCCTGTGGTCTACGAATCCGCACGCAAGGCCACGGACGCTTTCATAACACTAATTTCCAACCTGGTGCGAGGCAGGTGATCATAATTGGCGAAAAAACCGGTTTTAGCGCAAGTAAAAACGGCGCAAGACAAGGGTTTTACTGAAATGACCTGGGGCGAGCGAATATTCCAGGCCAACGTGATCCTGGTAATGATAGGTATTGTGAGCACGTTTTATATCGCCAAACCGGAATTAAGAAAATTCGTGCTTGAAATTATCCCGTTGAAAATGGCCTGGTACGGCGTGGCGTTCGGCTTTGGCGTGCCAGCGTTTTGCGCCGGGGTTTACCTGCTGCTCCTTCAGCGTGGAAAAATATTCACCATGATAGCTGATTCCCTGCGGTCCATTTTTAGAAAGCCCGCTGAGGCCAAAAAGGAATCCGGCATAATCGATATATTACCGGAACCGCGGCAGCTTGAGTACGACCGGAGCGGGGCCATGTACGCCCGGCAGGTACCGGTAGCTATGGCACGAATTGGCTTAACCCAGGATCAACCGGTTAAAGTGATCGGCGTGACCGACGGCCCGGCGGCAGCGAGAGTAACTATTCTGCTCCCGCCCGGCCTGCGGCTTTCCCAGGTGGAGAACGCCACAAAGGATTTACGGGCCGCAATCGGCGCTCCTTCTCTCCAGGTACAGGCCGGGCAGGTGGCTAATTCGGCGAACCTGATCATAACACACCGGAGAAAGCAGCCGGTCGTCCTGAAGCAGATCGTGTCGACCCCGGAATACCAAAAACTGTTGCGGGAGGGCGGCCTGCCGGTACCGGTCGGAGTTAACGAGGTAGGAGAACCTATTTTAACTGACCTGACGAAAATCGCCCACGTGCTTGTTGCCGGGGCAACCGGGGCCGGTAAATCCTGGTGGCTAAACCAGTTGCTCGTTTCCTGGTTAATGTTTTTAGGCCCGGACCGCTTGCGGCTGGCGTTAATCGACCCAAAGCAAGTTGAGTTAAGCGATTACAACGGTTTCCCGCACGTCCTGGAGATCGCTACAACTGTTGAGGACGCGGTTAACCTCTTAGACACGCTTACCCAGGAAATGGACCGCCGGTATTCTGTTTTCCGGGACGCTGGAGTGAAAAACATAGCCGGGTACCGCCGGAAAACCGGAAAAAACATGCCGTATATCGGGTGCGTGGTTGATGAACTAGCCGACCTGATGGTGCAAGCAAAGAAAGAAGTGGAACCGTTGCTCCAGCGTCTTACCCAATTGGCAAGGGCGTCCGGTATACATTTAGTGGTGGCCACGCAGCGACCTTCCGTCGATGTGATTACCGGAGTAATTAAGGCCAACCTGCCCAGCCGGGTAGTCTTTAGGCTGGCCAAAAATCACGATTACATGACGGTTTTAGACGATGACCCGAAGGTGACGCTTACCGGCAAGGGCGACGGTCTGGCGATGATCGAAGGGAATTTCGGCCTGGTACGCTTCCAGGGCGTGGGCGTTGGTCTTGACGATGAGGATACCGAGCGGGTTTTGGAAAGGTTAAAGCAATACTGGCAAAAGCAGGGCGTCCAACCCGCGCCGGTTCCGGCTTTTGAAGGCGGGTATGTGGAAAGGGAAAAAACGGCGGAAATACCGGCCCAGGATAAGCCGGAAAGAGAAGCCAGACCGCCGGAGCAGGACCCGGAAACGCGGGTGCGCGTCTACGTGGCAAGGTTGGCCGATTCCACTACCGAGGTAGAACTCTACCTGCCGCCCGCGGCCGAGATAGCGCAGGAATTGAAAATGTCCCGCGCCACAGTGAACGAAGTCCTGGGCAAACTTGAGCGGGAAGGCTGGGTTTCTCCGCCGTCCAGCGCGGGCCGCGGGGCAAGGAGGTCGGTATTACTGCACCCGGACGCCGCTTTTGAGTGGCTCCATGAAAACGGTTTTGCCGAATAATTACCAGTGAATTTCCAGAAAAAAGTGATCTCAAAAAAGTGATCTCATGAAAAGATTTCCTTAGAAATATCTGGCAGAGATCACTTTCCAGATCACTTTTTGAGATCACTTTTTTCTTCCAGCGAATTTCCAGAAGAAAAAGCTCTTGACAAGCATTTGTAGTTATGCTATACTTGAAATACAAGGAGGTGGTGCTTGCAGTGAAAGAAAAGCAAAGACAGCTGGCAATCCGGTTATCTGTAGATGAGTACACGGACCTGCAAACGATTTCTTATGAAACGCGGAAGAGCATGGCAGATATAATCCGGGAGCTTATCGCACGGGTCAAGGCGGGGGAGATCGTGATCGAACCATTGCCGCCGCCGGGGGTAAAAAAATAACTCCCTGGCGGGAGTGTATGGCATAAAAAATTGTAACTCCCTCGCTTGAAAAAGTCAAATTTTTTCAAGGGGGGTATACGGGAGTGTATGGCATTGACATTAGCGGATTAACCAATATGTTTTACGTCCTGGAGCGTTACATGATCGGCGCAATGGTCGTTTTAATGATCCTGTCGGTTTTGGGAATAGCGCTACGTCTTGTATTTGCGGCGTATTTCGGCCCGCTGGGGTCGGTAGTTGCAAGCATGACCACGTTTCTTTTGGGCGCGATTGTCTTTGCTCACTACGATGTTACGCTTAATGTAGCGTATCTGCTCGCCGAAAAAGTAATCGGCAGTGGAGGCGGGATCGGTATAAATGTTGATGGTTTCGTTAATGGGCTGTTAGGTGACATATTTGGCAGTTTTTTGTAATACAAATCTATGACTCGACCTTTAGACCGGGAGAATTACTCTCCCGGTCTTAAATTTTTTAGAAAGGGTGATCATTTTGGAAGAGAAGAGGGAAAACAAAAAGGAGAAGATTTTGTGGCTGATTATAGTTGCCTTGTTGATTGCGCTCATCGCTCAAAACTGCGCGTCCAGGTACATCTACCGCAAAACCGATGACCAAATTAAAACCGGCCCGCCGGGCGCGGAAGAGTTTTTTCAATCCTGGGCGTGGCCGCTTAAGCAGGAGGAACCGAAACCTGCCGGGAAGGTTGGCCTGGCCGTGCCCGCCGGTGTGGTGGCGGACAAGGACGGCAACGCGGTTGTAATTATTCGAAACCAGGGCGATCAACCGGCGGTACCGGTGGTTAAATTTCGCGGGAGGGAGGTGTATCGCTGCAGCCGCGCCCTGGGGCCGGGCGAAGCCGTGAAAGCGAAGGTTGCGTTCGGGCCGGGGAGTGGGACGGAGAGATTTGAAGTGTTGCTGGAAGCGCCGGAGGGGAAGGGATTAGGTGTAGGAATGTCGGTTATTTCCAAAGTTACATTCCAAAACTAAAACTTAGAAAGGAGCGATTTTTACATGCGGAAAATCCAGATTATGCTAATTGCGGTATTGTTGGTTCTGAACCTGGTTTGCTTCGCTTGGGCAGACGCGACAATCACACTGACCGGAACGCTCGACCCGCTTAATATCAGCGTTGTCGTGGACCCGGCCACGCTGGATTTCTCGTTGGCGGCTGGTCAGACGACAGCGACGCAAACGATAAACATACAAAACCGGACACAAGCTCCGATGAAGGTTACTCTTACCAGCCTGACGCTCGACGCTAATTCGTGGAAACCGGAGACTAACTGGATGGACACCGAAAACTTTCCGGTGTTGTCACTAGCTGACGCGCAGCGCAAGGCCGCTTTCGGGATTGAGCAGAGCCAGGGGTGGAACGGCGGCTGGAGAGACTCTTTTCCCGCGCCCACAGTCCGTTACGTGTTAGCTGGCGATGAAGGTACATCTTTATATCAGCCCGCAAACATTAGCGGCCTTGATGCAGCCGGAAGTAGATACGGTGGTTTTACCGAAATAAACTTAGGCACTCTTTACGAGTGGGACAACGGACATGGCGATATGGTTTGGGGTCCGACAGGTTGCCTCAACCTAAAGTTAGTTGCCGATAAAAAACGTATAACAACAAAAAACCTACAAGGTACTTTGACTCTGGCGTTTGAATTGACGACGTAACCATTAGAAAGCCCCGGCTCCGCGCCGGGGCCTAAATTTCCAAACAGGAGGCGATATTTCAATGCGTTTTCTAACTGCAATCATTTTTACGCTTGTTTTTATCTTTTTGGCTGTACCGATCTGGGCAAGCGAAACCCAGAGCGTGACCGGAGTGGTTTACGAGACGCAAGCCGGGCAAAATCAAGCCCGGCAATCTGGACTGGCTGATCAACAGACCAATCAGCAACCCGGCCAGAATCAGCAACATGATCAAGCGGTCCAGGAGCAGTCCGAACCTGCTCAATTCCAGCCCGGCAACGATACTCAGGCTGGACAGCAGGAACCGGGCCAACCCCAGGGTAATCAGCAAACAGGAGACCAACCTTCCCAACGGTCCGGTGAACAGCAGGCCGGTCAGCAGACTGATCAGCAAACCGGACAAAATCAATCTGACCAACAACAACCGGGTCAAAACCAGCAGTCCGGGCAGCAACCTGACCAGGGTGGAAACCAGACCCAGAATGAAGGGCAATCTCAGCTGGTTCAGCCCGGCCAGAGCGGCCAACTGACCAATCAGCAAGCCGAACAAAACCAGCCTGGTCAACAGGAGCAAACCGACCAACAGTCGGTCGCTGAATCGGTTTATGGCCGACAGGATCAACAAACCCAATCGGTAACAGAAACGGTATATTCCTCCGGCAACCAGCAGCAGCAGGCCCAGCAACCGGTGCAACCGCGGCCCGAATTGCCTGCCCGTCCTGCTGTGAGGGCGGAAAGCCCGCCGCCGTTCATGTTTCGCGGAAAGGGTACCGTGCAAGCGGCGGTCTACGCCGATGGGCCGGTGGAAATGCTTCTGGCCGCCGTTGAAGGCGTGCCGGAGACGGTCAATATCGAAGTTTTCTTTGCTGGCGCGAAGGTGGCCGAGGTCCGGGAAGGCCAGATTGTGTTTGCCACGCCGTTTGTGGTGGAGGGCAACAAGCAGGTAGAGATTCGGTTTTCCGGACGTGGGAAACTGGAAAGCGCCAAACTGCACTTCTCCGATACGCCGCTGGCCAGGCAATCCGGGCCGGAGCACGCAATCCAGCAACCGGCGCAGCCTGGGCCGGGGCAGTCCCAGGGAAGCGATCAGCCTAATCATCTTTCCGGTGGCCAGGGGCAGGCCGGTCAATCCGACCAGGGACAACCCGGCCTAGATAAGCAACCTGATAGTCAATCTGTTACTGAAGCGGTTTACGGCCCGGCTTAAAACCGGGCCTTTAAATTTAAAAAGGAGGTCTGTTTATGAATACCAGAATCCCTATTTTTGCTGTTTTATTGCTGCTTGCGGGGCTTGTTTTAGCTGTCAGTGCCGTACATGCGGACGTTGTGATCCCGCTTAGCGGTACGGTGTCCGGCGAAGTTTACGAGCTAACCGCTACTCCAACCTACCCCTCCGGGTCCACGGTGCCGCCGGACGCGGATATTTCGTTCACGTTCCCGGTGCCGGTGCTGGTGGTGAAGGATTATATTATACCAACTTTACCATACGTAGAGGACTGGCAAGTTGGCATAGTGCGGGATGCGCATGACCCGAGAGTGATCCACCTGCGCCCACAGTTGTCTCTCAAAAAAGATAGAGAGCAATTTCCGCACACGCTCAAGTGGCCCGCCGGTCAAGTAGTTATTTGGTTCAACGGGGACGAAGTGGTTTCCGAGGACGAAAATTACGGAAGTTGGAAGGAGTACAGCTACCTGGCCGGGAAGAGTTACACCTTCACAGTGACGGCGCAAGGTGAGCAACCCAAAATTCTTGCCACGAACCCTCCGGAAGGGGCGGTTGTAGAAGCGACCGCCGAAGGGTGCGTAGGTCAACCAACGATCTGGAGCCATCCGGATCAAGTCCTTAAAACAGCGTTTTTATTTGAACAACCTATAAAAGTAATTGATAAAACCAGGGTAAAAACAAGCGGTTCCTGGGGCACCTGGGAAGGGTCGATACCCTTTGACCCTCCCGATATCTTTGGCAGGTATATGCTTACTCTTCCCAATATCCGGAATATAGCCTTCTATGGGCCAGCGATGACTGGAGAGGTAACTATAACTCTCCTGCCCGGCGCTGTGCAGACCTTAAACGGTCTAATAAACGACAGGGAAATTAACCTATCGTATAAGGTTAACCCGGTCAATATTGGTGAGTTTAAGGCTAACCCTTCGCCGGGACAGAACCAGGAAATACCAAAAGAACCTGCCGAAGAGTGGAGGGCCAGGATCGAAGGCATTAAAGTAACCGCTCCGGTGAGAGGCAGCGGCGCCGTGTACGTCGGAGGTGACAGGCTAAGAAAGTTCACTGAAAACGGGATGTTGGAGTGGGAAAAAATACCTGGTCATGTAGCTGATGAGTATTCATTGCCTGTTATAGCGAGCGACGGCGTAATTTACACCGTTTTTAAGGGCGATAGGTGCTACCTGGAATCCTACAACGCAGACGGAACGCTCAGGTTTTCGGTACCGCTGCCCGGCGGAGAATACCTTGCCCCTCCGGCTATTTTGCCGGATGGTGACATCGTTGTAGTGTCGAAATGGGCAACGAGTGGGCTTGCCTATAGCGGCGGTAACGTTATCACGCACATATCCCCTGCCGGTTTCGTAAAATCGGCGGTGCGCGCTGATGAGATCGATGACGAATGGGAGATTATTAGCGCCGAAAGCGATAGTGTATTACTTGCCCTGCCGTTTGCAAAAAGCAGCGGTGCTGATTTTAATGCGGTGGTAAAAATAGTTTTGCCCGAGTCGGGTGTTTATGACATTTCCGACGCGCCCGATTTGGTTTTTTGGTCGTATCCTATTACTTCGGCAGAAATACTTTACGATGTTGCAGGTGGTAATGACTATGTATATGTGCTAAAGGGTGATTCGGGCGGGAATAACGCTAACCTGGTAGTTTTATCAAAAACCGACGGTAGAATAATTAAAACTATTACGATTGTTGAAAACAACAAGCCGGAAGTTAAGGCCATCGAAAAGAACGACCCGCGTCCGATAACCTGCGTAAGCGGGAACGATGTTTACGTGGGTAATTACCAGGTGAACGTTGCCGACGGTAACGTGGTCCACCTGGGTAAATCAGTTATTGCCGTTGACGATAACGGGGCAAAGCTGCATTTTACCCGGGGCAACGGAAGGAAGCCAGTGATTACCGGAAACGGCTGGGAGCAGCAGTTGATCGACGACGGATTTTACTACGTCGTCGGCTCTTGTTTTGGATCGTTGTACGTAGTGATTGATACGTCCCGTGCCGGTCAGCCGTACCTGATTAAGTACAGCGACCAGCAGCCGCAGTCTCAACCGCAACCGGTGCGCCTGGAGGTGCGGCCCGGCGAAGCCACGGTGAAGGTGGGCGAATCGGTACAATTCTACGCCGTGGCGGTTTATTCGGACAATTCCGAGAGGAACGTCACCCAGGAGGCCACCTGGTCAATTTCCACTCCTGCCGTGGCAAGTGTTAACGTTGGTCTGGCAACCGGTATCGCTCCTGGTCAGACGGATGTAATTGCTACCTGGCAAGGATTAACCGGCACGGCGAAGCTCACCGTGGTCCAGCCGCAGCAGCCTGCACCGGCGATTCCTTCTGGCGACGGCGGCGGCGTAGCCGAGCCGGAACCGGTAAAAGAACCGCAACCTGTTAAGTTGGAGGTGACGCCGAAAACTGCCGACCTCCTTGTAGGCGATTCCGTGCAGCTGGAAGCTGTGCTGCACTTAAGCGACGGCAGCACTAAGGGTGTGACCCGTGACCCAGCCACGTCCTGGAAATCCGAAGCGGAAGGCGTTGCCAGCGTGGGCAGCGGGCCGGACGGCGGCAAAGCGACCGGCGTAGCTCCCGGTAGGGCTAAAATAACTGCAACTTACGCCGGACTCATCGATGATGCAGCTGTGACCGTCCGGGAACTAACTGGGAAAGTGTACGGCTATGTGTTTGATAAGGACGACAAACCGGTTGCCGATGTCAGGGTAGAGCTGCACTCTACCCCGCGGGTAGCCTTCACTGACAGCGAAGGCTACTACGAATTTCAGGACGTGCCTTTCGGTCGGCACACCGTCCTGATCGCGGACACCCGGCTTGAGCAGGTGCAGAGGATCGACGTGATCCTGGACGTGGGCGGCCAACGGATTGTGCGAGAAGGCAGCGACCGGGCCGAGGTGCAGCTGGCCAGGGCTGAGCGGGAGAAGCGCGTGGACTTCGTGGTGGTGCCGAAAGATACCGGCGGGACCGTAGAAATCCAGATTGGCGGAGGAGACATACCGCCTGAGCCCCCACCGGAGCCGGAAACTACCCCGGTAAAGCCGGAGCCTTCACCCGTGCCGCCGTCGGTAATGCCGCAGTTTAAGCCGGAGCCGGAACCGGCGCCGCAACCGGAACCTGAACCGATGCCGGAACCTGAGATTACCCCGCAACCGGAACCCGAACCGGCGCTGGAACCTGGGCCTGCACCGGAGAAAGAGAAGAGGCGCATATTCTGGTACCCCGTGCTTTTGCTCCTGATCCTGCCGTTTATCCGCCGGAGCGTGAACGTCTCCGTCGAAATCCGGCGCGATCCCGGCGACGTGAAAGCGGTAGTCTATCGTGATGTCCGCGGGCCAAAAACGGTGAAAGTTGTTGCTTATATTAATGGCGACAAGCACTCTGTTTTCAACTTGGATCGCGACGGCCAGCACGTCATCGGCATTACTCCCGATAGCTACGCGCTGGTGGAAATCAAAACCCCGGGCCGGAGAAACGTATCCCGGAAGAAAACCGCAACTTATGGAGGTGTTCTCGACAATGTTCTTGACAAGTAATCCCAACAGGGGCGGCCTTAAAGCCGCCCCTGCAATTTTAATCGCCCTGCTGTTACTGTTGTTCGTAATCCTGCCGGTCTATGCTGGCGAAAACGAAATGCACGGCATAGTCAATTACCGTGATGGTGTTTTATATGTTTTTCATTGGGACGATGCCCCGGCCCGGCTTTACATTCCACCTGAACTGAAGGTCGAGGGCCAGGAGGTCGCTACCCGCACGGGAAAAAACCCGGTGCAGCGGGGTTTTGAAATGGAGGCGCGTTTTAAACCGGCGACGAGCGGTAGCTATTATTTTGAACCCAAAAAAGACATAGACTTTGACCTTCTCGTTGCCAGATTGACGGGCGTGGGTGACGTAATGTATGAAATCGGTGGCGAGAAAAAGGTCATTCACGTCAATTCAAATGATCAAAGGCGGTTTGACGTAAAACTGCCGGACTTTGAAATCGATTACAGCTCGCCTTATAGCGTTTCATCTTCCGGCAATATTAAACTTACTAAGGTATTTACCGGCGAATCAAACAAAGGTTACAAAAATAAGGACATTTGGGCTTATACCGCCGACGGGGGCATCCTGGACGGCACGATGACACTGAGACACCACACCTTACCGTCAGGTGAAAACCGGGGACCTACGTTCACCTTTCCGTTTTGTCCGGGAAGCGCTTCTTATTGGCTGTCGAATCTTCCTGAACCGAAACCCGACAAAACACCTCCCCCGGAAACTCCCCCAAAAACCAATCCCGGCAATTTTCCGGGCAAGCGTTATCTCCTGTTGTTGATTCCTGCGGCGGCTGCGCTTTTGCTGCTGCCCTTCGCACGCCAGAGAGTAAACGTTTCTGTCGAGTTGGAACTTACTGAAAGCGGTGCGCAAGCAGTTGTTTACAGGGACGTCCGGGGGCCGGAAAAGGTTAGGGTCGTTCTCGACGTAAATAGCAAGGAGCAGGAGTTTATTTTGAAGCGCAACGAAAGCCGGACCGTGGCCATCGAAGGAATTGGCTACATTCAGGTAGCGATCAGGACCCCGGGCCGGAGGAACGTTTCTAAAAACACCCGTGCAGAGTTACTTATAAGGAGTGAGACCGATGGAAGAAATCAAGATCGTTGATAACGCTGCCGACGGGGCGTCCCCGGCGGAGCCCCGTTACGCTGATCTACCCGTCAGGGAGAGCGACTTTGAGGACCGCTTGCCGCTTGCGATCCGGAAAAAGATCGCCGCCAAAAAAGCAAAACAGGCCGCGCAGGAAGCTAAGGAATCCGCCAAATTAGAGCGGTACCGGCAAAATGCAAAAAAGCCGGTTTATCAACGGGAGGCCCGGCATTACCGGGCTTTTAACCCTTTCTCCTGGTTAAAGTACCTGGTGGACACGGTATTCCACGTCCTGGGCCACGTAGAAAACTTCGCCACCCTGCTCTGGAACGCTTTCGTCCTGGTGATCCTGGTGGGCCTGGTCTACGTGCTTTATCAGAAAGTTACGGGTCAGATGCTGCCCGGAGGGGAGGCGGTGATCAGTCTTTATAACGCGATAATTGAAAGGTTGGCCGGAGTGATCACGTTTATTGTTAACAAATTAAACGGTTAAAATAAGGAGGCGTTTACCATGTGGGAGCTTAAAAAAGTGGCCTATAAAAACGTTGTGATTGACGGGGAAAAGTATATCAAGATCACAAAGACGTTTTGCGCGACGGCTAAAAACGAAGAAGAGCTGGAGGGTGCCATTCATTCTCTGATCGATGAGCAGTTTCCGGTGATCGTCGAAAAGGTCAAAAAGACCGGCAGGAAGGCTACGGTGGCGCTTTCCACTCTTGCGAAGAAAATCCGGTTCGGCAAAAACATAACCGGTGCCACCATCTGGGGCGCGTACACGGACGACGCGGAAGCGTGGAAAGACCCCCGTTATTGGGACAACGTGGAGGTCGAAACCAGGAAGGTCCACGGTTAAACCCCGGGCCTCCCTGATGCGAAAAGTCTCAAATTTTTACGGCACGGGCAATCAAGTTTTACCCGTGCTTTTTGCTTTTGCGGGTCGTTCCCGCCGGTTACACCACCACGATCCACTTTTCCCATGTTCGCTTAAAACGTGGAAATTTCAGTAAGGAGGTAATCGAAAATGCCGAAAGCAAGGCGCATTGCTATCATTTCCGGCGGCGGAAGGGCCGTCGAACCGGACGAGCGGCCGCCGGAAGAAATTTTCCCGGACGACCTGCCCGATGACGAGCTGGCGCAACTCCTGGAAGAGTACGAGCGGTCGGTGCAGGACCTCCAGCAAGCTGCCGACGGGGAGGAAAGGGAGCGCGTAGACCAGCATGTATCTAACCAGCGTTCCATCCTTTCTGGTCTGTTAGGTTTATTCCGCCGCAGTAGGGGTGATCGGTAATGCCCACTCCCACCAGGGCGCAGGTGATCGCGAGGATCAGGAATATGATCGCCGAGAACCGCGCCCTTCTGAACCAGTTAAGCCAGGCCAGGGACGCGGCGGCCCTCACGTCCGGGCCTTTCGAGGTACAGACCGACGCCGGGAGTACCCTGCGGGTCGACCCTGTATCTGAGTTACAATCGGTCGTCAGCACGGAGGCGGGAAATGCTTACGAAGTGTCCGGCAATGCCTGCTCCTGTCTCGACAATGCGATCTCCGGGGAAACCTGCGACCACGTCCGGGCCGCCCGGCTGGTGGAAACCGGAGAAGATCAGGGCGAAGCGCCGGAGAACGTCACCCAAAACCAGACCGGCACGCCCGGCATAGCTGAGGCCAACCGGGGCCGTCAGCGGGAGCGGGAGCGTGTAAGGAGGGCCAGGACCGCCAGGGAGAGGCTGGCGGCCATCGACGACGGGGTAATGCTTACTACCGACGACGATGGTTTTAAACAGATGTACGACCTGGTGAAGACCGGGCGGATCGTTGAGTACGAATATGAAAACGTTTTAAACGGTAATCAGAACACGTTCGGCCTGGAGATAGAGTTTACCGCGGCGCGTGCGAGCGAGGTGGCGTACAAGCTCTACCTGAAAGGCTTGTGCGCTAACTCTTCCATACATAGCTACCACTCGCACCGGTTGGCCGGTTACTGGACCGTGGAGAGCGACGCCAGCGTCACCAGGCGTTACCGCGGGATGAATTACGGCGGTGAAGTCGTTTCTCCTGTTTTGACGGACTGCCGCCAGACCTGGGAGCAAGTAGAAATAGTCTGCCAGGTGATCAAAGATTGCGGCGGCAAGGTTACTGAAAAGTGCGGCGGCCACGTTCACATCGGGGCCGACCCGCTTGACGCCCGATGTTATCGTTGGAACCGGCTGATCAGGATTTTCGCCGGTTTTGAGGACGTTCTTTACCGGATTGCCGCTGGCGGCCAGAGCAAAGGAAAACTGAGGGAGTCGGCGGCAAACCGGTACGCTTTGCCGGTTACGAACCGGCTGGCCAGCCTGCTGGCCCGGCGCGACGAGTTAAGCGGTGAAGAAATTAAAGAGTGCTTGTGGTCGCGTTATTTCAGTTTAAATTTCAAAAACGTCGGCACCCACAAAAACACAATCGAATTTCGCTTATTCAACGGCACCCTTGATCCAAAACAGATTCAGGCCAACGTAAAGCTGGCCGCGGGAATTGTCCACGCGGCCGACGTTTTGCGCAAAAAGCGGGAAGAAACCAGGGATCGGGCGCTAATGATCCCGACCGAGCCAATGCCGTTTAAGTCGAAGAGGGTTGATGACGACGCGCACCTGGAGGTGCGTCGGTTGTTGGACATTCTGTTTACGCGGAAGCAGGATAAAGCCGCCGTTTTATGGCTTTATGCAAGCTCAAAGTGGCAGGGTTAGTTAAGGGTTAAGTTTTGGCCGCCCGACAAAGCCGGGCGGCTTTCTTTTTGAAAGCAATTTTCGCTGGAAAGGAGGTGGATCCGGAAAATGAATGAGCTAATTCTTCTGGAAAGCAGGTCGTTACGCGATGAAGTGGTGGTTAAGACCGGCGTTTTAGAAAAAGTCAAGTTTCTGCGCCTGCTGCCGGATAACCAGCACGCCACAACGGAGATGGTGGCCAATTTTTATAAGGTGTCTGATGACACGGTGAGGAAAACAGTCAAAAGGCACAAGGACGAATTACTGCAGGATGGCTTGCGTACCATTTCCAGGAAAGAACTGAGGGACATGTTGTCCCTCAGTTCACGGAAATTAACAGAAAGCGGTTACGTTGGGCAAAACGCCCGCAGCGTAACCCTTTTCCCGTACTGCGCCATCTTACTGAATTCTGCTATCTAATGAAAAGGGTCTGCAAATTACGCAGACCCTTAAGCCGCCTGGTGAGTAAAGCCGGGCGGCTTTTTATTTTCAGGAACAATTTTTACCGGAAAGGGGGTGAAATCAACGATGAACAAAACCAAAGCCATTCAGCCGCTGGCCGTGGAAAGGGTGCATTTCTACGGGGATACGCTGATTGGGGCCGTGGTAGAAAGAAACGGAAAAACGGATCTTTATGTAGCGGTAAGGCCCATTTGCGAAAGGTTTGGGCTCGCTTGGCAGCCACAACACAGAAAGCTGGTTACTCACCGGGTGCTCTCCAAAGCCGTCATCATTTTGATGATCCCTTCGGAGGGAGGAGAGCAGCCGACTCTCTGCTTGCGTCTCGATTATCTGCCAGGCTACCTCTTGACTGTAAACCCTAACAAAGTACGCATGGAATTACGTGAAAGGTTAGAGCTTTACCAGGAAGAAGCTCATCGCGTCCTCCGCGACTACTTCCTCGGTCCCGGTTATGCCATTAACCCCGCCCGTGTCGACCTGGCAAGGCTGGAGATAGAAACGGAAAGGCTTAAAATTGAGCGCATAAAAGCGCAGGCCGAGCTTGAACGGGTCCAGGCCGAGCGGGAAAAGAACAATCGCCTTTTGGCTTTTGTCGAAAAATACGCCCTGCCTACGGAATACCAGAAGGCAATTATCTCCCGCCTGGCCGGTCTGGAATTGGAACCGGTCAAAAAGCACTGGTCGACTGAAGAACTGGCCGCCGAATTCACGTTCAAACATAAAGAAAAGATCACCACCAAAAGACTGGCGATGCTGGCAAAGGCGGGCGGAATCCGGCCCAACAAGGAAGCGGGCGAAATGGAAAACGATTACGCCGTAGTGAGCCCCGCCCCGGCGGTGAACCCGAAAACCGGCAGGGTAATCGAAGGAAAGGTCGTCGAGCAGATCCTTTACAACGAAAGAGGAAAGGTTGCGCTGGAAGAGTTGGTTAAAGAGTGGTTGCTGAACGGAAAGAAAGCCGCCCGGTAAAGCCGGGCGGTTTACAATTCAAAAAGGAGTTGGTTTTGATTATGGAATGGTTGTTAGATGATTCCGTTTTTAAAAATGTTTATATCGACGGCGAGAAATTTATTAAAGTTTATCACTTTTACAGCATAGATAAACCAGTTGAAAACCTGGAAAAAGCCATCAGCGAATTAGTCGAAAGCCACTTCCCGGACGTACCTTCCGTTGAAGAAATAACGGAGGAAGAAGAATGGTACTGCGTAAAAATATCGTACCTCATCCGTCAGATGAAATGGGGCCGATATATCGGCAAAGACCTGATAGCGTGGGGAGAGTTTACAAGCGACGCAAACGCCATCAACGATCCTCAATATTGGAAGAACATAACAAAAATCGAAAAAGTCAAAGAGTAAAAATGGCGTTGTAACCGCCCGGCAGAAAAAGCCGGGCGGCCTTCTTTTTTTAGGAAACCTTGCGAAAGGAGCGACCACCAATGGCTGAATCCGTTTTCCAGTATCCCGGCGGTAAGGCCAGGATTGCCGGTTGGATTGCCGACCACCTGCCCCCGCCGGGCAGTTTTAATGTTTTCGTTGACGCGTTTGGAGGTTCCGGCAGCGTCCTTTTAGAGGTTATGCGTCGGTGCGAGCATGCCGGGAAGAAAGCGCTTTTCGTTCTCAATGACCTGGACAACGAGATCGTTAATTTTTTCCGCGTTCTGCGCGACCCGGAACTCCGGCAAAAACTCCAGGAGGCTTTAACCTGGACCCCCTACGCCCGGACTGAATACATGGCTTGCTTAGAAGCTTCGCCCACGGACGACCCTGTGGAAAAGGCCAGGCGCTTTTTCGTCCTGCGCCAGCAGTCCTACGGCGGCCACGGAGCAAGTAAAGGCCAGTGGCAGTACCACCTGGCCGAGGGCTGGCGGAAGTCCGGGCCGCAGCGGTGGCTTTCCAGCCGGGAGAAGCTGGAGAGGTTCGGTATGGCCTTCCAGAAAGTGCAGGTGGAGTGCTTGGACTTCGCCGATTTAATCCGTCGTTACGACCGGGGAAATGCTTTACTTTATTTGGACCCGCCTTACTACCCGGACACCAGGAAAGATAACCACCTTTACCGCCTGGAAATGACCAAAGAGCAGCACCGGGAGCTGGCTGAAATCCTTAATTCGATCAAAGGCATGGCCGCCCTCTCCGGCTACCGCTGCCCGGAGTACGACGAATGGTATTCCGGCTGGGAACGGCACGACCTGAACGTGATCTGCCACCTCTCCAGCGTAGGCGGGGAAAAGTACCGGGGGGAGCACCCCGGCCGCGTGGAATCCCTTTGGTTAAACCCTGCGGCGGTGCAGGCCGGAAAAGGAAAGGTAGAGCAGCTAATGCTTTTTGACGACTGGGAAGAGGCCGCCCGGTAAAACTCCGGTCGAAAATTTTTTCGTCTACCTCTTGACACCTTCCTGAAACCATGCTATCATTATATCAGTAAATAACGATAGCAGGAAGGTGATCACCAAATGGCGAGAAAAAACATTCAATTCGGCGTTACCGATCTTGAGCACGCTTTCATGTCCCACCTGGCGACCGCCAACGGCACCACGATGACCGACATTTTCCGGGCGTACATAGAGTACCTGATGAAAGGTGGCGATCTGGTGGGTTACAAGGAAACGGTCAAGATAATCTGCGACCCGGCTACCGGGGAAATCAGAATTCCACTAAAAGGAGAGGAAGCCAAATGATGTTGAAAATTATTACCCCCGAGCAGGAGAAAGCCAGCCTGCCGCTTATGATCGCCTACGGCGGCGATATTTACGAAGCCGACTGCATACCCGCTTTAGTAGCCGCCGTGGTGGGAAAGGAATACATGGACGTAAAAAACGCGGACACGGCCTGGCACGTCCGGGTAGACGCTTTAAGGGAGATCGCCGCTTACCTGGGCGCTCAGGGCGTGCGTGCAATCGTCCGGGATAACGTAAACCTTTTGGCCGACAATGCCGTTGTCCCGGACGAAGAGAAGGGCGAGTTAGACGAAATCACGTGGCGGAATTACGACGACCCTGTTGTATTGTGGGCCAGCACGGACCGGACGTTTATTCAGTCCCTGCTCGAGGCCGGGGTGATTGCCGTGGCCGAAAGGTCCGACTGCTACATCCTGCGGAAAAACGGCGCGTGGACTGAAGCGGCCGGCCAGGAGTGCGGAAAGTGCTTGTATTTCAATAATGGCAAGTGCGCAGCTTACGGCTTCCTGAAAGCCGAAAGCGACGGCGCAAAGTGTGCGGCCTTCGCTCCCGTGCATGCAGGTTGGAAGGGTATGTCCTACCCTACCGATGATTACGTCGTAATTAAAAACCGGGAGCTGGCCGAGCAGCCCTGGATCACAGACCGGGAGGCCCTCGAGGAGAGGCGCAAAACCGGCCAGGATAAACTGAACGATTTTACCAGGTGGTGGGAAGGAGGCGACCTGTAATGTGTCAGTTGTTTGGATTCACCAGCAAAAAACCGGTGGCGTTCAATAAATATTGGGACAAATTCGTGGAGGTGGCCGCGCCGCAGAACCCGGACGGCTGGGGCCTCGCCTTTTACACGCCGGAGTTAACGGTCGTTAAGGAACCGGTCCCCGCGCATGAAAGCATTGTGGCGAGAACGTTTACATTGCAAGCGATCCCTGCTTACGTTGCCATCGGGCACGTCCGGCTCGCCTCCAGGGGCGCGGTGAACGTAACCAACACCCACCCCTTTTACGCCCACGCGCAGGACAAGGATTGGGCGTTTGCTCATAACGGGCACATGGTCAAGTACCCAAAGGGTAAAAAGGCCCTGGGCCAGACCGATTCGGAGGCCGTTTTCCGGGCGATGGTGGAGATAGTCAGCGCGATGAAGGCCGACGACCCGGAAGATATAGCGGACGTGCTGGCCGGAGTGACCGAAACCACTGTTGGCAAGCTGAATTTCCTGCTTTCCGACGGGGAAAGCCTCTGGGTCCACGCCAGCTACCAGGGCACGCTTTACGTCCTGCACGGTGAGGGTGCTGCCATGTTTTGCACGAAACCTATCACCCGGCATAAAGGCTGGCGGTCACTGGAGGCGAACCGGGTGTATGTTTACCGCGACGGCGTGCCGGTCTATAAGTCAAGGCCGGTCAAGAAGGAAAAGGAGGGTGACTTGTGGAGCAGTTATCTTTGTTTGACGAATTACCCGGACCCGAACCGGAATTACACCCAGTTGGCGATCCCGGCGTTGCTGGCATAGAGGAGGCGGCCAAGACGCTGATTCGGCAGGTCCCTATTGTGATGCGTTCGCAGCTTGACCGGCGGGAGCGTGAGTACGTGCGTTTCCTGCTGGTCAACCTGGCGCAAGTGGTAAATAATGCGATTCAGGGGGGTAATTAGCAATGAACGATCTGTCAACTGGTGTAGGTTGGAAAGCGAGTCTCGAATCCATACGGAAGATTTACCTTGCGCGGGAATATAATACTGTTTTAAAATGTAGAGTATTTAATTATGGAAAGCTAAATGGCGAACCCTGCCTGATAATATACATTCCTAATAATAAGGACGGCGTGATGGGTTTTTTACCCGAAAGCAGAGCAGGTCTGCGCCAAGGTGAGAAACTGGAGGATCTGATGCGCGACCCATACATCCATATAGTGCCGGAAGAGATCAACCGGCGGGAAGGGACGTGCATACTAAACCGGGAAAAGGCCTTACGGATAGCTTCGAAACGTGCGTGGAGAAAGATATCCGAAGGCTCGGTCGTGGAAGTAATGGTGAAAAAGGTGCGACGCGATGAGAATAAAAGGGTATATGAGGTCGTATGCGATGTCGAAGGCATAACGGCGATCATGCCGGTGGGTGAGATTTCTCATCGGTATATTAAAGACGTAAAGTGGAGAAGAGGCGAATTGATACAAGCAAAAGTTTTGAAAAAGAAAGAAACGGAAGGTAAAAGAGAACTGGTCATAAGCCGGAAGGCGTTGCGGGTCGATCCTTTGTCTCGTATCGAAACGGGTCAAAAATATGCCGGGGTAGTTACACATACGGGAAAAAAGACGCACGTTTTGGTCGGTGACGATATAGACGGCATAGACGGCACAGAGGTAATATGCGACGCCAGGGAAGTGAAAAGAGGCGAAAAAGTGCTGGTGAAGATCGTAAGCATCGCGGGGCGGACGGTGTATGGAAGATTGGAGGGTTAAAAATGAGATCGGCCTGCGGCCTTGATTGCGTGAAATGTTTATACGGCGACTTTTGCTCCGGCTGCCCGGGGTGCCGGGCGGCTTTGTGCGATCGTGTATGCGGAACCTGCCACTATGTTTGCCCCCGGCGGCCGGGAGCGGTCTATTTTCTAAATTCTCTGGGCGGTCCCCGACTGCCGGACCTTTCTTACGTCCCTCCTGCCCTTCCCGACTTACACGGTTTTATTCCTGCCGTGGCTACGCGGTTCTCTGAAACGCCTGATCAAAAAGAACTTCCCTGGGTAGCAATGAATGCGGCCCGACTACTGCTATCCCGCGGCGAAGAAGGCGGCCTTGCGCACCGGGTAGGGGCGCGGGAGTTTTGCCGGGTACACCCGGACACCAGGATCATGCTGCACTTTTACGTCCCGGATCGCCCGTTGGAGGCGTTCTGGCGCAAAAGGTGGGGAATTTACCCGGCGTTGAAGGAGTTTGACCTGGTGATCGCGCCGAATTACAGCGTGTACGAAGATTCTCCCAGGTTAGAACACCTGATCAACATCAAGAGAAGCTACGTAGTTTACAGGGAAATGCTGGCCCGCGGGATAAAAGCGATCCCGGACGTAAGCTGGGGCGAAATCCGCGACCTGGAAAGGTGGGCGGAATTTATCAGGAATAACCAGGTTAGAGTAATAAGCACCAGCATACAAACAGTAAAGCGCAACAGTACCCACAAATGGCTCGATTACCTTGCGGGCGTGCGTTATCTGGCCGGTTTATTACCCGATGATGTAACGATTATCATTTGCGGCGCAGGGTCCCCAGGGAAAATAAAAATGATCCGGCGGGCAATCCGGCAAAAGGTAGCGATCATAAACACACAAGCGTTTATGTTGGCCCGGAAAAGCAGGACAATAACCAAAACAGGACGTGCAATAGTTAGTGGCGAAAGAAAATATGACGAAATGTTTATTAAAAACGCAAAAACACTTGCTGAATACGCAGGAGACCGGCTTTAAATAAGGGCGAAATTTGGGCGATAACGTAACTGCATATATAAAACTATTAACTACATAAAGATCGTCTCGATTTTAGGCCGGTATAAATGGCAGGGCTGGTATATTATGTTAGCCAGGTTGGAAATTTGCTCTTGACAGCGATATTTTGACGGCATATAATTAAATTACTGTACGTTGAGACAGGTTCTTGTTTTCCGGCGGTCTTTACCGGAAAGCAAAATTCAGTAAAAAAGCACTTAAGGGGTGCTTTTTGCTTTTTTCGGCCTACACTGGCCCGGTAATAAACATTGCCGGGCTTTTATTTTTTCTCGGGGGAGGTGACGTTAAAAAATGGAGTGGCACAATGAAAGACTTTTACCAGTGGGATTGCCGGAACTGGCTTATCAAGTTACACCGCCGGAAGTAGCTGACTATCTACGAGTAATCGCAATGCCAAAGCGAAAAAAGCGATGTCTCGCAAGCGTAAGGTGTCATATCTGCGACAGTAATAAATTAGTCGAACCGGCAATCATGATAATAAACGTAAACGCGGTAATCAATGATGTAATAGGCAGCAGAAGTGATGTCGTAACAACTGCAATTTGGTTGCGGTTTTTAAGAACGTTTTTGCACGAGGTTGGGCACGTAGTAAACCTGCTGGACAACCGCGATCCAAAGGTCGGCGGGCAGTTTACACTCTCGGATGTTGCTCGTTTTTTAAGGGTGAATCGAAACAGAGTGAAAAAAATGGTGCATGCACTCGGCATAGGCCGGGTTTACGTCGATGGAGCGGACCGAAAGCACCTGTTTTTTGCGTGGTCAGACATTCAAAAAATTATTATTGCGGCGAAAAATAGTTATTGACATGTAAGACTGGTAATGCTATAATAACTTTACCAGTTATACTTACTTGTAGAAAGGAGGATTCAGATGCGCATAATGTGGTTTCCCGAACATGAACGCGAGGAAGCAATCGCCCTGGCCGAGCGCATGGCGAAGGACAACGGTTGCACGGCCAAAGGGAAATCCGGGGAGTGGGAAATGTTCAACCCCGCCTGCCCGGACAAGAACGCCGTGGTGGTGCAAAAGGCCAAGCAGTGCGAACCCAACGGCCCGGAGGGGTACGAGGTGGCCCTCCGGTGTAACGTGTACGGGGAGCGGGAGCGGTGGCCCAGCTGGTTAGCTGAGCAGGGAATTATGCCCGGCCAGCGACACATGATCAGCGACGGTGGGATAAAGCTGGTGCCGGAGGGAGAGGTCGTTTTCTCTGGTGGAGTAACCAGGTATCGCGTAACCCAATCTTGCTTGCGCCGGATACAGGAAGTATACGGGCCGCCGCCGTCCGGTGCGCAGGAAGAAGAGCAAAAGAGACAGAAAAAGAATATGCTTCGTATGTTAGATACTGATACTTCGGTAGTTTAAAGGGGGTTAAAAATATGGACAAATTTAAGGTCGGCGACAAGGTAATTTTCAGGGATGGCGATTTAAGGATTGCCGGTATTGTGTATGCAGTTGATGGAGATCATGCACTGATCGAAATAAGCTGGGAGGACGCTATTTGGGTGAAAATTGCCGATTTAATGCTAATGCGTCCCGCAAAGAATGAGGCCGCCTAAACCCGGCGGCCTCGTTAAAAAGGAAGGTGGGTCGTATGAATACGCAGAGCGCAACCAAAATTCCGCCGGTCGGCACCTTGATTGACGAGGGCCGTATGTCGAGCCTGGGTCGGAGCATTGCCAGCGGCGAACTGTGTATTATTCTCAATCCTCGCGTTTTAACCATGAGTAGAAAAGAATTAATGAGATGGAAGAGCGTATATGAATGTCTTATCGATGAATTAGAATGGGATATTGAGATCGCACGGTCCGAAACGGAGCAAGAAAATTTGAAAAACTCAAGAGGCACGGCGATAATGGTTTTGAATATTATCAACAAGCGGTTAGAAAAATGGGATAATTTAGGAAAGAAGAACAAGATCACGTTTATAGACAGGAGGAAAAGAAAATATGGCAGATTATAACAAAGAAACATGTCCGGAAGAAACCGAAAAAGTGCCACTCGGCTACGAGTGCCCTTACTGCGGTGAAGATATGATTGACAACATTCTCGCGCCGGACGAGGACAATTTCTGTTTTTGTTGCCGGTGTGGGAAATATTACTATGTGGAAGAGAAAGGGGGGAAGAAGATATGATGGAGTATATCATTCCAAACAACCCCGGGGAAATCATATCACAAATCCCCCTGGGGGAGAGTTGGCACGTAGACCCATTCCGCCCGGATGGGGCCGAAATGCCGGGTGGTTTAAGGGTTAAGGCCCTGGCTGGCGGGAAAGTCACCGCAGTGCAGGGTGACCCTGACGCCGTCCGCACCTTCGCTGACCGTTTTCCCGGGGGTCAATTCAGGGCTGCCGCGTTTGAACGGGGCGGGGCCATGACCTCCTGGGGCGAAGCTGAGGTCGTGGCCGGTCCTGACGGTCAGCCGCTGCGCCCCGTCTATGTCCGCACGCGCGGACACCGGGCGTGCGAAAAGCATGCCTTTTTCGTCGGGCGTGCTCTGGCGCAGGTAGGAGTGTATCGGCACTTCCGCACCGGGGCAGAAAACGCATGGGTCCGCTTATTTACCGTGGACCCGAACGGAGAGGAGCGAGTGATATTGCGCTGGGAGGACGATATTTTCGTTTATTCCCGGCGCAGCGGTGGCACGCTCGTTTTCTCCCTACCCGGCGAGGTGGCGCGGTTTGCGGACGCCATCGTGACTGTCCGCGAGAAAGCGGGCGTATATCATTGCCGGGACGTCTTTTACGCCCTGTAGAGAAGATTGCCGGGTCGGACCTCCGGCCCGGCAATTTCAATTCACGAAAGGAGGAATCGGGGCAAGCCGGAAACGTTTGCCCCGGAAACAATAACATTACGCCTTCAGGAAGCAGGTGCCCCCTGGGCATCTGGCTGGAAAAAGCGCTGGCAGAGCAGGTTGCGAGGATTGAAAACGAATACCACATCGCTCCGTCTGTCGCTGTTTGTGATTACATTTGCCCGGTAGTTATTGGGCGGCAGGAGCAGCTGCCGGACGGCCGGTGCGCGGTACATGCCAGGTTGATTATGTTGATGCACTGATCACACGTAAGGAGGCGAGGCAGGATGCGAGAAATCACCGATGATTATTATTTAGCTAAACGCCTTTTTTGTGCCGCATTGGAAGAAATTCCTGGCGAAAATAATCCGGAAATAGAAGGACCAGCAATAACAAAAGAAGATCAAGTTTTCCAGTCTATATTATTAGCTTTGGAGAATAAAGGTTACCACGTAGAAGTTTCGTTATATCCTTCCTGGGAAGATGAGAACGTATTTGAAACGGAAGTCGGAGGAATATACCACGATGGCCGCATCTGGATTAACTCCCAGTTAGAAGTAAAGGAGCAGTCAGTGGCTCTCGTCCATGAAGTTGCACACGCTTTGCACGAGGCCGCCGGGGGGAAGGGAGAGTTAATACCCTATCTCGCGGGTGCTGTTGCTTGCTATATAATGGGCATCTTAAACTTTAAAGAGGCGGCCGACGAGGTTTACAAAGGGTGTTTCATGACTCTACGCGATGAGTTAGGATGGGTGCCGGCCAGACGGAACGCGATCATCCTGATGCGTTGTTTGTGGGGCAAAGCGGAGAACTTTGATCGCGCTACGCAGATTGCTGAAGGGATAATAAGACTAGTAAAGAACGGCTACTGGGCCGCCGCTTAACCCGACGGCCTTAAAAATTTTTCAGGAAAGGAGGCATGTACTCATGCTTTCCGCTTTCATCGGCGGCGTCCTGGGCGGCCTTGTGGCGTTCTTTGCGTTGAAGCTGCTGGAGGCGCGCCGGTAAAACCATGCGAAAGGAGTTAGCGCCAATGTTCAAACTCCCCCGCCTTCTCTGGAAGCGCAAACCTTACACCCAGGTATCGCCTAACAGAAAGGCTGCACAATCGAAATACGCTTGCCGAAAGAGTAAGCAAAAAGAAAGGAGATGCCAAACGTGATTATCGACCTGCAGAAAAAACTCAAAGAAAAGATGAAAAAGACCCTGCCCCCTCATACTTTTTCCGCGTCCAGCTCCGGGACCCTTCCCGACGCCCGGTTTATGGTGAAAGAGGCCCTGATCCTGGCGAAAGCCGGGAACCTGTCTGGGGCCGTCGACACCGCTTACACCGCCGGTTACGTTGCGTGCGCGACGGAGATAAAAAAAGAACTGGACAAAATACTGAAGGAATACTGCCCGGAAATCTGGGAGGCGCGGCAAGGAAAGAAAGGTCGTAGCAAAAAGTAGCGTTACTGAAAAGCGGTCGTGGGCGCTGTTGCCCGCGGCCGCCCTATAAGCGGCTGGAAGAAAATAACTGTCGAAATCGGCAATTTTGCCGAAATCGACAAACATTTTCTGGAAAAATACCCTGCTTTAAACTATTTAAACGCAAGGATTGGTTCACTAAACCTTCCTTTTGTGTACTAATCAAGCCGGAAAGGACGCAAAAGGTATGGTGGAGAATACCTCTAAGGGCAAAATTTTGGTTCGCTAAAGGAGAAAGGAGGAAAACGTCGAATGAATATAATGGACATGCTTGCCAATTTTGAAAACTACCTGCTGGGCCGGGGGCTCTCCCCCGGCACGGCGGCCAATTACTTAGGACACTTACGCCGCTTTTTCTCCTGGGTGGAGGGCACCTACGGCGAACCCGACCCGGCGGCGGTCACTCCCTTAGACGTGGCCGACTACAAGCGCCGCCTACAGAACAAGGGAAGGAAACCTTCTTCCGTCAACAATGCCTTAGACGCCATCGCCAGCTTCTTTTCCTGGGCAAAAAAAGCCGGGCTGGTCCAGGCCGACCCCGCGGAGGGAGTAAAAAGGCTGCCGGAGCAAAAACAGCCCCCGAAGTGGCTGTCCCGGAGGGAGCTGGGCGCTTTGATCCGGGCGGTCCAGAGGTACGGGAGCAAAAAAGACCAGGCCCTGGTCATGCTGTTGCTGCATACCGGCCTGCGGGTGTCGGAGGCGGTTTCCCTGCGGGCGCAGGACGTGGTGATCAGGGATCGCTCCGGCCACGTGGCGGTGCACCGGGGAAAGGGCGGTAAGTACCGGGAGGTGCCCCTGAACGCTACGGTGCGCCGGGTCCTGGCCGAGTACCTGGCCGACCTGCAGGGCGAATGGGTCTTTCCCGGCAAAAACGGTCCCATGACCCGGCGGGCGGCGGAGAAAGCCCTGGAAAAGTACGGGCGGCTGGCTGGGGTGGAGGTCACCCCGCACCGGCTGCGGCATACCTTCTGCAAAATGCTGGCGGACGCGGGGGAAGGGTTAGATAGAATTGCGATGCTCGCGGGACACGAATCGATAGGGACAACGGCGCGTTACACCAGGCCCGGCAGGGCCGACCTGGAGGCGGCGGTGGAGAAGATTGCGTGGGAGTGAACAAAGGGTTTTTGCTCGAAGTATAAAACAGGAGTTTTTAACAGGAATTTTAGATTAAGCGCCGAAATAGTTAATAAAAATACATAGGAGTGCCCCATGCCGCAAGCGGCATAACGAAGTAATGAAAACCATATATTGGATTTTCGGAGGAGCGAGGGGAAAACGTGCAAGAATTACTGACGAACGAAGAGAGAAGAGTTTCTGTTTATCGTCCTGCCAAAAAACCGACTAAACCGGAAGCGGTTACGCCGGATACCCCTCTGGAAGAGTTAAACCTAAACTGGCGAGAAGCCGACCTCCCGGAACGCGAAAGAACAAAACACGTTCACCGGCTACACCCTTACCTGGGCAAGTTTATTCCGCAGCTGGTAGAAATATTTTTGAGAAAATATTTTAAGCCCGGCCAGACGGTGCTCGATCCTTTTTGCGGTTCCGGAACAACGCTCGTTCAAGCAAACGAATTAGGAATAAATTCAATCGGGTACGATATCAGCGCTTTCAACGTCCTTTTGTGCCGGGCGAAAACAGCAAAGTACGATCCCGAAAAAGCGCAAAAGGAGATTTTAGATATTTTAAACAGAACGGAGGTGGAAATAAGAAAAATTTTTAATGACCGGCAAATTACCCTGTGGGAGGACGAAAAACCTGCTCTTGTTGTAGAAACGAAAGACGAATACCTGCTGACCTGGTATGCTCCCCGCGCTTTGACGGAATTATTGATTTACCGGCATTTTATTGACGATTACGAATACCAGGACCTGCTGAAGGTTATTTTGTCCCGTTCGGCCCGTTCGGCCCGGCTGACTACACACTTTGACCTAGACTTTCCCAAAAAGCCACAAACAGAACCCTACTGGTGCTACAAACATTCCCGGATATGCCAGCCCACAAGCGAAGCGCTAAAGTTTTTAAATCGCTACAGTTATGACACTATCAGCAGGATTGAGGAATTTACCAGGATCAGAACAGATGCGTCGGTTGAAATTTTCCACGCAGACAGCCGGAAAGTTAATTTCCCGCCGATTCACGGGGTAATCACCAGTCCTCCCTACGTGGGACTGATTGATTATCACGAGCAGCACGCTTACGCCTACCACCTTTTGGGTTTAGAGGATAAAAGAGAAAACGAAATCGGTCCTGCTGCGGAAGGGACAAGCCAAAGGGCGAAGCAAAAATACCAGGAAGATATCGCAGAAGTTTTTCGCCGGGTAGGAAAATCCCTTTTGCCAGGTGGGAGGGTGATCGTCGTGGCCGCTGATACAGCCGACCTTTACGATGAGATTGCCAGGTTTGCCGAGTTTGAGGTGGAGTATACCATAAACCGTCATGTTAATCGGAGGACTGGAAGGCGAGCGGCTGATTTTTACGAATCGGTATTTATTTGGCAAAAAAGGGGATAGGTACGTGAGCATCTCACCATTACCGTCTGAATTGAAACATGAAATTAAAAACTATTTAGTCAGCTACTTCCAGAGGCGTTTAATCCCCTTAGTGGACAGGGCGGCAAATCTTTCAAAAGGTTTTTTAGATGAAGAAGCAGGTCACGAAGAAGATTTTGAAGGCAAAAAGCAGCCTTTTTTAGAAGCCGTGTTCCCGCCAAAAGCAATTCTAATTAAGAGGTTGGAACGCCCTTTTTCAACCAAACTGGGGAAAACTTTTGAAGAAGTGGCGAAAATAGCAGCTGCACATTTCCACCCGGAAGCAAGAACAAACTATAGAATTCAAGGAATGGTGGATGCGTTTGCAATCGCAAGAATTGATCAGATGCTCAACCTTTGGAGGGAAAACAGCGAGAACAAACTATCTTATCCGGAAATGGTTAATCAAATAACAGGGATTGTTGATGAAAGTAAAAGAGATATAAGAGTAACGGCTGATCTTTACATCAAACACTCCAGCGGCATCAATTATTTTTTTGAAATCAAATCACCCAAGCCCAATAAAGACCAGTGCCTGGCAAGCATGGAAAAAATGCTGAGGCTACATTTAATCAATAAAGGAAAAACGACTCAGACTTTTTACGTAATGCCGTTTAATCCTTACGGAACAAGAAATGCATACAGGTATACTTTTGCTATAACCTACCTCGATTTTCAAAATTTTGTTCTTTTACAGGAAGAGTTTTGGGACAATATCGTAGGGCCACCAGGCACCTTTCGAACGCTTGTACGTCTTTACCAACAAGCAGGAGAGATTGTTCGTGATAGGATAGAAACACTGTTTTTCTAAAACATCGTACATTACAAACGGCTGTTTTCTAAGAATAGCCGTTAATTTTTTGGCGAAAGGAGAACCGAACATGGCTGACTTCTGGAAAGAAAAACACAACAAGCTTTTCGGCGCGCTGGCGGTGGGTATGACCGCCTTTGGCGGCGGCCTGTGGTTTGTTTCTCCTTCCGGCTTCAAAGGCCACTTCGCCGACGAAAGGCAGGCCGCCGCCGTGCTTCTTGCGCTCCTCGTCGCCCTCTTCCTGGCCGGCTTCCCCGCCGGGTGGCTGGGCGGGAAATCCTTCCCGGAATCGTCTCTACCGTTCTGGGCAGCAATGGCCGGAGCGTACCTTGTTCCCGTGTCTGCCTGGTTCGCTGGCCTTGAACCGACCTGGCCTGCCTGCCTGGCGTGGGCCTGGTTGCTCCCGTTTGCCGGGAGCTGGGTAGGGCTGGCGGCCGGGTTGCTCCTGCTGCGGCGGAAAGCATGCCGGTAAAAATCCGGCAATTGAGCTTGCTGATTCCCTGGGTTGTTTCTTAAAAAAACCTGATTTTTTACCGGGCGAACCGGACGAAATCATTTCGCCCGGCTTTTTCTTTTTTCAGGAGAAAATTTTCCGAAAGGAGGTTGGCTTTTATGGTCCAAACCTGGCGTTTATCCGAATCCCACTATGCCCTTTTTACCGACAACCCCCATGTAGAAACCGCCGCCCGGCAGGCCGGTCTTTCCCCCATGGCCGACTACGCGAAGGACGGGAAACTCCTGGCCGTGCAGTACGCCGGGCCGGAGGAAGCGGTCAAAGCGGTGGCGTCCCGGAAGTATCCGGAAGAGAAATTTGACGTGCCGGTCGACGTGATCTGCGGTGCACTCCAGAGTATGGCAAGGTAATGGCACAAATTACCTTGCCCTTGCAAGGGTGGGGTCGACCCTTTTAAAATGGCCCTTTTTTCAGGGTGTCGAAAGTCTATTTTCGGGCAATATGACTTATATTTCACCCTGACCGGTTTTCGTCTTAACGCCTGGTCTCTGACGCTTGCGCTGGCTTTTGCTTTCTTTGAATTGCTATATGGTGTGTACATTATAATTTTTAAAAATGGCCGGTCGGAAAGGGTGAAATTTTTTCTGAAGGGAGTGGGAAGGCGTAACAGGAAAGCATAGCCAAAAGTCTGTATTTAACCTTTACGCCCTGTATTTCCTGCTGACCCAACCTGTCGTCAAATTACAATATAGTCACAAGACTATATTTTTAATTCTCTCTTTCTTTTTATGGTCTGTGTACATTATCTTTTTCAAAAATGCGTGGGTTTTAAAAAAGCCGGTTTTCTGCCGGTTATTTACTTTCAAAGAAAGGTGGTGAAAAGAAATAGGCCTGACCAGGTACGAGCAGGAGACGATCATCCTTTGGAACGAAGAAGAGGCGCAAGCTGAAATCTACACCGCTTCCCCGCTGGTAGCCGCCCGGTTAAAGAAGCTGGGCCTGACGCCCTACCGGGAAGAGGGCCCCGGCCGCTTCTACAAGGTTTCCCGGGGCGCGGTCCGGATCAAGGTGGGCAACCGGTCCGTCCACATCGCCGGGGGCCAGCCGGAAGAAGCGCCGGAGGCGGAAGAAGGCCCGGCAACCGACGCGCCGGACGAAGTTTTTAGCCAACCGGCGGAAAAAAGGGTCTGTAAGTGCGGGAGGGAGTTTACCGCGAAAAACAAAAAGCAGGTTTACTGCGACCTTTGCGCCGGGCAGAGAAAGGTTGACCGGAACAGGGAAAATATGGCAAAGACTAGAAAAGAACCGGAGCAGCTTCCCCTGTTCAACTGAAAACGGATACCGAAAACACGTCCTGATGTCCACCTCTTAAAACTGGCTCTTTTTTCAGGGTGCCGAAGGTACAATTTCGGGAGATATGCTTTGTTTTTCATGCTGACCGGTATTTAACCAAACTTTAGGTCTTTGTCGCTGTCCGTTGCTTATGTTTTCTTTTGATAGCTATAGGGTGTTAACATTAAAATTTTTAAAAATGGCCGGTCGGAGAAGCTGAAATTCGCCGGGAGATATAGGAATAGGGGTTAACCATTACAACTCTTTGCACCCTGCCACCAGTTAGCGACGCACGACCTTAGAAGCCATTTTAAAGAAGTGGTTCCGGTAAAATGAGCGACTCGGAAAACGTTTGCCCGGAAGCCCGTTAAAGCAAGGGTTCCCGGTTTCCAATTCTTAAACGCCCGCAAGCCCAACAGCGACAAGGGTTTGCGGGCGTTTTTTATTTTTTTCTGGACTTGACAATGGGTCGTTACCACGATAAAATAAGAATACCGTACTGGTGACGGTCTTTTACTTTCCTGGCAGCGACAATATGGGATGGTTTTTTGCTTTTTTAGGCCCGGCAGCCCGGCGGAGCCGGGCCTAAATTTCTTAAACGGAAGCGATATTTCGCTTCCGTTTTTGTTTGTGTGCCCGGCATGGGCGTTAACTTGGTGGTGAAAGTCCACTGCAGGCGAGGCAGCACCAGTCTGCTAGCCAAAGGCAAGGGTGTCCATCGCGAGATGGAATCTGAAGGAAGCCGGCGGCAAAGCCACGGCCCGATGAACAAGAACCCCATACGAGGCTAGACCGTCCGGATGAGCTGGCGAAACACAGCGAAATCCCTGGCTGCCAAAGGACGGTAGAGTATATGGGGCGGGCGCGGGGTGAAGGTTAACGCTCTTACCCGGGGAGACCTGCCGGATAAGCCAGGAAGAGCTGGCAACCCGTGTCGGAAGGCACGGCTGAACTGGCAGGAGTCAGCAGAGGGCATAGTACCCTGGAGGTCATGAACACTAGGGGAAGGCCTGAACATCAAGTCAGAGGTGAGACCGATGCGTTCGCGAGAAGAACAAAGAAAGCAGAAAACCCCGAAAGGGGCCTGCCCGCGGGAGGAAGTGGTGAAGCCACGGGGGACCACGGGAGGGCCGAGTCCTTCTCCGGCACAAAGCGGAACATCACCTTGCGGAGGCCAGGATAGCGGCCTGATGGAGCAGGTGGTGGCCAGAGAGAACATGCTGGCCGCCCTAAAGCGGGTAGAGCGGAACGGAGGCGCGCCCGGTGTGGACGGCATCCCGACCGAACGGCTGCGGGACCAAATTCGCGCCGAGTGGCCGCGCACTCGGGAAGAATTGCTCGCAGGTACCTATCAGCCCAGGCCCGTGCGCCGGGTCGAAATCCCGAAACCCGGAGGAGGCGAACGGCTGTTAGGGATACCTACCGTAATGGACCGCCTGATCCAGCAGGCCCTCCTGCAAGTATTGACGCCCGTCTTCGACCCGGAATTTTCCGAGGCAAGTTACGGGTTCAGACCCGGAAAGAAAGCCCATGACGCGGTAAGGAAGGCGCGTCAATACGTGGAAGAAGGATACGAATGGGCAGTAGACCTGGATATCGAGAAATTCTTCGACCGGGTAAACCACGACATCCTCATGGCCCGGGTCGCCCGGAAAGTAACGGATAAAAGGATACTAAAGCTCATCCGTCGCTACCTCCAGGCAGGAGTCATGGTGAATGGAGTAGTCATGGAAAGGGAAGAAGGAACGCCCCAGGGCGGCCCCTTAAGCCCGCTTCTGGCCAACATCCTCCTGGACGACCTGGATAAAGAACTGGAGAAGAGAGGCCACAAGTTCGTCCGTTACGCCGATGACTGCAACATCTACGTCAAAAGCAAACGGGCGGGAGAAAGGGTCATGGAAAGTATCCGCAACTTCCTGCAGGAGCGGTTAAAGCTCAGGATTAACGAACAGAAGAGCGCGGTAGACCGGCCGTGGAAACTGAAATTCCTGGGATTTAGTGTTTCCTCCCAAATTTTTTAGCCGCCAAATTCCCAAATTAGATGGCCATAACAGGGATATTTCATTCCCCGGCGTA
>JAIMBK010000032.1 GCA_023511535.1 Armatimonadota bacterium
CTTGGTTATAAAGTGACTCTGGAAGAAGTTAATTCTGCTGCATGATAATGGTAATTAGATTCTATTTTCTGAGGAGTTGAGGAAGGATGGCCATCATTATCGATGAAAACACCCACGTTCTGGTTCAGGGAATCACCGGCAACCAGGGTCTTTTTCACACCCGCCAGATGCTCGCCTACGGCACCAAAATTGTCGCCGGCGTGTCCCCGGGGAAGGGCGGCACAAAAGCGGTGGGTGTGCCCGTATACGACAGCGTGAATGCGGCCCTGGAAGAACACCGGATTGATGCCTCGGTGCTTTTTATCCCCGCCGCTTTTGCCAAAGACGCCGCCTTTGAGGCCATCGATGCCGGCATCAAGGTGCTGGTGATCATTACCGAACATATTCCCGTGCACGATGAGCTGGAGATTATGGCGCTGGCCCGCCAGCGCGGCACCACCGTCATCGGGCCGAATACCTTCGGAATAGTTTCCTCCGGGAAATGCAAGATCGGTATCCCGCCCAATCAATTTTTCGTGCCCGGCCACGTGGGCGTGGTTGCCCGCAGCGGCACCCTGACCTACGAAATAGTCGCCAACCTGACGGCCAACGGCCTCGGCCAGTCCACGGTAGTCGGCCTGGGCGGCGACCGGGTGGTCGGCCTTTCCTTTGTTGACGTGCTGGAAAAATTCGAAAAGGACCCGGAAACCAATTCGGTGGTGCTGGTCGGCGAGATCGGCGGAAACGCCGAAGAGGATGCGGCGCGCTTTATCCGCAAAATGAAGAAGCCGGTCGTGGCCTACATTGCCGGCAAAAGCGCCCCGCCCGGCAAGCGCATGGGCCACGCCGGAGCCATTATCGAAAGGGGCAAAGGCACCTTCGCGGGAAAAGTGCAGGCGTTAACCGGGGCCGGAGCGGCAGTGGCTACACTGCCCTTTGAAGTGCCCGCCTTGATTAAAGCAGCGCTTAGGAACCAGGGTATTTTTTGAGGAGTTCCCCATGAGAATATTCGTTCTCGCCATTAATAATGAAAGTGAGGGCTGGAATTTGTCCGGGCGAGCATCGGAGCGAGCCGGACAATTCCAGCCCGGTGGGAAATAACGGTAGATGATATTTCTGGGGAGGGATCCGGGATGTTTGATCAGGATAAGCTGGCCGAACTCCAAAAGCAAAATCAAGCGTATGAAGAAAAACTGGCTGCCCATACCAAAAAGCGCCCGGAGAGGCAGGAGCAGTTTACGACCGACGCGGGCATCGCGATTAAACCCCTTTATACGCCCTGCGATTTAAGCGATTTCGATTACGGGCGCGACCTGGGCTTCCCGGGAGATTACCCGTTTATCCGGGGCGTGCAAAACAATATGTACCGCGGCCGGCTGTGGACCATGCGCCAGTACGCCGGCTTCGGGAGCGCCGAGGAAACCAATAAGCGTTTCCGTTACCTGCTGGAACAGGGACAGACGGGCTTAAGCGTGGCCTTTGATCTTCCCACGCAAATCGGGTACGATTCCGACCACCCGCTGGCCAAAGGGGAAGTGGGCAAGGTCGGGGTGGCCATTGATTCTTTGCTGGATATGGAAACTTTGTTTGCCGGAATTCCCCTGGATAAGGTCAGCACCTCCATGACCATCAACGCCCCGGCGGCCATTCTGCTGGCCATGTACATCGTCCTGGCCGAAAAGCAGGGGGTGCCGCAGGAGAAACTAAACGGGACCATCCAGAACGATATCCTCAAAGAATACGTGGCGAGAGGCACCTACATTTTTCCGCCTGGCCCGTCCATGCGCCTGATTACCGACATCTTTGCCTACTGCTCCAAAAACGTGCCCAACTGGAACACAATCAGCATCAGCGGCTACCACATCCGGGAAGCCGGCTCCACCGCCGTGCAGGAGGTGGCCTTCACCCTGGCCGACGGGATCGCCTACGTCCAGGCCGCCGTTAACGCCGGGTTGGACGTTGACGAGTTCGCCCCCCGGCTGTCGTTTTTCTTTAACGCCCACCTGAATTTCTTTGAGGAGATCGCCAAGTTCCGCGCCGCCCGGCGCCTGTGGGCGAGAATCATGAAGGAGCGGTTCGGCGCCCAAAACCCGCGCTCCCAGATGCTGCGCTTCCATACCCAGACGGCCGGGTGCACTTTGACGGCCCAGCAACCCCAGGTGAATATCATGCGGGTGGCTTTCCAGGCGTTGAGCGCCGTTTTAGGCGGCACGCAATCTTTGCACACCAATTCCTGGGACGAGGCCCTGGCCCTGCCCAGCGAGCAATCCGTCCTGCTGGCCCTGCGCACCCAGCAGGTCATCGGGTACGAAATAGGGGTGGCCGATACCGTCGATCCCCTGGGCGGCTCCTATTTTATCGAAAAACTAACCAGTGAAATTGAAGAGCAGGCCATGGCTTACATTGAAAAAATCGACCAGCTGGGCGGAGCCCCGGAAGCAATCGAGTACATGCAGAAGGAGATCCAGAACAGCGCCTACACTTACCAAAAGGAAGTGGAAAGCGGAAGGAAAGTAGTCATCGGGGTCAATAAATTCCAAATGCCCGAGCAGCGGCCGGGCGGCCTGTTGAAGGTGGATCCCGCCGTGGCCGAGAGGCAAATCGCCAGGTTGAACAGGCTAAAGAGCGAAAGGGACAACGCCCGGGTGGAAAAAATCCTGGCGGAACTGCGCCGGGCCGCCGCTACGGACGAGAATTTGCTGCCCCTGATCATCGCCGCCGTCAGGGAATACGCCACCCTGGGCGAAATCTGCGACGTGCTGCGGGAAGTTTTCGGCGAATATAAACAAAACATCGTTTTTTAAAGCGGGAGGTGGGCAAGTGATGAGCGAACAAAGCGAACGCCCGATCCGGGTGCTGGTGGCCAAACCGGGCCTCGACGGCCACGACCGGGGAGCGAAGGTAATCGCCCAGGCCCTGCGCGACGCGGGGATGGAAGTAATTTATACCGGGTTGCGGCAGACTCCCGAGCAGATCGTGCAGGCGGCCCTCCAGGAAGATGTACGGGTGGTTGCTTTAAGCAGCCTTTCGGGTGCCCATTTGCATCTTTTCCCGGCGGTGGTGGAGGGTTTGCGCCGGGAAGGGGCAGCGGACATTTTGGTCCTGGGGGGAGGCATTATCCCCGATGAGGACATCCCGGTTTTAAAAGAGGCTGGCATTGCTGAGATTTTCGGCCCGGGCACGCTTACTTCCACCGTAGTTGATTTTATCCGGGAGAAAGTTTCCCAAAGCAATTTGAATTCAGGCAGCAAAACATAAGTAATTTATTATAAGGCAGGTGAGATGGATGGTTAAAAAAATAGACCATATCGGGATTGCCGTCAAGGACCTGGCGGCGGCAATTAAATTTTACGAAGAGATGCTCGGCTTGAAAGCAACCGGCACGGAAGTGGTGGAGGAGCAAAAGGTGCGGGTGGCCTTTTTGCCTACGGGGGACAGCGAAGTAGAATTGCTGGAATCCACTTCCCCGGACGGTCCCATCGCTAAATTTATTGAAAAAAACGGGGAAGGAATTCAGCACATCGCCTTCCGGGTGGATAACCTGGAAGAAAAGCTGGCGGAACTGAAAAACAAGGGTATTCGGTTAATCGACGAGAAACCGCGCTACGGGGCGGGCGGGGCCAGGATCGCCTTTTTGCACCCGAAAGCTACCTTTGGAACCTTGATTGAGCTTTGCGAACGGAAGTAAAGGGAAAGGCACAGAGGGACAGAGGTTTAGAGGAAGAAAGTAGATATATTTAACTTTTTGCCTGCTTTTTTCTGTGTCCTCTGTGGCTAAGCTATACTATTTTCTGGGGGGTTTTTCCGTGGAAGATAAACTGGCGCAACTTGCCCGGTACCGGGAGCAAATTCTGGCCGGCGGCGGACCCAAAAGAATCGCCAGGCAGCACGAAGCCGGAAAAAAGACGGCCAGGGAACGCATCGCCCTGCTTTTTGATCCGGATTCCTTCGTCGAAGTAAATACTTTTGCCGGCACTCCTGATCTCGAAAACCTGCAGTATCCCGGCGAAGGGGTGGTCACCGGCTACGGCACCATCGACGGCCGCCTGGTTTACGTTTTTGCCCAGGACTTTACCGTGGCCGGCGGCTCTTTGGGAAAAATCCACGCCGACAAGATCTGCAAGGTGCTGGATCTGGCCATGAAAAACGGCGCGCCGGTCATCGGCCTGAACGACTCCGGGGGTGCCCGTATTCAGGAAGGCGTGGACGCCCTGGACGGCTACGGAAATATTTTCTTTCGGAACACCCTGGCCTCCGGGGTTATCCCGCAGATCTCGGTCATTATGGGTCCGTGCGCGGGCGGGGCGGTCTATTCGCCAGCCTTGACGGACTTTATTTTTATGGTCGATGGAATCAGCCAGATGTTCATCACCGGTCCGCAGGTAATTAAGGCCGTCACCGGCGAAGAGGTGAGCATGGAAGAACTGGGTGGAGCATCCACGCACAACCAGCGCAGCGGGGTGGCTCATTTTATCGCCAGGGACGAAGACGAGTGCCTGGTCATGATTAAAAAGCTCCTTTCGTACCTGCCCTCCAATTATCTCGAAAAGCCTCCTTCGGCCGCCCCCCGGGAGGCGCCCGGCGACCCGCGGGAACTGCGCAAGATCGTGCCCCCGGAATCGTTTTTGTCCTACGACGTGAAGGACGTTATCCGGCTGGTCGTCGACGGCGGGGATTTCTTCGAAGTCCAGCCCCTTTACGCCGTTAACGCGGTGGTCGGTTTTGCCCGTTTTGCCGGCCAGGCCGCAGGGATTATCGCCAACCAGCCCAATTATCTGGCCGGCTGTCTGGATATCAACGCTTCCGATAAAATTGCCCGTTTTGTCCGCTTTTGCGATTGTTTCAATCTCCCGCTGGTTACTTTTACCGACGTACCCGGTTATCTCCCGGGAACAGAGCAGGAATACGGGGGGATTATCCGCCACGGGGCCAAAATACTTTACGCCTATTCCGAGGCGACCGTTCCGAAGGTCACCATTATTCTCCGGAAGGCGTACGGGGGCGCCTATATAGCCATGTGCGGCAGTTCCCTGCGGGCGGACGTTTCCTATGCCTGGCCCACCGCGGAAGTGGCCGTGATGGGACCTGAAGGGGCGGTTAACATAATCTACCGGAACGAAATAGCCAAAGCGGAAAACCCCGAGGAAACCCGGCAGCAATTGATTGCGGAATACCGGGCGAAATTTGCCAATCCTTATATTTCCTGCGCCCGGGGATACGTGGACGACGTCATTGATCCCGCGGACACCCGGAAAAAGATTATCGAAGCCTTAAAAGCGCTGGCCGGAAAAAGGGAAACCAGGCCCGCCAAAAAACACGGGAACTTTCCGGTATAACGGGGGAGCTGCCAAAAATTTTTCCAGGGGATACCGTAAAGATAAAATTACCGGTCGGCCGTTCATTTTGCACAAGCAGCGGAGCGAGCGGAAACGAACGGCCGGCAGGATCTGTTTTTCGAGGGGAGGAGAGAGGGGGGGTCAGGAGAGGAGAGCGATTTGGGTTTGAGCGGTGGTTCATAAAAAAATCAGAAAGGAGGAGTCCCTGAATAATTAGATCGGCTTCAGGGAAATGAACATGAAAAGAAATAAGATCACCATTGTCGGTGCGGGAAACGTCGGCGCCACCTGCGCCCACTGGGCGGCCGCCAGGGAACTGGGCGACATCGTGCTGATTGACGTGGTGGAAGGCATTCCGCAGGGCAAGGCGCTCGATCTCATGGAGGCGGCGCCCATCGAAGGTTTCGACGCGATGATTACCGGCACGAACGATTACGCCGACACCGCCGGTTCCGACGTCGTCGTCATTACCGCCGGAATTGCGCGCAAACCGGGGATGAGCAGGGATGATCTGCTGGTCACGAACAGCAAAATTGTCAAAGCGGTGACCGAGCAGGTCGTCAAAAATTCCCCGGACGCCTTCATTATCGTCGTCACGAATCCCCTGGACGTGATGACCTACGTTGCTTACAAAGCCAGCGGTTTTTCGCCCAACCGCGTTTTCGGCATGTCCGGCGTTCTGGACTCCGCCCGTTTCCGGACGTTTATCGCGCTGGAACTGGGGATTTCCTTTGAAGACGTAACCACCTTCGTGCTGGGCGGACACGGCGACGATATGGTACCGCTGGTGCGTTACACCTACGCGGGAGGAATCCCCATTGAGAAGCTGCTTCCCCGGGAGCGCATCGACGCCCTGGTGGAGCGGACGCGGAAAGGCGGCGCCGAAATCGTCAACTATTTAAAAACCGGGAGCGCTTACTATGCTCCGGGCGCTTCGGTGGTGCAGATGATCGAGGCCGTCTTAAAAGACAAAAAGCGCATTTTGCCCGTCGCTGCTTACCTGCAGGGCGAATACGGGGAAAAGGATATCTACCTGGGCGTGCCCGCGATTATCGGCGGCAACGGGGTGGAAAAAATTATCGAAATCGACTTGACGCCGGAAGAGAAGGCCGCGCTGGACAAATCCGTCCAGTCCGTGCGAAAAGTAATGGCCGTCCTGGATTAACTTTCCTCCGGACTAAATTACCAGGGGAAAGTAAAGATTAATGTATAAAGTCTGGGGTCAAGGTTAGGATATCCGGGGTAAAAGTAAATCAAGAATATTTACCCCTAATCCCTAACCCCTAATTCCTAATTTTCTGGGAGGGGATTGAATGAGCGCGACCAAAAAGCCCATTAAAATTACGGACACCACGCTTCGGGACGGTCACCAGTCGCTGCTGGCGACCAGAATGAAAATCGAGCACATGCTGCCCATTTTAGAAAAAATCGATCAAGTTGGTTATCATTCCTTGGAGGTTTGGGGCGGGGCCACCTTCGACTCCTGCATCCGCTTTTTAAACGAAGATCCGTGGGAAAGGCTGCGCACCATCAAAAAGCACTGTAAAACCCCCCTGCAGATGCTTTTGAGGGGGCAGAACATCGTCGGCTACAAGAACTACCCGGACGACGTGCTCACCGAATTTATCAAGAAGACGGTTGCCAACGGGCTGGATATTTTCCGGATTTTTGACGCTTTAAACGACGTGCGAAACATGCAGAAGGCCATGGAGATGGCAAAAAAGGAAGGCGCCCACGTCCAGGCCGTTGCCTGTTACACCATCAGCCCGGTGCACAACGTGGAATATTATGTTAACCTGGCCAAGACCCTGGAAGAGATGGGGGCGGACTCCATCTGCTTAAAAGATATGGCCGGCATCCTGGCGCCTCAGCCGGCGTACGAAATTATCAAAGCGTGGAAGGAAAACCTGAAAATCCCCGTCCAGCTGCATTGCCACTACACCAGCGGGATGGGTTCGATGTGTTATTTGCGGGCCATTGACGCCGGCGTAGACATTATCGACTGCGCCATTTCTTCCATGGCCTTGCAGACTTCCCAGCCGGCGGTGGAGGCGATGGTGGGCGCTTTGAAGGATACGCCTGCCGACCCCGGCTTCGATCTCAAGCTGCTCTCGGAAATAGCCGAATATTTTGCAGCGGTGCGCAAAGAACATTATGCCGAATTCGACCTGTCCCCCAAGAGCGTCGATGTAAACGTGCTGATTTACCAGATCCCCGGCGGGATGATGTCGAATTTCATGTCCCAGCTCCGGGAGCAGGGCGCCCTGGACCGGCTGCCGGAAGTGCTGGAGGAACTGCCCCGGACGCGGGCGGACCTCGGCTACCCGCCGCTGGTTACCCCCACCAGCCAGATCGTCGGCATCCAGGCCGTTTTCAACGTCCTGTTCGGCCGCTGGGTAATCAACAGCAACGAAACAATCAACTACGTCCGCGGTTATTACGGCCGGCCGCCGGCGTCCATCAACGAGGAAGCGAAGAAAATGATTATCGGCGACGAAGAGCCGATTACCTGCCGGCCGGCCGACATGCTGCCGCCGGGCCTGGAAGAAGCCCGGAAACTGGCGGAGCCTTACCTGGAGAAGGAAGAAGACGTGATTACCGTGGCCCTCTTCCCGGAAGTGGGGCTGGAATTTCTGAAAAAGCGAAAGGGCGGGCAATAACTAAACGGCCGGAAGCCGCCCTTTTCGCGGCCTGTTAACGCCGTGTCGGTCCTGTTTGCAGGAACACGTCTAAAATATAAAATACAAGACAACTTGGCTGCTGGTTTCCGGCTACATAAATTTAACCACAGAGGACACAGAGAATACAGGTATCGGGAACCAGTAGCCAGGTTTCAGATCTTAAGCTATATTATTCCATATCTGGAAGGTAGGAAAAAGAAAATTCCTGTGGATTTAAATTACAGGCTTCTTTTCAAGAGGCCTTTTTTGCTGGGGAACCTTTTTGCGGGGGGGGGGGGTGGTGATTTAACCAAAAGTTAACTTCCAGTTAACAGGATAATAACAACCAAATAAACTTTTTTTAACATACCTCTTTTAAAATTGTGGTAAACAACGCAGCTTGATTTTCAGCTGCTTGAAATAAAATTAAAAATTAAAGGGAGGATGAACACTTGGTAAAAAAGGTCAAATGGTTGCTGGCGGCGGGTTGTATTTTAGCTCTTCTTGCAACCATGGTGGCGGGCTGCGGCGGACGGGGACAACCCCAGCCTCCTCAAGAAGGAGCGCAGAAGCCGGCCGGGCAGGAAAAAACCGGACTTTCCGGGAAGATTACGGCCGTCGGTTCAACGGCTCTCCTTCCTCTGGTGGAGGAGGCCGCCAAACAATTTATGAGCAAGCATCCGCAGGTTCAAATTGGCGTTCAGGGCGGGGGAAGCGGCACGGGTCTTTCCCAGGTGGCTGCCGGAGCGGCGGACATCGGTAATTCGGATATCTTTGCCGAGGAAAAAAGCGGGATCGATGCCTCTAAACTGGTCGACACAAAGGTTTGCGTGGTAGGAATGGCGGCGGTCGTGAATCCAAAGGTAACTGTGGACAGCCTGACAAAAAAGCAGCTGATCGATATTTTCACCGGAAAAGTAACCAACTGGAAAGAAGTTGGCGGGCCCGATCAGAAAATCGTCCTGATCAACCGGGCAAAGGGATCCGGCACCAGGGCCACTTTTAAAGCCTTTGCCCTCGACGGAGCCGAAGAAACCGCCGGGGCGATGGAAATCGATTCTTCCGGCCAGGTGAAGAAAACAGTGGCGGAAACCCCGGGTGCTATTTCCTACCTGGCTTTGTCATACGTGGACAACACCGTCAAGGCAATCAAGATCGACGGCGTGGAGCCGACCGAGGAAAATATTTGCAATGGTAAATACCCCGTCTGGGCTTATGAGCACATGTATACCCTGGGCGAGCCGACTGGTCTGAAAAAAGCCTTTTTGGATTATATGCTGTCTGACGAAGTACAGAATACCCTGGTGCCGGAGTTGGGTTATATTCCCGCGACGAAGATGAAGGTAGAAAGAGATGCCGGGGGCAAGGTAACCCAAAAGTAAGGTAGACCAAAGTAAGGTAGAGCCAAACGCAGGCTTAGGGTGCCTGGTGACGCAAAAAGCCGCCGGGCAGCCCTGCTTTTTAAAAGGCACTAAGGCACAGAGGCACAAAGAAGAAAGTCTAAACGGGGAGTATTTTTACTTTGCACCTGGCAAGGCTATGTGCTTGCATATTTACTTTGTGCCGTAGTGCCTGCTGCCTTAGTGCCTTCTATTTTTGAGAGGAGGAGTGGGTCGGCGGAATGCACAAATACAGTGAAATGGCAGGGAAAGCGCTCGCTTTTCTGTGCGCCGGGCTGGTCATTGTTTTGACCGGGGCGATTATTTATTTTCTCGGCTCAAAAGGTTTATCGACCTTTTTTATCAACGGGGTAAGCATCAAAGAGTTTTTACTCGGTACGCAGTGGTGGCCTGACCGCCCCCCCGAACAGGGAGGACCGGTAGTCGGGTCATTTCCTTTTATTTTGGGTTCGGTGATTGTTTCTCTTTTGGCCGTGTGTTTAAGCGCCCCCTTGAGCATTATTGTGGCCGTTTTTATGGTAGAAATTGCACCCGCCTGGGGCCAAAGGCTGATTCAGCCGGCCATTGAGCTGCTGGCCGGCATCCCTTCGGTTGTTTACGGGTACATTGGTTTAAGCGTGCTCGTTCCCTTTATTCGCAATGAGTTCGGGGGCCAGGGTTTTAGCATCCTGGCCGGGTTTCTGGTTCTTTCCGTGATGATTTTGCCGACCATTATCAGTGTATCCACCGACAGCCTGCGCGCCCTTCCCGAACAATGGAAGCACGCTGCCGTAGCCCTGGGCTCCACCCGCTGGCAAACCATCCGGATGGTATTAGTGCCCGCTGCCCGGTCGGGGATTATTACCGGCGTCGTTTTGGGCCTGGCCCGGGCTTTTGGCGAAGCCCTGGCGGTGCAGATGGTGATCGGCAACGTCCGCCAGGTGCCTTCTTCCATCCTGGACCCGGTGATCACGCTAACCAGCGCCATTACCATGGACATGGGTTATACGATTATGGGCTCCCTCTGGAATAACGCCCTCTGGTCAATGGCTCTCATTTTGCTGATCATGTCCTTTTTCTTCATCCTGGTTATTCGTCTGGTCAGTCGAAAGGGGGTCGTCCAGTGAACGCCCGCCTGGCCGACCGGTTAGCCACTGTGATGTTCTGGCTCGGCGCCGGAACCGTCTTGCTCATTTTAATTTTATTGCTGGTGTATATTTTACTGCACGGTTTTAAGTCCATTGACTGGCATTTCTTGACTGCCCCGCCGGAAACAATCAGGGTGGGAGGAGGAATCGGGCCGCAGATTTTTAATTCCTTTTACCTGCTCTTTTTGACCATGTTGATTACTGCTCCCATTGGTTTGCTGGCCGGCATTTACCTGGCCGAATATGCCGGCCGGAACAGGATTACCGAAACGATCCGCCTCTGTATTGAAGCCCTGACTTCTTTGCCTTCCATTGTCGTAGGTTTGTTCGGCCTGCTGCTTTTTGTGAACAAAACCGGCTGGGGTTACTCCCTGCTGGCCGGAGCGCTGGCCCTTTCGGTAATCAATCTGCCATTAATGGTGCGGATTTCGGAAGAGTCGATCCGGAGCGTCTCCGACGAGTTGCGAGAGGCCAGTTTGGCTTTGGGCGCCACCCGCTGGCAGACAATCTGGAGGGTGGTTTTGCCTTCGGCGCTTCCCGGCCTGATTACCGGTGGAATTATTGCCTCCGGCCGGGTTTTCGGGGAAGCCGCCGCACTTTTGTACACGGCCGGCATGAGCAGCCCAAACGTTAATTTTCACAACTGGGATATTGGCAGCCCCACTTCTCCTTTAAATCCTTTCCGGCCCGCAGAAACCCTCGCGGTGCACATCTGGAAAATCAATTCGGAAAGTTTAATTCCGGACGTCCGGCGGGTGGCCGACGGCGCTTCGGCCGTTTTAGTGCTGGTCGTTTTGCTGTTTAATCTTTCCGCCCGCTGGTTTGGCCGGTACATCTACCGGCGCTTAACAGCGAGCTGACCCAAGATTAACATAAATTAACCTTAATTAATGAGAAATTAAAGCTGGAATAATTTTAAGTTAACATAACTATGATAATATCCAGTTGGAGTGGGAAAGGGTGAGCGCAAAACACGGAAGAAGGTGAGTACAGGTGGTCAAAATAAAGAAACAGGGCGCAGTTCTGTTTGTGCAGGGAATCGTTTTAAACCATCACGCCGAAAAGGTATTGCAGTCCCTGGAAGATGCTGCCCGGGAGCAGCAAGCAATTGTTCTTGATTTGGAAGATCTGGAGTTCATTGACGACCACGGCGCTCAACGGTTGTTCCAAACAATGGATAGTCTGCAAAAGCGGGGATGCAGGATCGAGGTATGGCACGCCCGGGAAAAAGTGCTCACCCGGTTGTTGAAGGCAGGCATTTTGCCGCATAAAATGAGCCGGCAAAGAGCAGGATAAAAAGGTAAATGGGGACAATTCCCAAATAAAGTTAACATAACATCGGCATAACAGGGGATAAAAGACTGGTGATCGGTAAGCGTTCCTGGGCGGTGGCCAAGAAAATACTGGTCCTGGGCGACCCAATTTACGGCCTGGTCGATAGTAAAGGAATTACCCATCTTTTTTGCAATGAACAGGCCATCGTGATTCTCAGCGAGGACGGTTTTTGTCAAGAGGCCGATCTTTTGCGAAAAAACCTGGAGGCGATTAATCAAGGAACGTGCTGGGCCGACCGGGGCTGGAAATGCCTTGCCCATTACCTGGATCCGGATACGCAAAAGGGGCTCGGTCCCTGGCCGAGCGCCGCCCGGGAAGGCAACAGCTATTTTGAGCAGGCGCTGATGCTGTGGAAGCAGGGCAGGCAAACCGGTGCGTTCTTTTATCTGGGGGCGGTGCTGCACCTGATCCAGGATCTCTGCGTGCCCCATCACGCAAACGGCGTGGCTTTTGACGGGCATCAAAATCTGGAAAAATGGGCCCGGGAGAACCGGCACGCCTTCCAGGTGAAATCAAATGGCTTATACGGTCTTGCCGGAGAGCCGGAGCAGTGGATCTATAACAACGCCCGGGTAGCGAAAAGGTTTTACCGGCCGGACTTGATGGGTAACAGGGAGTTTCTCCATTACGCAGTAGGGCTTCTTTTGCCTTTGGCGCAAAGAACAACTGCCGGGTTTATGCAGTACTTTATCACCCGGTTAAGCTAGCCCACTACCTCCTTCTTTATATATAATGCATGCGGGTTGGCGGGAAAAACCGTCGACCCTCTCTCTTTCTCTTTCCCAATTACTTGCTAACCGACAGGCGCTTGACCCGCTCATTTTTTCCTTTCACCCGTCAATTTAGCCGTTTAAGAGTAAAACTAATGAAATTTAAAAAGTGATTGATTAAAATTATCCTTAAGGGCTTTAACCAGGCATTTATAAAGAGTATTAAAGAAGGTTTTAAAATGGTGAAAGTCAACAAGGAGAAATTAAAGCAGATTTCCAAAATGTGTATTTTGGAAGATAATAAAATCTGTGACAACTGCTGTGAATGTTTTGTCTGTGATGTAGATCCCGGAAAAATTTGCGACAATTGCGGAAAGTGTCTGGAGGTGGCTGATTTTAACGAAATCTCGATTGACGATCTTCTCCTGGAAGATTTGTAAGTTGCCGGATAAAGTTATATTTGTTATTACGCATAATAGATATTATGTAAACTAATAAATTTAAAACTCATGTTTGCAAACTGTTATCTATCCGTGATAAAATTTCTTAAAAGGAAGTGAACTGAAAATGTCCGAACCCGCAAAGGAAAAACCCCATATCGACATACCACCCGGTTTTTATTACCTTATGGAACGGATAGACAAAGTTGAAACAAACTTAAGAGACAAAATAGAAAAGCTTGACGACAAAATTTCAGCCTTAGAAAACCGGATGGACGATAAAATTGACTCGCTAAAGTTATGGTCCATAGGAACCGTGATCACCGTAGTAATCGGCGCTATCGCCACAATTGCAACCATAATTTCAGCTAAATAATCATGCAAACCGGCTGTTAGGGGATCCTTAAAGGCTTAAAGGGTCCTTATCTCTTCTTGCTTTTATTTCCCGGGGGAGCTTTTTCAAGCAGAGCCTGGTAACTTTCTAATAAGCTCAGGGCGCAGTTTCGGGCGGACAATTTACCGGCGTTTAACCGGGCTTGCAAGGCAAATTTTTCTCTTAACCGTTCATTATTAAGCAAAACCAAAATTTTTTCCACGAACTCGTCCTGGTTTAATTCCGTTAAAAAGCCGTCCTGGCCGTCGGCGACCATTTCCCTCGCGCCGAAAGCTTTTACCGCCACCACCGGCAGCCCCGCCGCCTTAGCCTCGGCAATCACCAGGCCCTGCGTTTCCGTAACCGAGGCAAAAACGAATAAATCGGCCCCCGCGTAATATTTGGCCACTTCTTCTTTGGGTATTTTGCCGGTGAAAATCACCTGACCGGCGAGCCCTTCCTGACCAACCCGGTTCTTCAGCGACTTTTCTTCCGGGCCCCCGCCGACAAGGATCAACCGGGTGCGTGGAAATTCCTTGTGTACTTTTAAATACGCCTCCAGTAAAAATCCAATATTTTTCTCCTGGCCCAGGCGTCCAACGAAAAGAAGAATTTTATCCCCATCCGGGATTCGGTAGTGATTTCTTAACCAGGTCCGGTCCGCGCAGGAAAATTCGTCCAGCTTGATGCCGGTCGGAATGCTCTTCACCGGCACCCGCACCCCGATGCTTTTTAAATATTCTTGAATAACCGCCGTAGGTGCAATCACCAGATCGCAGCGGTTGCAAAAATTCCGGGCAATCAACCGGGTGGCCTTTTTGGCAATCAACCGGGCAAAAGGAAAGTAATGGACATATTCCTCGTATAAGGTATGGAAGGTAAAAACGAGGGGTTTTTTCAGCACGCGCGCCTGCCTGGCTCCCAGGTGACCCAAAAGGAACGGCGAATGAACGTGAACGAGATCCGGCTGCCAGGTCTGCAGGATAGTTTTCAGGCGCCCGTGAAAAGGAATGGCCAGAGTGAAGTCTTTGTTAGTCGGGGCCGGCAAGGAGAAAAAACGGAAGATTCTTTCTTCCGGTTCCCGGTGGTTTGGGTAGGCAGGTGCAAAAATGTAGATTTCGTGGCCTAAAGCTTCCAGCTCTGCTTTGAATGTTTCGATGGAATGGACCACGCCGCTTGTGTAAGGACGATAGCTGTCGGTAAAGACGGCGATTTTCACTTTTGCTCAACTCCCTGGCGTTAATCGGGCCACCGGTAACGGGCAGAAAATATGCGCCACCCTTCCCTGGTTTTTTTCAGGAAAAAATCAGCTTTTCCCTGGTCTTTCCGGCTGGTAATTAAATCGATCAGTTCTAATTCCGCCGCTACGGAAACAGTGTCTTTCCCCTGCCTGCGCGCATCCATTTGCTTTACGCGCGCCTGCCAGTACCAGTCAGTCGGCTCACAGATAAACGCCCAGGATTCTGCACATATTTTCCCCAGCAAAGGTTCTGTATAGTACCGGGCTAAAATTTGCTCGAGTTCTTCCTTGCTTTTTGCCTCCCACCAGGCGTTATCCTCCACCCCGCCCCTGACCACGGCCCGGATTTCTTCGAGGTCTTTTCCGGTTAAGGAGCCTTGCGCCGGTTCCCCTTTTTCGCCCGCAAAAAGCAAAGCAAGCAACAGACCCGCGCAAAGAATACCCATCAGGACGGCAAATACTTTTTTTGTTCCGGGTTTTCTTCCGGACCGGCTGTTCATCTTGATCTACCCTGCCCTCGCCTATCTTTGGTAATAAATAAAATATACGAGGGAGAGGCAGATTTTACCTTGATAAAATATGGTAACTTTATCGGAAATAATGGTGAATTATTTGTGGCGCGGTTTTTGTGCTACCTGGGCGATGGCCCAGGTGATGGCCGCCACCACCTGGGCTTTACCGCCGACCCGCTCAAAACTGACACTGGTAAAAATGGTTCCCTCTTCCGAAGCCACGTAATGCGGGGGTAGTTGATTTAAGGCCAGCGCCATGATATCGTCCCGGCACAAATCACAGGTGCACGTTTGGGGGTGGGTTTTCAGGTAGTCTTTCAATACTTCGGGGAGCATTCGGCGCACGGCGTCTTCGGTATAATTAAACACCATTTGGCATTTGGCCCTCCTTTTTGGGGGTTACGCCCTTAAGGTAGCCACCAGACGTTTCGGGTTAAGGAGCATATCCAGCCCGTGATTAATATCCGTCACAATTACGTCGGCGGCCGCCAGAGCCTTTCCCGACGCTCCTTCCGGTCCTAACACCATTATTCCCAGGGCGGCCGCTTTCAGCATGAGCGTATCGTTTGTCCCGTTGCCGACGGCAACTGTTTTGTCTTTTCCCAGGGTTTCAATGAACTCCTTTTTCAATTCGGCCCCTGCCCTGCCCTGCTCCAAAATATGCACCCGTCCCTTGATTTCGCGGCAGGCCGCTTTCCCGGTGCCGAAAGTGTCGGCGGTAAGAATATGCACCTGGAGCTTTTCCGCCAGCAGATTCAGCCTTTCTTTAACCCCCGGGAGAAGAACCCCGTCTAAAGCCATCGTCCCGTTAAAATCAAGCACAATGTGTTCTAAATTAAGCACTCCCTGGCCGGGAATATCGACCGTAAGCATGGGAAAACCTCCAAAAAACAGGAATTAGGGTTCAGGGTTAGATTTTTGTAATACGGTTGCTAATCTACATGTATAGCGGGGACGTTATTCCTCATGAGCAGCCCCCCGGAGAAGAAATTATTTAGTCGCCGAGGCTGATTCCCAGCTGGCGGGCGGAACGGATTAAGTCGCTGTCTACGGGCACCTGGCGCATTTTCCCGGCCCCATCCCGTAAAGGAACGGAAGTAATCTTTGTGCCGGAGAGACAAACCATTTCGCCAAAACGGCCTTCGACAATTAAGTTGACGGCCATCGTCCCGTAACGGGTGGCCAGAATCCGGTCAAAGGCGGTGGGCGAACCCCCCCGCTGCAGGTGGCCCAGGATAGTTACCCGCGTTTCCTTTCCGGTTAATTCTTCCACCTGTTGGGCCACAACGTGCCCCACACCGCCCAGCCGGATCGGGTCGTAGCTGTCCTCGACGGTTTTCTGCACGACCATATCCCCTCCTAATGGCCTCGCCCCTTCTGCTACAACCACGATGCTGAACTTTTTTTCCTGCTGCCCCCGCTCGTTGATTTTTTCCACCACTTTGTTAATCTGGTAGGGTATTTCGGGAATTAAAATGACGTCCGCCCCGCCGGCGATCCCGGCGGTTAAGGCGATCCACCCCGCATAACGGCCCATTACTTCCAGGACCATCACGCGGTGGTGGGATTCGGCGGTGGTGTGCAGCTTGTCCAGGGCTTCCGTGGCGGTGGTCAATGCGGTGTCGAAGCCAAAAGTCTGGTCGGTCGCCGCCAGGTCGTTGTCAATGGTTTTGGGCACACCCACAACCGGCAGGCCTTTTTCGTACAATTCTCTGGCGATGGCCAAGCTGCCGTCGCCGCCAATGACGATTAAAGCGTCCACTTCCTGGATGCTGATGTTTTCAAACACGCGGTCGGAAACATCTTTAAAAACTTTTTTTCCTTCGATCGTAACCGGGTAATGAAAGGGGTTGTCGCGGTTCGTCGTACCCAGGATGGTTCCCCCCCGCGGCAAGATCCCGACCACGTCTTTTTCCGTTAATTCCCGGGCCTGGTTTTTGATCAGGCCGCCGAAACCATTCAGAAAACCTACCACGCCCAGGCCGTACTGTTTGATGGCAGTTTTCACCACCGCCCTGATCACCGCGTTTAAGCCGGGGGCGTCCCCGCCGCCGGTCAGTACCCCAATCCGTTTAATCCTGCCCATCGCCAACCTCCTCTGCCGGCCGAAAGCCAAATTTCAGCCTGCTTACTTAATAATGGCCGCTTCCTTAATGATGGTGGTCATCATGACAGACGGGCTTTTTTTCCGGCACGTCCTCGTATTTTTTCCACATGACGGTGAAAGCGTGGGCAATCACGAGCATCGCTACGGTAGTAAAGAAACCGAAAACAATTCCCTGCCACCAGCTTTCGAAAAACATTCTGAACTTCTCTCCCTTCATAGAAATCAGTGATTTGGTTATTAAAAAATTATAGCACATTGTTTCCGGCAACAGAAGATTTAACTTAGAGGGATTCCTTACTGTGCTTCCGCGGCCAGTTTTTCCAGGGTGGCTTTTAACTTTTCCAGGGTGCTGCCGTACCCGGCCCAGTCCCCCTGCTTGAGCTTGTTTTGCGCTTCGTCGTACAGCCGGTTGGCCTCCCGCGCCAGTTCGGGGATTGTCTTCGGTGCCGTTGTCCGTTCTTGTTCCGGTCGCGGAGCCGCCGGCTGCGCCGGGGAAATGGCCGCCCGTTCCCCGAAGATTTTTTGCAGGGCCAGCTCTAAAGTAGGTTCCATGACCACCTTATCCCCGTGCGCCACAATTACGCGGCGCAGCTCGGGCAACTTACTCTGTTCCGCCTGCAGGTACAACGGCTCAACGTAAATCAGGGCGTCTTTAATGGGAATCACCAGGAGGTTGCCCCGGATCACCTGGGAGCCCCTTTGGTCCCAGAGCGAGATCTGCTGGGAAATCAAGGTATCCTGATTGATCCGCGCCTCGATTTGCATCGGGCCGTAGACCAGCTCTTGCTTCGGAAATTCGTAAACCAGCAGTTTGCCGTAGGCTTCGCCGTCCGAACGCCCCGCCAGCCAGGCAATCATATTCTTTTTGTTTTGGGGCGTAAAGGGCATGATTTGAATAAACTCCGGCTTCTCTTCTCCCGGCAGCCGGACAATGGTGTAATAAGGTTCCATGGCCTCTTCCTTGGTGCCGAAAAGCTCCGTCGGCAGGTTCCATTTATCTTCTTTGTTATAAAAGACCCGGTAGTCTTGCATATGATAAACGGTATACTTCCTGGCCTGGATGGCAAAAAGATCCTCCGGGTAGCGGATGTGGCTCTTTAGATCGGCGGGCATTTTATCCAGGGGCACAAACAGGCCGGGAAAGATCTTCTGGAAGGTTTGCAGCACCGGCTCCATCGGTTCCGCGGCGTAAAAGGTTACTTCTCCCGTATAGGCGTCGATGACCACCTTCACCGCGTTCCGGATATAGTTTAGGCGGCCCTGGAAAGGCTCGCTGTAGGGAAACATGTCGCTCACCGTGTAAGCGTCCCACAGCCAGTAGAGCTTACCGCCGCTCAAGACGATGTAGGGGTCCCGGTCATACAAAAGAAAGGGGGCGATTTTCCGCACCCGCTCTTTGATGTTGCGGTAATAAAGAACCTGACTTTCGTTCGTAATTTCTCCCGCCAGAAGCAGCTTGTAATCCCGGAAGCTGACGGCAAACAGCAGGCGGCGAAGGAAAGATTTGACCGGTACGCCGTTTTTTCCCTGGTAGGTGCACCAGGCGTTGTCGTCGCCGACGGGGTAATCAAACTCCTGGTCGCGGGTATTGACAATAATATATTTATCGGTCGATTCACCGAAGTAGATCTCCGGCCGCTCCACCTTCAGGCTGGTTTGGGAGGCCGGCGGAATATCTTTGATGAAAAACTGGGGCAGGCCCTCGCCGGTAACTTCGTTTACCGGGCTCATGGCAATCCCGTAACCGTGGGTGTATTTCAGGTGCTGGTTGACCCAGGTCTTGGCCTGTTCCGGCAGGGAATCCACATTTAATTCACGCGCCGCCAGCATCACCTGACGGTAACGCCCGTTAATCACGTAGCGGTCCACGTCGATATCTTTAAACTCGTAGTAGGTGCGCATCTCTTGCAGCTGGCTGTAAGTTTGCTGCAGGGGGCGGTAATCCCACAGCCGGATGTTTTTAATCGTGTCCTGGTTTTCCCGGACGTCCTGCGCGGTAATCGTCCGCCCGGCGGGAAAATCCTTTTTTTCTACTTTGTCCAGATCATAAGCCAGGCGCGTCATTTTAATGTTATTTTCAATGTACGGTTTTTCCCGTTCCATTTCGTTAGGCAGGACAATCAGCTTTTGCATTAGGGCCGGGTAAATACCGTTTAAAACCACGGAAGCAACGACCAGAAACCCGATCGCGTACAGGACCGGCCGGAAGCGTTTCAAAAAGGCGTTCACTATAATCACCACGCCGACGAGCAAGGCCAGGAGGAACATAATTTTATAGGCCAGCAGGTTGGCGTGGAGATCGGTGTAGCCGGGTCCGTAAACGACTCCCTGCTCGGAATACAGGAGGTTATACTGCTGCAGGCGGTAGCCGCCGGCCCGGATCAGGAAAAAGACAGCCGCCAGAGCGGAAAGGTGATAGCGGGCCGCCATGGATTGGAATGGGTTCGCGGCCTGTCCGGCCATCATCCCGGCAACAAAGTAAACGAGCGCGACCACGAACGCAGTCAGCAGCACCCACCAGTTGCAGAGCTTGTAAAGAAACTGGTAAAAGGGCAAGGTGAAAAAGTAAAACCCGATGTCTTTTTGGAAAACGGGATCATCCGTCCCAAACGGGGTGGCGTGGAGGAATTTCTGGAGGATAACCCAGTCGCCGCTGACGCCCAGGCTCAGGAAAAGACCCAGGACAGCACTGACCAGGACAAAAAGAACCGTTAAAGTCCGGTAACTAAGTAACTGGCCCGCGGGCGGGGGATAAAGAGTGACCACTCCTTCTTCGTCTTGGAGCGGCCGGGAGAGCCTGGCCGCGTTCACCAGCGTCCGGCGGGTCAGGAACAGGTTGAGAAACAGGATAACAAAAGTGGCCACCCCAACCGCCAGGCGGAGCCCGAGTTCGGAAACCAGAATTGTTTTAAAAACTTGCTGGTAATTTAAGCTGTTAAACCATAACCAGTCCGTATACAGGTGTGCTGCCCAGCCGATCAGGCTAAAAAAAAGGATAACGGCGACAATTACGGCAAGCGAAAGAAAGCGTAATCCTTTTTGCAGTTTCAAAACCTCCTGGACTAAATTTTTAAATTTGCACTCAATTATATTACTTGATTACTTGACTACATTGGCTTTGGCACCTTCTGGGACTCATCGGCCTCGTGCTTTAATTTCGCCTGGCAGAGCTGACATACCTGCAGGGAGCGTTTTTTCGGCAGGTCTTCCTCGTCTTCGTACGGATCGGCGGGAAATTCTTCGATTTCAATCACCCGCCCGCATAACATGCATCTGGTCTTCACCGGGATCATCCCTCCGCTTTAAAATTGTTTGACCGCATTAATTTATCCTTGCTGAATAATACTTGCTGAACAGACAAGGGGAATAAAACATGGAAAAGTGATTGTGCCCTGCTCGCCTTGGGGTCAGTGAACTTGTGATATAATTATTAATTCGTGAGAGGAAGTCAAGAATCCTGCCGGAACTTATTTTTCTTGAAAGTAAGGTTGAAGGTCCCGGGCAAGCTGTTCGGGCAGGTACATTGCCCACGCCTCATCGTGCAGAACCTGTAAGTGGCTGTAGTCGCTGCCCACCAGGGGAAAAATTGTGAAGCGGGCCACCAGACGGGCGGTCACCCAAAAGCCGGCGTCCTCTTTTTGGGCGAAGTACAGCCCGGCGTTGAAACTGGCCACATTGGCTTTTTGATAAAAAGTGATTACCTTGTTCAAACCTTCGGCCAGGTTCGCCAGATCTTCCCTGGTGAGATCATTGATGGTCACTTTGCCGGGGAGCACGGCGATTACGTCAAACAGAGCCCGCGGAGCAAAGGCGGCCAGCCAGGAAACGTTGCCGGTCCGGCCCAGGTAGCGTTCATTTTGGTCCTTTTCGGAGGCCAGCAGATCGGCCCAGTAAACGCTTTTGTTCTGCTCGTAGTATTGCGCGGCTTTGGTGAGCATCAGGGCCACCAGGCTGGTCGGCTGGGGGCCGGCGTGCACCTGGAGATGGGGGTGAATCAGGGAACCGCCTGAATAAGGCATGTAGTTCCAGTTTATGGAGCAGTATTTCGTTCCTTGCGAATCTTTGGCGGAAACCCTTTTTAAAAACTCCAGGCCTGCTTCAAAACTGTTTCTGATCACTTCAGGTGTTAATTCCGGCATAGATAAATAATGGCGGGGAGAAATCACTACCACTACCGAGTATTGATCGTAAGGATTTAAATTGGGAACTACCGTGGCTTCCCCCCACCGGAAACGGCCGCCGGGGATCAGCTCTTCCGGAAACCGGGGGGTTGTCTGCTCTATTTGATCCGGGCAGAACGGGCAAAACCGGCGGCGGGACTCCTCGACGAAGGGCGTCCAGTCGTGCTCAGGCAGGTTCGGCTTGCGAATCGAAATCAGCCGCGCCGCCTGCCCCGTTAAGGGATCATATCTGATCTCGCAGGGAATTTCGGTCAATTCGAAGTTTTGTAAAGGATTGTGAAAGGTTGTCTTGTAATGGGTAATTCGATATTCAATGGCCATCAGATCAACCCTTTCCACGAAGATTTTCCGTTTACATATACGTTCCATATTTACGGTGAAAATCCTTCCTGGACTGATTTATATTTTGATTAAATTGATTTTAAAGTTTTTTGTCCGGAAAATTAACTTTCGTTCCCTGCCGGGCCGCCAGGGGCGGCAAAAAAGCGAGCACAAAAAATGAAATGGCACAAAAAAGCGAAGCAGCCGTTCTTGACAGATGCAAAAAGCTATTTTATAATTTAATCGTTAGAAAATAAAGGGGAGTAGCTCAATTGGTAGAGCGGCGGTCTCCAAAACCGTAGGCTGCGGGTTCGAGTCCTGTCTCCCCTGCCAGGAAAAACTTAAGCCCCGCAAGGAATTGCGGGGTTGTTCTTTTTGGTGCAAAGTAAGCCGAAAAATTAAATTGGGGATAGTTTGGGGATAGTCCCCGCCAAACGTTCCCCAACAATCCCCTACAAGTCAGGAAAATAGCCAATAAAGAGAAACGGCCTTTTCCGGCCGCCTAATTTGCTTTCGCTTTCCCGTTGAACAGCCCCTCCAGCTTGTCCGCCGCCTCCCTGTCGGCGCTCTTCAAAAGGTGGCCGTAAATGTCCATCGTGGTGGATATGTTGCTGTGCCCTGCCCTGGCGCTGATCGCCTTCGGGTGGACCCCCTCCAGGATGAGCAGGCTTATCGAGGTATGGCGCAGGGCATGGAAATTTATGTGCGGCAGGCCGTTCTTCGCCAGGAACTTCGGGAACCACTTGGTAGCTGTATCCGGGTGCATCGGCTTGCCGTCCCAAGTGGTGAAAAGCCGGTCCGAGCCTTTCCAGAGGTCCCCCACTTTAAGCCTGTTTTCCAGCCAGTCTTTCCGGTACTCCTTCAGCAAGGCCATGACCGAGCCGGGAACGGCAATTGTCCTTTTGGACGTTTCGTTTTTCGGGTCCTTTTCAAAGGTCCCCTTCCCAGGCAGGTATTGGGCCGCCCGGCGCACGGTGATGGTCCCCTTCTCAAAGTCCACATCCTTCCACTCCAGGCCCATCAGCTCCCCCCGCCGGACGGCTGTTGCAAGGTCCAGGGCGATCATCACCCGGTATTTCAGCGGGGCTTTTTCCAGCGCCTCCAAGAGTGCCGCCGTCTGCTGCTCGTCATAGCAGGGGACCTGCTTTTTCTTCACCTTCGGCGGCTTCACCCGGGCGGCGGGGTTGGAGGGTATTACCTGCCACTCCACGGCGTCGTTGAAAATTGTTGAAAGCAGCCGGTGGTGGTGCAGGATGGTCCTCTCCGAAAGTTTCCCCGGCTTGCCGTCTAAGCGGATGCCGTCCTCCTGGAGGTTCTTGTAGAACTCCAGCAGGTGGACCGGCCTGATCTGCTCGATCTTCAGGTGGCCCATGGCGGGGAAGATCCGGGAATCGAGCAGCTGCCTGTACCGGAACAAAGTTTTCGGCGCCAGGTTGGTTTCGGCATAGTCACGAATCCAGCGGTTGACAAAGTCCTTGAACGTAAGCTTTGACGGCGCGACGAACGTCCCCTTCTCAATCTCCAGGACGAATTCCGCAAGAGCCTGCTCCGCTTCCTTCCTGACCCGGCAGCGGGTTATTTTGGCGCACCCCTTGCATGACTTTTCCGGGCAGTCAGTGTTTACTGTGACGCTCTTGGTTTTCTTGATTTGGCTTCCCTCGCCGTCCAGCCCGCAGCTTACCACCAGGCGCCAGGAGTTTTTACCTCTCTTTTCGATTGACCCAGGCATTAGTTACCACCCTCCTTTTTCTTATTTTCACGATATCTCTTAACCCTGCGTTTATTAGCCATTAATTGGCATTCAGGGCATAACTTTTGATTCCCATGAATCTCTTCAAAAACACTTCCACAATCGCGGCATTCACGGTATTGGCCTATCACGATTTTATAAAAATGCAGCCATATATAGTCCAACAGGGTTAACCCAGCTCTTCCGGGAACGATTCTCCCTTCGTTGTTTATCTGCGGATATTCGCGAATGCCGGCAAGATTAATCCTGAGTTTTCCTAAAAGATGGTCCCTATCTCCTTCTTTCCATAACTTGTAGCTTTGTTGAACGCCCGAAATGGCTGTCTGGAAATCTAATAGATCCTCATCGCAAACCCCATAGTTTACTGGTGGCATTTGAGCGATATTCCTTTGGGGAGATTCTTTAAAACTGACTCCCAGAAGGCCGTAGCGGTTGACAAAACCAAGGATGCTATCATGGTCTTTTATGTTCAATTTTAAAACATCTTTTAACAATGACCTTTCATTTGCCGGGTTGATAAAATGAATCCCTTTGACATCTTGCTGCCAGGTTGGGCTACTTTGTTGCCAGACCCTCCAATATTGCTCCCGGTTGCCAGAAATAAGCCACTTACCGGTAGGTCTTTCGTAAATTTCTCCTTTTCGCTTTACTATAAACTTACCATCTTCTAAAACCTCCGTATCTTCTTTAAGCTGCTCCGATACTTTTTCCTTGTAGATCCTGTATGGTGCGTAAACTGGCCAGACAGAGAAAAAAAGGTCCATCTCATCGTTTTTCTTATGAACTCCATTTTTTACGCCATTTTCACTAGAATCCCACTGCGCAGGAAAAACTTTACTCATTTAGTAACCCCCTTTAATGTAATGCTATTTTATATTTTATCATTACGTTTTTATCTTTACAATAGGGTTTAGATAATTTTTTTGCCAAGGAGGTTATATTGTGCCAAAAATCTCTCGCTTGGAGTTTTTCAGGCGATTGGCAGGCTTAAACCATCGGGAATTTGCTAAAAAATTAGGCGTTGCACCAACGAATGTCAGCCTGATTGAGCGCGGATACCGCAAACCCTGGCCCGCTTTTAAGGAACGGGCGGCGGCAGTGTTGCGCGTTGACTATGAAACCTTATGGGGGGACAACCCCCTGCTTGATCAAATTTTGTCCGGGGAACTAATCCCCGGCGCGGGGGGCGGAAAAAATGAGCGGGCTTCATGAAAACCTGCGGGCAACGATGACCGCAAAACCGGCAGCAAAGTACATCGGGATTAGTTATTGGAAACTCCTGGAACTGGCGAAAGCAGGGAGGGTGCCCCACGTCCGGATCGACGGCAGAATTTTATTTCGCCGGGAAAGCCTGGACCAGTGGCTTGCGGCCCAGGAGCAGGCAAGCTTAAAGAAAGTAGAACCGGCGGTCAGGGGAATCAGGCGCTTAAAATAAAAACCGGCTGCAGCCGGCTGGTGGAAGAGAGTGTTTTAGATTGAGTGCAACGCAAAAGCAACAGTATAAAAAGCCTCTGGACACCATTCATTCGTATGTTAAGCTGGGTTGGCCGGTAATTCCCCTCTGCCCTTGTAATCATTCAAGCGTAGGCGCTGCCCATAAAAACACCTGTAAGACTCCCGGCAAAGTTCCGCTTTTGAGCGGATGGCAAAAGCGTGGCGTGCCTACGGATATTGAAATTGCCCAATGGAAAAAGAACTGGCCCTGGGCGAACATCGGCCTGCTTACAGGTGAACCGTCCGGGCTGGTGGGCGTGGACGTTGACGGGGACGCCGGGGAGAGGCTTTTGGCTGAATGGTCTAAGGGCGACCTACCGGAAACCTGGGAATTTCGCCGGGGGGATAAAAGCCGTCGGCTGCTTTACCGGATTCCGCCGGGTATTAAACTGAAAAAATACTCCCAGGCCGAAAGGAAGAAAGAGCATGAAGAACTGGCGCTTTTAGGGACCGGCCAGCAAACGGTAATCCCCCCTTCAATACACGCCAGCGGAGACGTTTACCAGTGGGCGCCGGGAAAGGACCCCTGGACATTTGGTGAACCGGCGCTGGCCCCCCAGTGGATTATCGAGCGCATGACCCGGCAGACGGGGACCAAGAAAACAGCCAGGGAAGAACTTTCCGGCGCCGATTTTATGCTGGGTAAGCTGGCCGACAAGTGCGAACGATTCCAGCAGGATTGGGAGGTCCAGCAAAGGGACGGTCTGGATTACGACACGTGGTTCAACTGGGTGGCCCTGTTTATCGCAGCCGGCCGGGTTGAGGACGCATGGGTATTTTCGCGGGCGGCAAAGAAACATGACCAGCAGAGCGAGCAAATAATCCAGCGGCGCATAGAGGACCCGGCCGAGCAGGAAATAGCCCCGACCCGGTGCCTGACGTTCGGCTGCGGCGTGGAGCAGATTGAGAAATGCTTTAAGAAAGTAAACACAAACGAGGACGGGGAGATTACCAACAGCCCGGCGGCATTTCTCAAAGAAAAAAGCAGACCGGCCTGGCTGCGTTCAACCAGGATGGGGGTAAAATTCTTCCCCGGCGTCCTGGCCCGGCATTTGGTTAATAACGAGCGGGTATTCTACGCCGGGGAAACGTTTTTCGCGTACCGGGGGGGCGTCTACCGGGAAATCAGCGATGACGAGGCGGCGGCGATGATAAAAAAGTATTTGCCGGATGACTGCTGCAAAAGCTCCTGGATCAATGATGCAATGAACCTCTGGAAGCTGGACGTTTTAAAAAGCACCGGGGACTTAAACAGGGATCCGTTTATTATCAACCTGAAAAACGGCCTTTTGGATGTAAAGAACGGTATTTTTAGACCGCACGACCCGGACTTTTTATCAATTGTTCAGCTGAACTGTAACTATGACGAAGGCGCGGGGTGCCCGTTGTTCTTGAAGTTTTTAGGCGAGATCCTGCCGCCGGAAAACGTTTTGTTGGTGCAGGAATTTTACGGTTACTGCCTGGTGCCCCTGACTTTGGCGCAGAAAGCATTTGTTTTACACGGGCCCGGACAAAGTGGAAAGTCTACAGTCCTATCTGTCCTGGAATACATGCTGGGCAAGCAGAATGTATCAAACGTCGAATGGCAGGACCTGGGCGACCGGTTCAAGACGGCGCAGCTCTTTGGAAAGCTGGCAAATGTCGCGGCGGATTTGCCGGCGCGGGCGATTGAAGATACCGCGACTTTCAAGGCAATTGTCGGAGAAGATACCATCACGGCGGAGCGAAAATTCAAAAACCCCTTCTCTTTTAAGCCATTTGCGCGGCTGCTCTTCTCCTGCAACCGACTGCCCTACTCGAAAGACCAAACGGGCGCGTTTTACCGCCGGCTGATTATTATCCCATTTGAAAACGTGATTCCCGATGACAAGGTAGACAAGCACTTGAAAGAAAAGCTCTTTCAGGAGGTTGACGGGATATTCGCCTGGGCGCTGGAAGGGCTGCGGCGGCTGATGACAAACAATTTTACTTTCAGCGAAAATGACACGACCCGGGCGCAAATAGAGCGGTACAAAGTAGAGAATTCAAACGTTCTGGCGTTTATCGCGGAAAACTGCGTGGTTAAACCGGACTGCTATGTTAACCGTGGAAAACTCTACCAGGAATATAAAAAGTTTTGTGAGGAAAACGGCTTTCGATTTGCGTCGCAAAGAGCTTTTAACCAAGAAATTGAGGCTAATTTTCCCGGAGTTTGGCGTGATCTTCACGGTCCAGAATATGCCCGCGAAAAAGTTTGGCGTGGAATTGGATTGCTTGATGAGCAAGTTGACGAAAACCCTCGAAGCCTTGAGAATACTGGAAAAGATGACTTTTGGGATAATTTGTAACTGATCCAGCTGAACCGAATGAACCGGTTCAGCCCTATTTAAATATGCCGTACCACAAACTTCTTTGAATCCTTTTAAACCAAGAAGTGTATTACAGGAAGTTTAAATAGAAAAAACCGGTTCATCCGGTACAGCCGGTTCATCCGGTACAGCAGCCAAAAACCCGTAAAGCCTTGAGAATACTGCATTTTGGGAAGATGTCGTTAAATACGTTTACCAAGCTATGGCAGCACCCCTGCGGACAATTAATCCGCAGGCGTACCCGGAAGCTGCACGGCGCAAGGCTTTGTAAGCCCTTGGGGATAGTTTGGGGATAGTTGCAAGCCAGAATTCAGCAAGCAATAACCATTCTCTTAGACAGCAACCGGCGTTTGTCATCCGATAAAAGGACGGGAGCAAGACCCATGGCAGAACAATTCATTACAATCAAATTAACAAAATGCCTGCTGTTCCTGACCGAAGATGAAGTGCTTTCCCTGCTCCGGGCAAACCCGCTCATCTGGGAGAGGGCGCTGCGGCGCGGGAAGTTTATCCGCCGGGCGGCAAAAGCCAGGGAGCCGAAAGGAAAGATCAGGGCATGAGGAAGCCGGGGGCGGAGACGGAGAACATCGGCCGCCTTCTGGCCGAGGACAACCGGGAAAAGCGCCGGGCCCGGGGCGGCCAGTTCGTGGGCAAGAAATCTCCCAGGGTGCTGGTCCTTCCCTCGTTTATGGAGACCGGCCGCGGCCCCCCGTGGCGGGCGATAGCGCCTACCCTGGTCTGGGTGAACATTGTAACCGGTGAGGTATATGTCAACCGGTGGCCGAATGACCGGCTAGCAGAAACCAGATTCGGAGTAAGTCATGACCAAGCACGAGCGCAGGCAGATGTAATCGCGCAAATGGAAACAGGAAGCAAGAAAGCGGCTAAAGCGCCGCAGCCGGAGGTTAAACCATGGCGAGAACAGGCAGAAGCCGTAAAGGCGTCGGCGGCCCCAGGACCCCCGAGGGACGGCAACGGGCGCTGATGAACCTGCGGCCTTTCCAGCAGCAAAAGCAGGAAGCGGAAATCGAGGCCGGGGAGCGGGAGCGCCGCTACCACGGCAGGGACAACCACGGGGTTTACGAAATAACCTTGCTTCAGCCTCAAACCAGACAGGTGGCGGCCATGCTGAACGGCATCCTGGAGGGCGAGGCCAGCTCCTACATCCGGCCCGCCGACCAGGTGACTGTCGGCCTGCTTGCCGTTGCCCTGCGCAGGATTCAGCAATGCGAACAATACCTGGATAAGGTTGGTTCCCTCACCAACGCCAAAGGACAACTGCGGCCGGTGACTGAATTACTGGTTAGGCTGCTGAAGGAAGCGCGGGAATACTGCCAGGCCCTGGGCCTTACCCCCGCCGCCCGGGTGAAGATGGGCCTCGACGTGGCCCGTACCTTCGACCTTGCGGAAGCTATGGCTGAAAAAGAGGTGGACAAGGTTGGCGAAACTGGAGAAGTTGATTGATCTCTGGCGCCGGAATATTGTGGCCTGGGCGGAATCCCAATTTATCCTCCCGGAAACCGGCCGGCCGATCAAATTGGAGCCGCACCAAAAGAAAATCCTGCGCCTGGCCTTTACCCCGGACGAGGGCGGCCGGCTGCCCTACGAAACCGTGATTTATTCAGCGCCCAAAAAATCCGGCAAGACGACCATCGCGGCCCTGATCACCCTCTGGTATGCGCTCACCCAGGGGCGGTTTAACGAAATCTACATGCTAGCGAACGATGAGGAACAGGCCAAGTCCCGCGCCTTTCAGGACGTGGCCCGGGCGGTAGAGGCCAACCCCCTGCTGGCCGCCAGCGCGAAGGTGACCCAAAACCGGATTGAATTTTCCACGGGCACTTTCATTGCCGCCCTGGCCTCCGAATACGCGGGCGCCGCCGGCTCCCGGCACGGGCTGACCGTCTGGGACGAACTCTGGGCGTATACCAGCGAGCGCAGCCGGCGGCTCTGGGACGAGATGACCCCCATCCCTACCCGCAAGAACTCTATCCGCCTGGTGGTAACCTACGCCGGCTTCGAGGGGGAATCCGAGCTGCTTTGGGACCTCTACAAGCAGGGGCTGGCTGGGGAGCGGATTGACGAAGACCTCCCTATTTACGTCAACGGCCGGCTGTTTATGTACTGGGATCACCGGCCCCGGATGCCCTGGCAGACCCCGGAATATTATGCGGAGCAGCGCAAATCCCTGCGGACCAATGCCTATTTGCGCCTTCACGAAAACCGTTGGGTGTCCGGCGAGTCTGCTTTTGTGGACATGGACTGGTGGGATACCTGCGTTGACCCTACCTGGCGCCCCCTGGTTGCCGATCAGAACCTGCCGGTTTACCTGGGGATCGACGCTTCGGTCAAGCGCGACAGCGCGGCGGTTGTGGCCTGCGCCTGGGATAGTCACCTCAAGAAAGTGCGCCTGGTCTTCCACCGGGTGTTTCAACCCAGCCCGCAGGACCCCCTGGACCTGGAGGACACCCTGGAAGCGACAGTCCTGGAATTGAAGAACCGTTTCAGCATCCGGGAAGCCCGGTACGACCCGTACCAGTTTCATCGGTCCGCCACCACGCTGACCAAAGCCGGGGTGAACATGGTGGAATTCCCCCAGTCTACCCCGAACCTTACGGCGGCGAGTCAGAACCTTTACGAGCTGATCAAGGGCGGCAACCTGATCGCTTACCCCGACGACGGCCTACGCCTGGCGGTGCAGCGGGCCGTTGCCCTGGAGACCCCCCGGGGCTGGAAGATAACCAAGGAGAAGTCGTCTCATAAGATCGACGTGGTGATCGCCCTTGCCCAGGCTGCCTTGGGTGCCGTGGAGAGCGGCCCGACCAACGAACCTCTGCCTCCAGCTGTCCGCAGGCTTTTTCATAGCGCCTCCCTGTTTGGCGCCGGCGGTCCGGGTTCCGACTGGTCATTGGAACAGGATAGAAAAATAATTGCCTCCTTCCGGAGGACACTTTAAGAAAGGTGATGTGACATGCTCCAGTTAATCAAAAAGCAACAAACTACCTGGGAACTGTTGGAAGAGAGGATTAAAAATGCTCAGAAAGTCAAAGAGCAGCTTGAACGACTGAAAGAAGCAGCAGAAAAGCATATCGAAGAAAATTTAATCCGGGGCAAGAGCACCCAGCAGGAAGAAACGCTGATCAGGCAGGTAAATGACCAAATCGCCGACATCGACCGGAGGATAGCCATCCTGCGTAATCAGCAAGCTGCTGCTCTGCCCGAGCATTTGCAACTGCAAATTGACCAGTTGCAGGCGGAAATTGACCGGGTATGCGGGGAGCGGGACCGAGAACAAAAAAAGTACGAAGAGGCCAAAGCCAAATTCCTGGTAATCGAAAGAGCCTGGTTCGGAAAGGCCCAAGAATATAACGAAAAACTCCGCGTGTTAAATGGCAAGATAAGCGCCTTGCAGTCACAACTCGAAAGCGTGGCTTTTCCGGAAGAACCTGCACCGGCCGATGAGAAAGCAACTGCCGACTATCTGCAACAACTTCGGGAAGGGACGGCAAATGTTATAGTCGAAGGCATAAACCCCGCTTTTGACGAGGCTTACAGAACCTATGAAAAAGAGAAAGAAGCCTTACGGCAATGGGCAAAGGACGCCCTGCGTACTTCTCGATCTACCGGGAAATACCCTGCCCTGCCGCTGGAAGCAAAACATTACAGTAAAGAGCGCCTGAAGGAAATAATCTCCACTGTTAACGGCGCCCAAAGATTGTTCGGTGCTCTGTCTCTGGACTGGAGTAAAATCAAAGACCAGGAAATGAGACAGGAAATATCCGGCTAATCTTATAGGGGTTGCCGCCGCCGTCCCCGAGCCGCGGTTTGCCTCCGTTTCCGGCGGTCTATCCAGCGGCGCCGGCGTAAAAGCCCCCTCTTGGGGTTTCCGGGGCTTCCCCCCTAATCTTTTATAAAAATCTTAAATGGGATCCAACCGGGTAGGAACCCCCCGCCCCCCTTTCCGGTACAGAATGGCAGCATCCCCGTGCAACGGTGAAATTATTCCACGTGAAATATTCTCCTGAAGCGAGGTGACCAATGTTGGACGATACAAAGCTTCTAAAGAAAGAAATAAAAGAAATCATAAGGAAGGCCGACGAGGGGTACGCACAACTCAGGAAATTAGATATCGACAAACTCCTGGCGGAGGAACCCCCGTTCGGCCCGTCCCGCGCCCAGCGCCGGGAGTGGGAACGCTGGCGCAAAAAGGTAGACAGGCGCCAGGCGGAAGTTGACAGGTTAATAGCACTGGGCAAAACCCTGGAAAATCGCCTAAACAAACTGACCGCGTTATACGAGCAGCAAAAGAGGAGGTGTAAAAATGCCTGAAAAAGAATTCTACCGGCTGGAAATAGGGATTGGGGTAACTGGCACCGAAAAAACCAAAAGTGAACTCAAAGCCATGGAGCGGTTTGTTGAGCAGACCCGTAAACGCGGGGAGATGCTTAACCGGATGCGGATCAGCCCCACCGTCCGCCTGATCGACCGCATATCCGGGCCGGCCAGGCGGATTGAAGCCAACCTGAACCGCCTTAGTGGTGTGCACAGAGTGACGATTGAAGCTATGGACCGAACTACCAATGTAGTTAGGCGAATCACCGGTACCCTAACCAGCCCTTTGACCATGTTGGGCGCCGGCGCCGGGATGGCCGGACTGATCGGATACCCGCTCAAATTAGCCGGGGAAATGGACCGGGCTCAGAATTCCATTTTGAACTACTCTGCCTCTATAGAAGAAGGCAGGAAAAACTTTGAAGAGCTGGTTGCCTTCGCGCTGAAGTCCCCGGTCTATGACGTTCCGTTTGTGGCCCAGATGGGCGGCCGCCTGCTGGCTGTAACCAAGGACATAAACTTCACGAAGAGGGCCCTGGAAGCCTTCGGGAACTCGATGCTCTTTACCGGAGCTTCTTTGGACGACGTTAAATTTGCCTTCCGGGGATTCCAGCAGATCGCCTCCAAGGGCAAGCTGCAAATGGAGGAACTATACCAGGTTACCGAAAACCTGAACATTCCTCTTCAGTGGGTGCAAGATCAGCTGGGCATTACAGGTGATCAGTTAAGTGACTTGGGCAGGCTGGGGATTCCAGCGCGGCGGGCGATGGAAGGCATCGTCCGGGTGCTTGAAACTCGCTTCCCGAAGGCTAACTTTAACGAGGACCTGTTGGCCCTGGCAACGAACATAAAAGAAACTTCCCGGACCATCCTCTGGTATTTCGGCCAGGGGATGAAGCCTGCGTTTCTGCGCATCCTGCAGTGTAGGTTCTCATTTTAGTTAGGACACGAGTCGCAAATTAAATTTTACTTAAAAAGCCCAAGAATGGCCAGGATTATCAAAATAAATTAGTGGGCATGGAAAAGAATATCATTTTACGGTAGTATTCAATTTTTCAGTCCGTCCGTCAGTCCGTCTTTTTCCTGGTTTAAAAGAAAGGCCAGGTACCATTTTGGCCCTGACCGCTAAAGTTTCGCCGTTTTCGGCCTGTTTGCTCGAAAAGCTAATATTTCTGCCCTTGCTTCCCGTAATTTTTCCTGGTAAACTGTCCTAAACCAACCTAACCGGCTCCTCGTCGGCGGATCTGATTTTAGTTTATCAGCTACTTTGCAAATGGCCTCAATCATTTCCCCTGGGCCATAGCCCAGCTTCCTGGCTAAATCCAGGGCAACCGGCAGCAAATCAAGGAAACCTGTCCGGAGAAAGTATGACTTAAGCTCGGCTACCTCCTGCTCACCAGAATCTTTTTCCCGGACAGACGGACACAGCCTGTCCCAAAAAACTTTGTACTCGTCGCAATGCCTGAAAACATAGCCGCGCTTGGCCATTTCCTTTTGCCCCCGGACAATTGCCCCGGGGCTAAGACCAGTTAAGGAGGAGATTTCTCGAACGCTAATTTTTACCCATTGTCTGCCATTTGACCGGGCCAGAACTGCCAGGGTAAGCTTTAACTCGGCCGGATCATTGATCTTTAGCAGGCATTCAAAAACGTTCTCCACCTGGTATATCCGCCCTTTTTAAAAATTTAACTCCTGCTGGGCCTGGTAGACCACTTCTTCGTCGATCTGTTTTTGTCTTTTCGCGCAAGCGCATAAAAGACAGGCCGTCATCAGATTGTTTACCAGCCGGGGCAACCCGTTGGTGATTGAATAAATCGCCGCATAGGCAGCCGGGGTGATTATCTCTTCGGACAACCCGGCCAGCTTGAACCTGCTCTGGCAGTAAAAAGGCAACTCTTCTTCCTTTAACCCGTGCAAAAAGTAATGCACCGTCAGCCTCTGCCGCAAGGGGTTGTTGACGTTTAAGGAGAGTTTGTTTCTGATCAGCGGCTGCCCGGCGAGGATCAAAACAAAAGGGTTTTTGGAGTCCATCTGAAAATTAAAGAGCAATCTTAAGTCTTCCAGCACCTTGTTAGAAGCAAGCTGGATCTCGTCTAAGATAATCACCGGCGTAATCCGCCGGTCATAATAAAGGGAAGAAATAGCTTGCTGGATCTGGTGGAAGAGGGCCACCTTCTTGTACCTGGGTTCTTCCCCCAAAGTCAGCGCCAAACCCTGGTAGAATTCCAGCACCGTCACCGTGGACAGGGCGAAGTAGCAAACCTTAAACAGCGCCGGGTTCAAACTGGCGGCGTACCTGCCCAGGGCCGCCGACTTGCCCGCTCCGGACTCCCCGGCCAAAAGCCCGATCCCCCTTACCTCCTGCAGGTATTTGAGCCGGGAGTCCAACTCCTTTAAACAGGCGCTTAAAAACAGGTGCTCCGGAGGGATTTCTTTTGTAAAAGGATTATGCTTTAAGCCAAAAAACTGCTTAAACATCAATCTTCACCTTCTTCGGCAAGTAAGCTGGTAAAGGAAATACTCGCCACGGGAGCGCCTGGCGCAGGCGTCCGCTCTTCCGGATCTTTTGCCGGCCGCCCCCGCCCCTTTCTTTTTACGTGGGCGTTGTCGTGGAAATTCACCTGCCGGGCCTCCCCCACTTTTATCCCGTCCTGGTACAAAAACACTGGCCGGGCGGGGTTGGCCAGCCACTCGGGTTCGTACCTTACCTCCACCCGGGAGTTGGCCAGCTGGGGAGGAGCTTCATAAAGAATTTTTTCCAAAGAAAAGGTGCCGTCGTGGTTTACCTTCCGGCTGACCCGCAAAAGGAAATACTCCTCCAGGAGCGCCGGATCGGTAAGGACGTTTAAGCGGTGCGCCTGGGACATAAAGTAATCTAAGGGGCTCATGTTCAAAGTGCGGTGAATTTTCCGCTGGTAATCTTCATCTAACCATTGCCAGAAACGTAGATTGAGCTCCTCTAAAGTTTTGATTTTTTCCGGAACGAGGGCGCTTAAAAACCGAAGGCGAACGGTTTTAAAAAATCTTTCAATTTTTCCCTTTTTATGTAGAGCTCTACATAAAAAGGGTTATGGAGAGTAAAAGTTTATGTAGAGCCAACCCCTGAAACAGGTTAAGATATTGAATCAAAACCGGATCGGCTCTACATAACGATATTTATTTCCCTAAATTCTGTAACCACTCCAACAAGTCCGCATTTTGCTGCCATACCGGCAACTCATCGGATACCACATCGGCATACGCTTTTTCCAGTGCCTTTCTCTTCATGCTACTATCGGCCTTGGCATAAATTTCAGTTGTTTGAACATTGACGTGGCCAAGCAGGTCACGGATGTAAATCAGATTAACGCCGGACTGGAGCAAATGCATGGCTTTGCTGTGACGCAGGACATGGGGCGAAATTGCATCCGGGAAACATTCCGGAAACAGCTCTTTTGCCTTACTGAAATACTTTTTCAGGATGTATGCTATTCCCGATCGGGTCAACTTGTTGCCCCCGCTGTTGCGAAATAGCGGGTATTCGTTGCATTGAGGCAAATAAAGCTTGTTATCTTTCAGGTATTGTTCGAGTAATTTGACCATAGGCTCCATGAGGGGAACGATCCTGGTTTTATTGCCCTTTCCTGTAAGCTTGACGGTTGCCGGTGGATGAAGCCTTATGTCCGCCACTTTCACATCGGCAATTTCCTGCACCCTGGCGCCGCTGTCATAAATCAGGCTGAGCAGAACCAGATCCCGTCTCCCGTCTTTCGTATTTCTATCCGGCATGTCCAGCAGATTTTTAATGGCGTCGAGGTTCAGATAGTTGATTGATTTCTTCCTGACCTTCTGTGAACGGTCAATAGTTTTGGATGAAAAATGGCCAATAATTTTGGACGATTTTTTCCAGTTAATTAACAAAGAGAT
>JAIMBK010000033.1 GCA_023511535.1 Armatimonadota bacterium
TGCTGGTTGAGAGGAGATGGTAAAAATCATCCATTTTTATTGGCCGAAATTCATCCGTTTTATTTTACCGCGTACACCTTCTTCATCGGTATAGAGAGAATCTGCTGGTATTGATAAAGACTGTGCGGCTGCTCTAACTGCAGATACTTAAAAAAGGCATGAATGGCCGCCAACCGCTGGTTCCTCGTCGAGGCACTACATTTTCTTTCATCTTCTAACCAGCTCAAGAAACCTTCGATCAGTCTCCGGTCCAATTGGTTTAGGGTCAGCTTTTCCACCGGGACGCCTTTTTCCGAAGCACAGTACTTAAGCAGGAGAGAAAACGTGTCACGGTAAGACTGAACAGTATTGCTGCTGGCGCCAACTTCGCCCGGGAGATACTTCGACAGGTAAGAAGTCAGGGAATACGCAAAATCTGTAGGCTTCATGTGGCCTTCACCGCCGGGAAAACGTAGGCGCAGGTCTGGCTCACGGTGTCCAGGATTCCCGGATATGCCTCTTCGGTCAATCTCACATATCTTTCCGTCGCTCCAACCGAAGCATGACCCAGGTAAGTGGAAAGAATGGGTAAAGCGCAGTAGAGATCCACTCCTTGCCGCACCATCTGATTCAATGCATTAACCGAGAACGTATGCCGCAGATCATGCATTCGGGGGCCTCTTCCTTTCCCTCCATGGGAGATCCCGCACTTCCAAAGAATTTGCCGGAATTTATCATAAAGGGTATCAGGGGAATATGCGGTTCCGTCTTTTTTCATAAAAAAATAGTCCTCGGGTTTAGAAAATGTATGGAGCTTCAAAGAATAAGCAGTCAGATACCTGGTCAGCGAAGGCGACATGGGGATCAGGCGATCCTTCTTGAACTTGGAACTGCGAATGGTAACTATCCCCTGTTTTAAATCCACATCCTTTAGTCTTAGAGCCAAAGCTTCGGAGATCCTAAGGCCGCATCCATACAGAATCCTGTAGATAGCAGGAAATACGATGTGCTGATTGGAGAGCGGGTGCGGCTTGATGTTGTCGCATTCGGAGAAAATGCGGTCGAGTTGCTCAGAAGTGAAGATGTGGGGCACAAATAAATGCCGGTTGATCTTTGCTTTGCAGACCGGGATGTAGGCATCATAACCGAGGTTACTCAGAAACAGGGCAAACTGCTTTAGGTTGTTGATCCGGCGCTCCCAGGTAACATCCCGCTCACCCGGTCTCTTTGCTGTCCAGGCGTCAGCCAGTTCTTTGGTCAAGGTGTGGTTTTCGATGGCATAGTTAAGCGTGAATTTTGAAAACCGCTTGAGAGTATTGGCCTCCCCGGTGTAATCAAACCCCAATGACTGCTTCATCTGCACGAACTGGATCAGCAGTTCCTTGAAATCACCCACGAAACCGTTGAAGTCGAAAGGTTTAGAGGACATGGGCCGCACCTCCGGTCACCGCCTGATTCCACGCAAATTCAGGAACATCCAGCGCGCAGCGTCGCAGATGGTTGACATCGATTTTCAGATAGATGGATGTGGTTTCGGTGGTGGTATGGCCCAGAACCTCGGAGATAATTGGCAGCGGAGTATTCTCTTCCAAAAGAGCGCTGGCTAGACTATGACGCAAGGCATGGGGGCCATGTTTCTTCCCGTCCGGTATCCTGATTCCCGCCAATCGCAAATATTGCCAGACAATGCTGTGGAGAGAGGGTGGTGTCAAGGGAGTGATCGGACAGACGTGACGCATGAAAATAATGTTGCTCTCTGTCATAGGCCGGCCGTATTTTAAATACTCGATGATGGCCGCGCCAACTTCCGGAAGCAGAGGCAGCAGGATCTTTTCCTGTGTCTTCTCCTGAATCAGTTCGATCTCATTTTGTTCCCACTTGAGGTTTTTGAAAGCCAAAGCACATATGTCGCCCGCTCTCATTCCCAGTCTTGACGCCAGGAGCAGTATGGCATAGTCGCGCTTGCCTTTCGGGTTCCCACGGTCGACGCTGTCCAGCAGTTTCTGAACCTCTTCCTTGCTGTAAGCAGATGGAATTCTGGAAGTCTTATCAATTTTGACCTGGGGCACCACGTAGGAATAGTCCTTTTCCAGGATTTTTTCATCATAAAGATACCGGAATAGGACCCTCAAGGAACATGTCGTGCAATGAATGGTGGCATTGGTTGTGCCAGCCAAGGTGTTGACGAAACCCACGATATGTTCGGGCTTTAGCTCAGAGATATCATTAACCTTCTGCTTTGTCAGGTATTCGGAAAATCTACTTAAATACAGTTCGTTCGAGATCAAAGTTTTTTCGGAAATGCCGCCGCTTCTTCGTGATTGAATAAAGCCATCAAAAATTTTTGCTACGGGAGGGTAGTATTCTTTACCAATTTTCCGTCTCTTAGAAAGGATAATTCCGTGCAACTGGTACTCCCCCAGCATGTTGACAGCCCTAACTCGGAGACTATTGGGAGGTTTTAAGTGCTCGAACATGGTAATGCCGTATTCTTCTTCCAAAAAATTCAGCCCAACCTTCATGTCAAAGCATTTCAGGTTTCTTTTTTCCATGTACTGCCCAAGGGTATCCCAAACCGATTCATACAGATTGATCCTTGTTTCCTTGTACTTGACACGATGAAGCTCTTCTTTGACCACCCCCACCAAGTCGTTGAATGGTAACATTTTTTGCATACTTTTTCCTCCTCCAGTCTTAGTTTTTGGTTGTAAGAACCATCTTAAGATTGAAGGATTATGTGGAGGAAGTCAACCATAAATGCTTTATTTATCGAAAAATTAACGCCTGACTCTACATAACGATTTACTCTCCATAACCCTTCTCATGAGGGGCAAAGGGCTCCGTGTGGAGTAAAGAACAGCCCAGGTTGGCGCAGACTACCGCGAACTGGCCGCAGCGGTACACCTTTCCGTTATCGGTATAGATCATTTTAGGAATTCCGCGTCTTAAAACGGCTTCTTTGAAGGCCTCTCTTAAGGCGGAAAAGTTCTGGGTGAAAAAGAACTGGGCGGAGGTGATCAACCGGGAGGCGTCGTCGATAAAAGCCAGTAGATACGTTTGCCTTTTGGTTTTGCCCACCTGCAGATAAGGTCCATACATGATGTCCGTCTGCCAGAGTTCGTTTACCCACTGGTGGGAGAAGCGTTTTAGCTCTTGTTCCTCCGGCTCCTTACCCGCGGCAAGCTCGGGGTTATTGGCCAGGAAGCGGTAAAAGGTGGCCAAAGAGAGTTTTTCGGGGACAATTACTCCTTCCTTGACCAGTTCCTCGTAAAGCATGACGCCGGTCATCCGGGGGTTAGCGGCCCTTTTTGCCTTGATTTTGGCCATCACCTCCGCGCTTACCTTTCGGCTTTTCCCCCGGTCGCTCCGGGAGCCCGGCTTAAGGCTGTCGAACCCGCCGCGCCGGTAGTCCCCCAGCCAGCTCATGAGCGTCTTGGGGGAATAGACCCTGCTTCCGTAATGGGGCATCTCGATGGGTCCGGCGCAGAGTTGTCCGAAGTAATCCTTGAGGTTTTTCACCTGGCCGTTTAGCACCGGGCTGAGCAAGGAGAACCTTTTGAGGGCAATGAGTTCCCTGGTTCTGGTGTCGAGCATCTTAAAACCTCCTTGAAATTTTAAGATTCGTCACCAGAAATAGTAGCACAAGCGTTTAAAAACTCCCAGGCAAAAGGTTTGTTGCCGACCTTGATGGAGAAATAGGGTGGTCAACTTTCGTTGGGTATGCTAAAATTATTTGCAGGGAGCCAGAAAGGATCGCCCGCCTTGCTCAAAAAACCTTACGGAGAAGGTTTGGATGTCGGCAAATCCAGTGAGCGCGAGGTAGAGCACCCTTTGGGCTCCCTTCTCTGTAGGTTCGGGGAGGATAACGCCCGGGAGGAGTTGGCGCAGAACAATATAGATCCTTTTTAGGTTGAGGGTAAACCGGCTCGCGTAAAACTGCAGATGCTGGTAAGTCCAGTAAATGTATCGGCTCACGGCGCGGAGCAGTTTTATGCAAACCGCCAGGGAGAACTCCAGACCGAAGTGGCACACCAGCCCGAAGAAAACCGTCTCCAGCGTGTACTGGATGTAGGGCAGGCAAAAACAGGGCAGGTAGGAGATGGTTTTCCCGCAGCGCTCGCAGTAATAGCGACGGATATCAATCCGTTCCGAAAAATTGTGCTCAATGGCGTTGCGGGGATAAAAGCCGTGCTTTTTCGGGGGGATGGGAATCAGGCAGTCCGGTTGCAAGCATTTTTGCGGCTTGGGAAAGGGAAAATTCCTACCTTGGCGAAAATATTCTTCAGGCGTAACCAGGGTGTAAAAGATTTCCTGCATGGTTCTCCCGCAGATAATTTTAACTCCTGGCGGAACTAAAATAAAGTGCAAAATTTTCTCGATTACCTTTGGGATTCGGGATATTCTCAGATTATTTAATCTGTAGAGTTTTAGGGTATTTTGGACGGACTAAAATAAAAATCTGCAGCTACGGTAGTAGCAGCTATGCCCAGGGCTCCCACTCCACGTCCTATAAATATCCTGTCTACTACGTTGTACAGGGCATTCACCAGCATCCCTGTTATAGCCGGGACCGAAAACTTCCACAACAAGCGCCCCACGGGGGCAAGCTCGAGTTCCTGAGAGCGTTCGATTCTAACCATGATGATAACATTTTCACCCTTTCACAGGCGTTCGATTATTTCTACTGCTCTCCTCAAGTTCGCTATCAATTCCTCCACATATGGTCTTTCGAGCTCTTTCAGGATATTGAGGAGGATTGCCTGGTGTTTGGCTATAACCACTTCCATATGGGCCTTGCCCGGGTCGGTTAGTGAAACCGGCGTTTTTCGTCGGTCACGGGGTGTTTCTTCCCGAGCAACAAACCCCATCTCCTCAAGAGAATCCAGAAGTGTAGTAAGGCTTCCCTTCTCCAGGTGAAGCTTCCGGCTAAGCTCGCTTGGCGTGGCTTGCCCCTCGAAGTAAAGAAAAGCGATTAGTCTTTCCTGGTTCTTTTTTAGCTTCGTACCCCTGCTTCCGCAATCCCGAAAGGCGCAAAGAAACTTCTGATGATAAAGCCCCATGAACTTTATAAGGAGGGTGTGCAGCTCCCTGGCCAGTTCCTTATCTACACCTTCTCTTAGTTCCGGCTCCATAGCGCTTGCCCCCTCCGGTTTATATTCGTGCTCATCTTTCCGCTGTTCTTCTTAGCTTTTAGTTAGAATTATTATAGTAAGAATTCTAATATAAATGAGAGCAGAAATCAATCCCGGTCAAGTTCGATTTGTGTCTGAAGCTCCTTGAGTTCCGTAGGGCCTCACCGGCGTTTTAGCCGTTCTGCTGGGCAACATCCCGGATGAAACTTTAACTGTCTTGTTGAATGAAGGAATCCGGGGGCTGGCCGGCATCACTCCGGCGGAACTGGCGCAGTTACCCGGTATCGGCCGGGACAAGGTCCTTCGCCTGCTGGCGGCAATGGAACTGGCAAAGTGCCGGCGACGACGCCGCCCAAGCGCCCCGTCCTGGTGATTTCGGTTGACCTGTTCAACTCCGGTCCAGCAGGGCTTGTGGTGGTCCTGCCGATCACCACGAAGGATAAAAACCCCCCCTGCACGTAAAGATAAGCCCGCCGGAGGGCGGGGTGAAAGAAACAAGCTTCGTCAAGTGTGAAGATATCCGTTCCGTTTTGACGGAAAGGCTGCTGGCGCGGTTGGGCGGAGTTTCCCAAAATACCGTGGCGGCGGTGGAAGACAGGTTAAGAGTATTGCTGGGGCTTTAAAGACCTCAAAGTATAAAGGGCCGAAGTCTAAAAAAAGAACTCCCCCCCTTACGCCCTTTCCGCGGCCGGCGCCAAAATTTCCCCCACTGCCCGGCGCATGGCAAAAGAGGCCCTCACCCTGACGAAGGCCGGGAACTTCACCGGCGCGGTGGACACCGCCTTCACTGCCGGGTACATGGCCGCCTGCGCCGGCAGCTTTTTGGACCAGGGGCTCAGGACCAACATTACCCGCAACGAGCTCGCCCGCGAACGCTGTAATAAATGGTGGGCGGGCTGGACGTAATCCACCCGCGTCTACTTAGGGAGACCCGGCCGGCCATTAACGTTGCTGCGCCGGCGGGAAGCAATCTCCCCGGCAGGCGGCGGTCAATCCGGCCCGGTCGGCCTGGCTGAAATACGTGAGCTAGATTGACGAAACGCCTGGAAACCGCTGTTCATTTAGCCGCTTTTCGATCTCCAGCCTCCGGCGCACCAGTTCCGCGGGTACCTGGAAAGAATTTGCTATTTTCTGGACGTTCAGATCGTCCATCGCGCAACACGCATACTCTTCTTTCTCTCTTTCGCCAGGTATTGTCCCCGGCGGTAGCAAAAGGAGGGCGGCGAAATCTTCTACTTCGGTTTCTCCGGGGAGTCCGTGGACGTATACGCCGTTTGCGATCTTGAGGCAGCGCTGGCCCAGGCCGCAGGCCAGCATGTGTTTAAACTCTGTTCTGGGCAGGCCCCTTTTTAAGGTCAGCAGCGCGATGTCGTCTCCGGTTTGGACGTACCTGGCCAAAATCCGGCCCTGGAATGGGTAGCGTTTGACGATGATCCCCTCTCTTTTGGCCATCTTGTACAACAGGTAAGAACCTGGTGGTTTATTCAGGTGGTATTTCTGCAGGAGGGCAAAAACCTGCCTGACGACAAAAATCAGGGAGACCACCTCCGGACGGTAAAAAGCAGCTTCCACGAGCGGGGGGAGGGGGGTTGTAACTAAGTTATGAAAATATTATACCTTTCGGCAAGTACTGTTTTCTAAACATTTTATGGTAAATGTATATATAATTTGATTCTGGTTCAAAAACATTATTTTCCTTTTATCCCTTTTTGCCCGGGAAATCTTCACTTTGCAACAAAGCTTTCTTGCGCCGCTCCCTTTCTTTTTCAATCACCCGCAGCGCCCAGCTCCAGTGTTCGGCCAGCGATTCTTTTTCTTCCCGGGTGAGGCCGGGAAGGCGCGTAAGCAATTCCGCGAACAGGGGGTCGGTAAGCACCTGCCGCAATTCAGGCGCCAGCTCACGGGAATCATGGTCAGGCGGCCCTTCTTCGCCCGTTCGTTTTTGTCCGGACCTGCCGCGGAAATCCGTTCTTCCCAGCAGGTAGTCTACGGAGACCTGGAAAAAGTCGGCCAGTCTTTCCAGCGTTTCGGGGTCCGGCCGGCGTTGGTTTTTTTCGTACATGGCGATCGTGCTCTGCCCCATATTTAAAGAGCGCGCCAGTTCAGCCTGCGTAAGGCCTTTTTCCCGGCGCAGGGCAGCCAGCCTGCCACCGAATAACGGCATCCTCGTTCACCTCATCCTGCGGATTAAATTTACCATAGTGCGCCACTCGCAAACAATATGTTATCACAATAAGAAATATTTTATCCGCAGGCGATTGACAAATATCTCGGAGTGTGATATTAATAGGTCATCGGCTGCTTACCGAATAGAAAAATTTTTCAAACCCCTTGACAGTAATTGCAAAGTGTGATTATAGTAGATCAGATGGTGTCGAAAGCTTCTCTGGACGATGGGGGGGAGCCTGCTTTCGGGGCCGGTTAAGAGGGGGGTGACGTTGCCTTTTTTAAGCGACGAAAGTTTGTCCGTACGAAGAATAGTTGAAGGGTGAGCGGGGTGAGAAATGAAAAGATGTACCAGCTGAGGCTCACGATGGGCCTCAGTCAGCGTCAGGTAGCCGAGGCCGTAGGGATCAGCCAGAGCTCCTACGCGATGATTGAAGGCGGCCACCGCCACCCCCGCAAGGAGGTGGAGAAGAAACTGGCCGACTTCTTCGGCGTGACCGTGGACGAGCTTTTTTTTGGCCAGGAATATCACGATACGCAATTAGGTGAAGGTGAGCCGGAGATGCCTGGCACGTGAGAGCCCGGCGGGTAAAGACAGCGCCGCTCCTGCCGGAAATGTTTTTTTAAAGGGCTTTCCGCGCGAGGTATGGGCTCTAAGGACTGAAAGAGAGAGATAAAGGGGGTGATGGTGAAACGAGAGGTGGGAAGGTGAGTGAGAAACTCGCGGTGGTTACCAAATGTCAGGAAAATTTTAAATAAGGAGGGTAATTGGTAGAGTGAGTGTGATTGGTTTGAGCAAGTCTGCTAAACGCGCGCGCAAGGCGATTTCCGTCATTGCAGTCCTCGCCTTACTTCTGGCGCTTTTGCCGGGAGTGCCGGCGTGGGCATCTCCTGTTGGAAGCCCAAATATTACAGCCGCCAACGATAAGGCGGGGGCGACCACCGACTACACCGCGAATTTCACAGCCACCAGTGGCATTCAGCCGGGGGACCAAATAACTGTAATTTTCGCTACTGGTTATGTCGTCTCGCAACAGGCAGTAGCCAAGATTGTGTACGACAACAAGACTTATACTCCGGCTAGCGTAATTGTCGCAGGTACGATCGTCAACATTTTGGCACCTGCTGAGCTCGAAGTAGCGAACGGCGGTTCGGTGAGTGTTGCGGTATACGGCGTAACCAACCCCAAGGAAGCTAAGACCTACCAGATTGCAGTAAAAACGGCACGCGATACGGACGCAGCTAAAGCTCCCGTCACCATCCAGCCCGCAGACCCGGCCAAGCTGGTCATTGACGGTCTTACCGATGCCGACACTTCCAAGGATGGCATCCAGGTGACGGCCGGATCGAGCCAGAACATCACGGTTAAGCTCACTGACCAATACGGCAATGTAACGACGAACAACACAGGCAAGGACATAAAGGTGAAGCTGAGCGACACCGATCCCGAAGCCAACTTCGAAAGCGGCCAAACGGCCGAGGTCACTATATATGAGAACTCCTCCTGGGCTACCGAAACCTGGACCGTGCCCCAGAAGGTCGGCACCTACACCCTTACTGCCGAGGACGTGACCCAGAATGCCAGCAAGCTGATGCAGGCTGCTTCGGTGGCGGTGGAGGTGGTACCGGCCACTCCGACCAAGGCCGACATCATCGGCCCGGGCTACCTGGACGTGAACCAGGAGGGCACCTACACCATCACCCTGAAGGACGAGTACGAGAACTCTGCTACGGCACCTAGTGGTGGTATCCAATTGACCCTCAGCACCAGTCCTTCCGACGGCGCCACCTTTGACCCGAACCCCGTCACCGTAAAGGCCGATGAGAGCAGCGCCACCTTCAAGTTCAAGAGCAGCAAGGCGGGCATGTACACCATTACTGCTTCCGGCGCAGGCGTATCCGGTAGCAAGAAGGTGGCGGTCGGCGTGACGGTGCTCAACAAGCTCGCCGTGAGCGTTCCGGCCAGCGGCGATGTGGGCATCGCCAGTGAGATCACCATCGAACTGAGGGATCAGTCCGACAGGCCGTTTGTTGCACCGAACGACCTGACAGTTAGCCTGGGCTGCGACAAGACCGGTACCTTCTACGACAAGCCCTCAAACGGCACACGCATTACATCCGCAACCATCCCTAAGGGCCAGAGCAGCGTGAAGGTCTACTACGTGCCCGGCACCACGGCAGTGGGCGCCCACAAGCTGACCTTCGAGGTTGATCAGGTCCTGAGCGACGGGACACCCACGCTCGACAAGGTGCGCGCTGAGGCCACCATCAACGTGGGCACCGGCGCCGAGCTCAGCCTCGTGGTAAGCCTGCCAACCTTCACCGCCGGCCAGCGGGGCGAGGTTACCATCACCGTTATGGACCGCTACGGTAACGGTGTTCCTGCGGGCCCGAACGGCCGTGTGGTCTACCTGGAGACTGAAAGCCCGACCGGCAAGTTCTACGCTGCTGCTGAGGGCGGCGACCCGATCACCCAGGTGACCATCCCGGCAGGGCAGGCCAGCGTGAAGGTCTACTACGTGGACACTGAGAGCTGGACTAAGAAGGCTATGGCTGATGGTTGGCTTGCGGAGAACAGTGTGCCTCTCTGCGCCCGCGACGCCTACTGCTACACCGTGGCTTTCCGCACCGAGGGCGTGATCGGCTACTCCGACAAGGCCGTGGTCAACGCCGCCGAGGCGAAGGCCATCACGCTCGACCTGGCGCAGCAGGAGCAGCAGGATGTGTACGCGCTGCCTGATTCGGTGTTTCGCCAGATCGACTCGCAGATCGGTGCTACCGACCTGATCGGCATTGCCAAGATGCGCGTCGGTGTGGTCGACCAGTACGGCAACCCGGTGCCGCAGAACACGTTGCTCCGCATCTCGGTGAAGGACGACTCGCCATCGGCGTTCCTATTGTATGATTCCGTGGTGCTAGGGTACAGTAAGTGGGCTGACGAGTGGCAGGCCGGGCTCGTGGTGACTGCGCCCGGTACCTACAAGGTGACCGCCACCGCGGGCGGGTTGACCGGCGCTGAGAAGCAGGTGACCTTCGAGCAGCCATCCCTGGAGATCGTAGCTCCGGCAACGGCGCTTCCCGACGACCGCGTGCCGGTGACGGTAAAGCTCACCAACCTCTGGGCCTCCGGCCGCGACCTGACGGTAAACCTGGGTACCAGCACGAATAACAGTGCCTTCTATGCAACGGACCAGACCGCGGAGCCCATCACGCAGGCAGTCATCCCGGCATATGAAAGCGAAGTCACCGTCTACCTCGAGAGCGACGACCCGCTGGGCACTGCGGTGGAACTTACCGCCTCCATCGCCGACCTCAACCTGACGGCCAAGGCGACCGCCACCCTCGGTAGAGGTCCGAACGACGTCACGACGCTGAGCCGCGGCTGGAACATCGTCTCCACGCCGTGGGTGCTGGCGGACGGAAAGAACACTATTGACCAGATTTTGGAGCATCCGGAATACGTGGAAGGGGCCTACGGGTACACCGACGGCCAGTGGTTCGCGGTGACCAGCGCCGACCCGGACACCATGGTGCTGCGCCCCCTGGAAGCTCTGTACGTAAAGCTCAAGGGCGAAACCGGGGCGACCTTCTGGGCGAAGCGCGGCCTGGGCACGCCGCCGGTAAGGCCTCTTGCCGCGGGCTGGAACCTGGTTGGCAACCCGGCAGATGAAGACAAACCAGTTAATGAGGCACTGTCCAGTATCAGCGGCAGCTACGCGGTGGTCATCAGCCCGGAACTGAATCAGGAGGGCTGGGTGTATACGCCGCAGCAGCAAACGGGACATGATTTCAAAATGTATCGCGGCTACTGGGTCTATATGACCACATCCGGCAATCTGGCCGGCCAGGCGATGCCGCCTGTCGAGTAAAAGGAGGTAGATTATGCGCAGGCAGTACATCGGAAGAGCATCGGTTCTCTTCGTGGTGGCTGCCCTGCTGCTGGCAGTTACGGGTGGGGGGATGGCCCTGGCCCAGGGGACATCCCCCCCGCCACTGCCACAGGATTTCTGGGGCAGCGTGAAGGATGCCTACGGGCAACCGGTTTTAAGCGGTACGGTGGAAGCCTGGATGAACGGTGAAAAGCGGGGTGCAATTTCCATTGTTAACGGGCAGTACGGTGGCCCCGGAGGATTTGATCCGCGGCTGGTCGTTCAGGGAACAAGTGAGGAGATTGGGAATCCGATTGAGTTCTACGTTAACGGGTTAAAAGCTGACCAAACGGCAAATTATACTCCGGGCCAGGTGGCAACCAGACTTGATTTGACTGTTTCGGAAGCCCCACCGCCCCCCGGCGACACCGACCCGCCGGAAGTGAGCGCCACCGACCCGGTTAACGGGAGCACTAACGTCCCGGTGAACAAGGAGATCAAGGTCACCTTCAGCGAGGACGTCAAAGAAGGTAGCGCTTACGGTGAAGTCTCCTTAAAAGACGCCGGCAATAACCCGGCCGCCATAACGAAAAGCATCAGCGGCAAAGTCCTGACGATTAAACCCGCCAGCCTTGCCTACAGCACCAAATACACCGTGACCGTCCCGGCCGCGGCGGTGGAGGACCTGGCGGGCAACGCCCTGCCGGCAGCTTGTGTCTTCGCCTTTAACACCTGCGCTGCTCCTTCATCCGGAGGCGGAGGCGGCGGCGGTGGTGGAGGCGGCGGAGGCGGTTCAGCCGCCCAGGATAAGGTGGAAAAATCCATTTCCGCCGGCACCGAAACCGTTATTGAAATAACCGGTAAATTAAAGGTACGGGTTCCTTCCGGCGCGGTAACCGGGAACAATCCCTCGGTGGTGGCTGAACTGCTTAGCGACAGCAGGGCGGAAGGCTCTGGCATGACCCTGCTTAGCCGGGTGATGGACGTTTCCCTGAAAAATGGCGAGCTCAAGGGTGAAATCACCATTATCCTCTCCTATGACCGGGACAAGCTCGGCCAGGACCGGGAACCGGCCGCCTTCTATTATGATGAGCAGGCGGGCAAATGGGTGAAGCTGGACGGCACCGTGGACAGCAGCAATGGAACGGTGACCGTGACGGTGGACCACCTGACCATGTTTGCGGTCTTTGCCGTGGCTAAGCAGGAGGAGCAGCCGCAGCCCAAACCAACTCCGGTGGTTGCCTTCAAAGATATGCAGGGCCACTGGGCGGCCGAAGCAGTGTCCAAGCTGGCTGCCATGGATGTAATCAGCGGTTATGAGGACGGCGCCTTCCGGCCCGACAACCCGGTCACCCGGGCGGAAATCGCTTCTATTGTAGTCCGGGCGCTGAAGCTGCCGCCGGCGGATGAGCCGGTCCTGAACTTTACCGATAACAGCGCCATCCCGGACTGGGCCCGCAAAGCTGTTGCGGCGGCGGTCAAGAGCGGCCTGGTAAAGGGGTATCCCGTCCAGGGCGGGGTGGCCTTCAAGGCCGGTAATTCCATCACCCGGGCCGAACTGGCGGCCATCTTAAGCCGCGCGTTGACGCAGAAACTGGGTGCCGTCAGCGGGCAGCCCCCGCAATTCACCGATGCGGCGGAAATTCCGGCCTGGGCGAAGGACGCGATTAACACTGCCGCCGCGGCCGGCATCGTGGGCGGCTACCCCGACGGTTCCTTCCGTGCCGGCAACAACGTCACCCGGGCGGAAGCGGCGTCCATGGTTCTACGCTTACTGGATAAGATTGCCGAATAGCCCTTAGATTTATAACTCAGGTTTATAATTGACAAGAAGCGGACAGGAGGCGCGTGATACTGTTGGTGCCTCCTGCTTTTTTGGGTGAGCTGGTGCCAGGCACTTAACTTATTAACTTATCGAGCGCTCCCCGGCTCCGCGCCGGCGGGGCTTTTTTCACTGTCGGTGCAGGTTCGGTATCTAGTTCAGCCCCGCCCCGTGTCAATTTCCCGCCGGATGTGGTATAATACAGCCACAGGAGGAATGAACCCGTGCCTGCTGCCAGACAGCCCCACCACACCCACGACAAAGGATACAGGGAGCTTCTCTAGGACTATACCGGGCGCGAAGAAAAGGTGATTTTGGTGAGTGAAACTGCTGGAAAAGCAGCATCTTCCCGGGGTATAATATCGCCAGGGGGTGATTATCGCTATGCTCAATCAAATTATTCAAGACGCTGAAAAAATCCTCGGTGTACCGGCTGAGGTTATATTCAGGGAAGGGTTAAAAAAGTTCCTGCTTTCCAAGATGGAGGAAAACAATAAAATTATTCATGGCTTGAAGAAAAAATACGCCGCTCAAGGATATGCGGAACTTGAAGAAAAAATCAAGATAGGTAAAATTCCTGAACATCCAACCTGGGAAGATGTCATCCTGTGGGAAGAATTAACCAGACACACCGACAAGTTGCGGGATTTGGTCACCCGGCTTGAGGCGGGTGGTGCGGTTGCCTCTTGATTTAGGCAGGATAAAAGCACAATACGGGGATATCGTTGCAGATATTGAAATTATGGGAATAGGTACGGCCCGAAAAACCAGGGTAGTAATCAAAGACGGAAGCTACCTGGACATCTGGTTTTCCGAATCGGGGCGCTATTCTTTTCACTGGGAACGACAACACATAGACGGTAAGGTGTTTCGGTTTGACAATGCGCCCCATCACCCTACAGTTAGAACATTTCCTGATCACCTGCACGATGGAAGCGAAGGTAAAGTCATCGAATCCTGGATAAGCCCGCAGCCTGACTACGCGGTATTCCAGGTGATGGACTTCATTAAAGTAAAGTTATCGGCAAAATAACGGCAATTTATCGGCAACATCAAGAGAGGCCGGAAGACCTACAAAAGTCTTTCGGCTTTTTCGTTTTTTTAAAGAAATTTCAGGAAAGGAGAGAGACCCTATGCTTTTGCCCAACAGGCGCTGCCGGGATTGCCGCTGGTGGAGGGTGCGCACCGGGTGCGTTCACCCGGAACTGACGGCGTTTTACCGTTGCCAGGCAATCATACCGAGAAAATACGGAATCGAATGGTGCTAGGCACCTCACTTATTAACTTATCGATCTCCCCGGCCCCGCGCCGGCGGGGGCTTTTTTTCACTGTCGGTGCAGGTTCGGTATCCAGTTCAGCCCCCGTGTCAATTTCCCGCCGGATGTGGTATAATACAGCCACAGGAGGAATGAACCCGTGCCTGCTGCCAGACAGCCCCACCACACCCACGACAAAGGATACAGGGAGCTTCTCTCCAGCAAGCGGGCCTTTCTGGGATTAATCAAGACCTTTGTTCGTGAGGAATGGGCGAAAGACATAGACGAAGACAGCCTGGTGCGGGTGGAAAAGTCCTACATCCTGCAGGACTTCAGCGAGAAAGAAGCAGACATTATCTACCGGCTGAGGGCCAAAGGTAACGACGTAATATTCTACGTCCTGCTGGAACTGCAGTCCACGGTGGACTACCTGATGCCCTTCCGGCTGCTGCTATATATGGTGGAGATATGGCGGGACATTTATCACAACACGCCGGAGGACGAGCGGGAACGCAAAGGATTCCGGCTGCCTGTCATCATCCCGGCGGTACTGTACAACGGGGCGAACAAGTGGACCGCCGCCCTGCGGTTCAAAGAAATACTGGCCGGGTACCGGCAGTTTGAGAAGCACATTTTGGATTTCCGGTACATCCTGTTTGACGTGAACCGGTACGACGTTGAAGAACTATACCGGGCGGCCAATCTAATTTCCAGCGTATTTGCGCTGGACCAGAGGGTGGGCGCGGGTGAATTAATGGGGCGGCTGCGGAAGCTGGCCGACGGGTTAAAGAACCTGAGCCGGGACGAATTCAGGCAGTTTGCCGGATGGCTTTCGCACGTGCTCAAATCCAGGCTGCCTGGGCCATTCCAAGAGAAAGTTGACAGGATAATAGGCGAAGTCAATCCGTGGGAGGTGGAAAAGATGATTACGAACCTGGAAATAGCCCTTGAAGAGATGCAACAGCAGGCAGAAATGCGCGGATTAATTAAAGGCAGGGCTGAAGGCAGGGCTGAAGGCAGGGCTGAAGGCAGGGCTGAGGGCGAGGCCAGGGGTAAGGTTGAAGCAAAGCAGGATGCCATCTGCAAGTACCTCAAGAGGAGGTTCGGTGATGTATCTGCCGGCCTGCAGGGGAAGGTCCGGGAAATAACCAGCCTGGAAATACTGGACGGCGTCATGGAGGAACTGTTTGCCGCAAACACCCTGGAAGAAGCGCGGGCCATCATCCGGGACGGCATTGAGAGGTTTGGGCAGTAGGCGATAGCCATGGAGAGCCTCGGGATCAGGGAAGCGCTGACCATCGAGCAAGCTTTCTGGCAGAGCAAGAAGGAGCGCAGGCTCTGAGGGGCGCATCTCACTTAACGGAGCCTGGGACTTTGTATTGAACGATGACTACCCGCTGGGCCGTGGAAATGGACCCGGCCCAAATGCTGCAGATCGTTTTTAACCAGCCGGTGAAGATAGACGGGAATACCCGCTGATGAAAGGCGAAGCGGGGGAGGATCCGAAGCAGGTCTTGCAGCAGAGCATTGAAGCAGTGAAAGAAGTTGAGGACAAGTCACTGCAGCAAGACTTGCTGGCCGTCATGGGGATTTTGTGGAGAATCGGGGGACACCTTACTGAATTTCCAGTAAGCATAATTCAGTATGGTGTCCCCCGAATTACCATGGTGTCCCCCGAATTACCACAATGAGGCTACGGGCCTTTTATGAGTTGTCTTGACAAATGCATGACATTTCTTTAAAATATTAGCCAGGTGGAAGGTATTGAAGATTACCCGTTTCGAGTGGGACGATGGAAATACAGAGCATATCTCCAGGCACAACGTTGCGCCGGATGAAGCGGAAGAAGTTTTTGCCGACGATGCCGCCATATTTCTTCGTTCCCGCAGCGGAAGGTATGTTCTTTAGGCCAAACAGAAGCGGGCCGCTATTTAACGGTGGTTTACGAACGGAAAAGCGGTGGCGTAATCCGGGTGGTGACCACTTTTGATATGGACGAGAAAAATAGAAGGCGTTACCGCCATGAAAGGAGAAGCTGAAATGCCCAAAATTCCTGATTTTAAGACGGCGGAAGAAGAAGCTGAATTCTGGGAGACGCACAGTGTATCCGATTACTGGGACGAGTTTGAACCGGTCAAAGAGGAATTAGACCCGAAGTTAAAGGCAAAAATCAAAGCCCGTGCCAATCTCTAAGGTTGAGCCAGGGGCAGATTGCCGCCGCCAAGCGCATAGCGGCTGAAAAAGGAATCCCCTATCAGACATTGATGCGGATGTGGATTGTCGAAGGAATTAAAGCGCAAGGCGGCCAAGCGGTTTGAACTAAAAACGATGACGGTGGAAGCGCTGGGGTTAAAAGCCAATTGAGACGGCGCGGTTAGGGAGATAAAGTCCTGACCGGGCGTTTTGTTTTTAAAGGGCCGATTTCGGCGAAAAAAGCCGGGCGGCCTTCTTTCACATCTTATTAGTAATGAACGGTGAGCTGCCGTTCAAAATTGAGCCATTAAAATAAGAGGTGATGATCCGTGTATTTGTCTATTGTAGATGTAAAACCATTAAAGGACTACCAATTGCTTTTAGAATCGGGGGACACCTTACTGAATTTCCGGTAAGCATAATTCAGTATGGTGTCCCCCAAATTGTGATATCGAGAAACTCCTGAACGCCCTTAATAAATTTTTCTGCTTTATCTATTGCTTCCTGAGCTTCCTCTTTGCTCACCAGGTAAAAGTCATCGTAATCGCTGGCCTCGCGGAGGTCTCTGGCACTGCTAAGGATTTTGCTATAATCTTTGGCAAATATTCCTGACTTGACAAAGTGCTGGTTAAACAGGCTAATACTCCGGAATGTTTATGTGCATCCAGTTTCTTTGTGGCCAGTGCTGCCCGGGCCGCCTGGAAGATTGCGTAATAAGCCCGAGAAATGGCATCTTTAAATAGCTTTCTTTTCATTAAAACGCGCGCTGCTTCCAGCCTTTCTTCGGCCGATTCAATTCTGTATTTAACTAAATCCGGTTGTTTTGGACCGGCCATAGCGTTTCTCCTTCCCGGACAACATTAGTGGCAAAAGGCGCCTGCCAGGCAACCAGCCGGTTAAATTCATCTGCGTTGTAAATATTTAACGAAATATCTATGCCGTATTCCAGCTCTGCGTCGACAATGAAATCATAAATCTTGTCACGGTCAATTTTCCGGCGGTCGTTAACCAGAAGAAGGACATCTATATCCGAATCCGGGTGGGCATCGCCCCGCGCCTTCGAACCATAAAGGATTACTGACTGTATCTGTTGCGGGCAGACCTGATTCAGATAGACGACAAACTGGCGCAAAACTTCCTTTTCAGTTTTACTTAAACTCATGGAAAATACACCTCGTTTAAGTTCCATAGGCATTATACCATATTCTGTTAGTAAAAACAATGCGGCATATTAAACACCGGCTCTTTTTTGGAGGAGACGATGTGAGAAAAAATAAAGAGTTTGGTAATTAAGGATCGCTGCAGTGACAGAGAACAAGAGCGGGCACCTCTTCCCTGAAGAAAGAAGGCCGGGCAGGGTTCCGTAAGGGGATTAAGCATAACCCCTGGCCTTTGATTCCAACATCTTGCTTTTTGCAACCACTGTGCTATAATGTAGTCACGGAGGTGACCACAATGGAATTTGCAAGCGTAAGGGAATTTAAAACCCACGCCAGCGAATTTATCCGCCGGAAGGAAGCGGTAATGGTTTTCCGGAGCGGCAAGCCTGCAGGCGTGTTTATTCCCTGGGAGGATATAAACGTGGACGACGAGGTGCGCCGGGCGGCCCTGAAGGCCCTGGTGGTGAAAGTCGCCAGAGAAAGAGAGGAAAATGGGATAACAGAGGAAGAGGCGCTGGAGGACTTTGCATCTTTCCGGAAAGATCGCCGTAGACGCGAACGCGGCGCTTTCGGCGCTGATCGGCGGGAAAGCGAGTAGGGAGTAGGATATTTGTTGAGTCGAAAGGTGTAAGGTTCGTTTCAACTGCAGGCTTCTGGCAGAGCAGGAAGGAGCGCAGGCTCTACGAACTGAGGGAGAAGGCCATACGGGGCGAGGTTTCCGCACTGGCCGGCGCCGGGGCCGAAGGTGAGGCTGGGGGCAAAGTCGCGATGGCCCGGGAAGCCATCTGCAAGTACCTTGATCACCAAACTGCGTGCCGGATATTAATCGAGGGAGACGGCCGGACCATGCCGTACCACTTCGCCCCCGAGGTACTCCGGGCCTTTCAAAAGATTGCCGGCCGCTTTGAAGAAGTGTACGAAACCCTGGCAACCCGGGATGGAGGGGGGTGAAAGCAGCCCAGGGGGATAAACCACAAATACCGGCGCTTGTTGCAGCGTTCCGACGGTTGTGCTTTCAGTGCTTAACGAGGAGAACCGGCACTCCTCCCCGGGATGAATTCAGAGGTATCCGGGCCGGAATATGATCTTGAAGGAGTGAAGTTTTTAATGCGCGAAGTTTATTACGAGCCGCTCAGTCCCTTAAGTTTCCTTCGCCGCAGCGCCTACGTATTCCGGGAGAAAACGGCGGTGGTTTACGGAGAGAAACGTTATTCCTACGCGCAATTTGCCGAGCGGGTCAACCGCCTGGCCGGCGCTTTAAAAAAGGCCGGGGTGACCAGAGGAGACAAGGTGGCCTTCATCAGCCCCAACCTTCCTCCCCTGCTGGAGGCTCATTACGGCGTTCCCCTGGCCGGCGCGGTTCTGGTGCCCATCAATATCCGCCTGTCGTCGAGAGAAATTTCCTATATATTAAACCATTCCGAATCGAAAGCCTTGTTTGTCGATAACGAATTCGCCTCCCTGATTGCGCCCATCCGGGACGAAATTCCGGGAGTAAAAACATTTGTGAATATCTGTGACGTAAACACCGATCGCCCCCTGGACGGCCCGGAATACGACGAGTTTTTAGCCGCCGGCGACCCCGAACCGCTGCCCGGCCCGGTGGAAGACGAAATGGAAGTAATCACCATCAACTATACAAGCGGCACAACGGGCCTGCCCAAAGGGGTCATGTACCACCACCGGGGCGCTTACCTGAACGCCCTCGGCGAGGCCCTGGAGCATAAAATGGATTCCTCCTCAGTATATTTGTGGACCCTGCCCATGTTTCATTGCAACGGCTGGTGCTTTACCTGGGGCGTGACCGCGGTGGGCGGCACGCACGTCTGCCTGCGCAAGGTGGTGCCGGAAGAAATTTACCGCCTGATCGAACAGGAAGGTGTGAGCCACCTCTGCGCCGCGCCGACGGTATTGATTGCCATGTCTTCCTACCCGCGGGCGAAAGAGTGCAGGATGAAAAGGCAATTAAACGTGGTTACCGCCGGGGCGCCCCCGTCCCCGACCGTGATTAAGAACATGGAGGCAATCGGCGCGCAGGTGACGCACGTTTACGGCCTTACGGAAGTTTACGGTCCGCACAGCGTTTGCGAGTGGCACCCCCGCTGGGACGGGCTGTCCGCCGACGAAAGAGCGGCGATTAAGGCGCGCCAGGGCGTTCCGTACATTACCGCCGAATTTATGGACGTGGTGGACCCCGCCTCCATGCAGCCGGTTCCGCATGACGGGCAGGCCATGGGGGAAATTGTTATGCGGGGGAACAACGTTATGCTGGGGTATTACAAGCAGCCGAAGGAGACGGACGAGGCCTTCCGCGGCGGCTGGTTCCACAGCGGCGACCTGGCCGTGGTGCACCCCGACGGGTATGTAGAAATTAAAGACCGGATGAAGGACATTATCATCAGCGGCGGTGAAAATATTTCCACGGTAGAGGTGGAAAACTGCATCTATCAGCATCCGGACGTGCTGGAAGTGGCGGTGATCGCCGTTCCCGACCCGAAATGGGGAGAGGTGCCCAAGGCCTTCGTGGTGCCCAGGCCGGGAACCAACCCCACCGCCGGGGACATTATTAATTTCTGCCGGGAGCGCATCGCCCGTTTCAAAGTGCCCAAAGCCGTGGAGTTCGGCGAACTGCCCAAGACCTCCACGGGGAAGATCATGAAATATAAGCTGCGGGAAAAAGAATGGGCGGGGTACGAGAAACGGGTTCATTAAGCCGCTGCTTCCCCTGCGCGATTTTGATCACCGGGGCTAAAAAAGATGATGATTTTTTGGCGGGTGATCGGTATAATTTAGTTAGATAAAACGAAAACCGGTGGCCGACAAATGATCATCCGGGAATTGGGAAAAAAGCTGCTTTTGGTTTTTCTTCTCCTTTTCTGTCTGGGCACCGCTTTGCCGTCGGACGAGCCGGCGGTTTGGGGGGAGCTTCCTTTTCTTGCGCAAACGCAGGCGGGAAAGGTTTGCGAAACCAGGCGGAGCGATCAGCCCGCCAAAGAAGAAATCAAAAATCCCCCGGCCAGGATTAAAACAACTCCGCCGGGGCAAATTGCCGTCCGTACCGTCGCCGGCAGTTTGCTTCTTCCCCGCTTTTACCAGTCCGTCTACTTTTAAGAGCTAACCTTCTGATCCGCTGATTTTATGCCCTTTTCTTTGCTGCTCATCTTTGTCTATTATTGAAATCAGATTTCAGGAGGTTGGTGCCATGTTTAAAACCGGACTTTTGATGGGCGGTCTGACCATTTTGCTGGTGCTGTTCGGGAGCGCCGTGATGGGCGAGACCGGCGCCGTGTTGTTTTTTCTCATCGCCCTGGGCATGAATTTATTCAGCTACTTTTACAGCGATCAAGTGGCCATTAAAATGACCGGCTCTTACCCGGTGAGCGAAAGGGAAGCGCCGGAGCTCTACGCGACGGTGCGCCGGTTGTGCCGGCAGGCCGACCTGCCCATGCCCGGGCTTTATCTTACGCCGTCGGCGCAGCCTAACGCCTTTGCCACGGGGCGCAACCCCCGGCACGCCGCCGTGGCCGTGACGGAGGGACTGCTGCGGATTCTCAACCGCCCGGAAATTGAAGGTGTTTTGGCGCACGAGCTGGCCCACATCAAAAACCGGGACATCCTGATCAGCACCATTGCGGCCGCCCTGGCCGGGGCGATCACCATGATTGCCAATATCGTGCAGTGGGGCGCGATTTTCGGCCTGGGCCGCTCCGACGATGAAGAAGACGGCGGCCCGGGGATGATCGGTTCCCTGCTGATGGCCGTTTTGGCCCCCATCGCCGCCATGATCATTCAACTGGCCATCTCCCGTTCCCGGGAGTACCTGGCCGACGCCACCGGGGCGCGGATTGCCGGCACGCCGGAAGGACTGGCCGGCGCCTTGCTCAAACTGGAGGCGGCCGCCCGGCAGATTCCCATGCAGCTCAACCCGGCCGCTTCCCACCTGTTCATTGTCAACCCGTTAAGCGGCTTCTCCCTGGCCTGGCTCTTCAGCACCCACCCGCCCATTGCGGAGCGGGTGCGGAGGTTGAAAGCCATGCGATTTTAAGATAAGAATTGCCGCGGGTAAGCAAGGTGGTTTTACTTCACCGGAGGCTTCGTCCCCGCTTGCCTTCAAACGGTCAAAAAAAATGAATTTATCTTTGTTGACAAGGTTTGGGGAATGGATTATCATTTATTTTAGCTACGGACGATAGAGGGTGGTGGGCTTTGACCGAAAGCAAGCCGCTGACCGCCAGGGAAGTGAACCTGATTCGGATTATCCGCACTACTAAATACGGCGAAATTAAAATAATCATCCAGGAAGGGCAGCCCGTAAGGGTTGAGGAAATAAAAAAGTCCATCAAGCTTTAGGGTGGCTGCTGACCGGAAAACCGGAGGCACTATCTTCTTCAGGAAGAGTGCCTTCTATTTTTTTTCAGGGGTGATGGGGTTTGAAAAAAAGGTCCTTGTTAAAAATCGTTGGGATTGTCCTTGCCGTAATTATGACTTTGTTTTCCGCCGCCGGCTGTGATTCTAAAAACAGTGCTCAAACGCAGGTGATCACCAACCTTGACGAAAAAGTCGGCAACGAAGCAGCGGCTCAAGATAAGGAAAGGCCCGGGGATGAAGCAGGCCCGGAGCAGGGCGGCGCCGGGGAAGAGGAGGGCCGGAGGGAAGCCGGGGACCGCGAGCTTGCCGCAAACGAAAGCAACAGGAGTGATGATTCCGGGGTAAGCACCGGCGGCGGAGAAACCGGCAGCGGCAGCCGGGGCGGCGGGGAAGGTGACGTAAAGGTAATCGGCGGGGTGGCCTATAAGGGCTACAAGGGACCGGTACAGGGGGAGGTCAAGTATAAGGAAGGCACCCCGGCCGGCGAGAATGCCAGGAGCTACAAGGCCTCGGGGGACATTGAAAGCCCCTATAAGGTGGATTTGATTGTCACCAGGGACTTCGGCCACCAGAAGATGTTTGCCAGGACCGTGGGGCTGGTCAGAGACGAGGTGGGAATGGAAGTAATGTTCAGGAACCTGGACATTCAGACCGCTTACGGGGGCGGCTTCGTCAACGCCATCAACGGGCTGGAGTCCGGCTACACCTTTTTCACCGGAAAGGACAGGAAAAAGCTCGACTGGTTCTACTGGGTCAACGGCATTCTTGCCCCGGTGGGCATTGCGGAATACCGCCCCCAGCCCGGAGACGTCATCTGGTGGGACTACCACGACTGGAGCGTGACCATGTTTATCCCGGCTGTAATCGGTTCCTATCCCCAGCCGTTTAAAAACGGCTTCTGGGGAAAAAACCCCGGCACCGTGGTGATGTACACCCCGGAATACCGGGAGGAAGCCGGGCGGCTGAAACAGAGCCTGGAAGCCGGAGGGGTCCGGCAGGTGGACACGGCGCCCTACGACCCGGAAGTGCTGAAGGCGCCGAAAAAATACTACATCCTGCTGGGCCTGTGGGACGAACTGGCCGCGGGGAGTGAAATAATAAGGGATATCAATACCAGAAACAAATTGGTGGGGGTTTACGTCAAGTTCGAGGGCGGGGAACTGAAAGCCCTGGATTTTAAAGGCAATACCGTCTCTTCCCACAACCGGGCGGGGGCCGTTTATGCCTACGGCTCCTCCATCGGCAGTCTGAATCCCGTGTGGGTGGTGACGGGAACGGACGACGAGGGCTTAAGGCTGGCCCTGCATACTCTGATCGACGACCCCGGAGCTTTAAAGGAGCATTTCGGGGCGGTGGTTACAAAGGACGGAGTGATTAATGTCCCTTACCTTAACTAGCAAACGCGGAAATACGTTTAAAAATTGCTGCCGGGCGCTGGCCGTGCTGGCCGTCTGCCTGGGGTTTCTGGCCGGGGGCGGCGCCGTCCGGGCTGCCTCCGGGGTGGACATCGCCATCCGTTCGGGATTCGACGGCAGGTGCAAGCTGGGCGGGCTGAACCCGGTGGTGGTGGACGTGAAAGCGGTGAACGGCGGCTGCCGGGGGATTTTAAGATTAAAGGCCGGCGAAAGGACTTACAGCACCCCGGTGGAACTGGCAGGGGGCGCCGGAAAGGCCGTTCGCTTTTCCATCCCCTTTTTCGGGGCGGACGAAAGGATAGAGGCGACCTTTGCAGGAGAAGGCGCAGAGTTGGCCAGGGTGGAGCACACCCCGGTGATTCTTCCTGAAAAAACGCTCTTTTTCGGCGTGCTCAGCGATTCCCCCGCATCCCTCTCCTGCTTGAACGACCTGGACGTCTTCGAACCGGGCGGGGGCAAGGCCGTGATGGTGGCGCTGGACAGGCAGCTCCCGTACAGCCTGGAGGAACTGGAGAATATAAATTTCATCGTTATCGAGGATTTCAGAACCGCGGAACTGGCGGATAGTAAAGCCGGGCTGCTGGAGGACTGGGTCCGGTTGGGAAACTGCCTTCTGGTGGGGGCCGGGGAATACGCGCAGAAAAATCTCACCGGGGTGCTGGCCGGTTTGAGGGAGCCTTTGCGCCTGGGAGACGGGGTAGTGGTGCCGGTGGCCGGGGGTATCGCAGGCAAAACGCCCGAATTTCTAGGAACCGTTATTGGGAAACACGTTACCCCGTACGCCCTGGCCAAAGCGGTAAAGGGCGGCGGCCTGCAAAGGCGGACCGCCGGGGCGGTGAAGCTCGGCGGGGCGGCGGGGGAGGCGATCAGGCCGGAAAAAAACAGCCTGTACTTTGTTTTTTCGTTGCTTCTGCTTTACGTGGCGGCCGTAGGGGCGGCGGCCCTGGCCGGGAAGAGGGTGAAATGGGCCTATGGGGCGGTGGTTGTTTCTTTCAGCCTGCTTTTCCTCGGCCTGTCTATGTTCAGCGGCATTTTTAAGGCGGCGGCGGGAGGGGCCGGGGTGAGGGTGCACGGGTCCGTCAACCGCACCTACCTGCTGACCTGCGTTTATCCTTACCGCGGGGACGGGGCCCGGATTGCCGTTCCCGGCGCCTCCTTTGCGTCGGCGCCGGGCGGCGGGGAAGCCGACGCCCTGTCCAGGGGGGTTTACTGCTCCGGCCGGACCGGGCATTACGTCCATAGTTCCTCCTTTGAGCCGGGCGGGGCGGGGGAGGTTGTCCTGGCAGTGAGCGAGGACGGTGTCCTTTCCGGGGAGATCGTCAACCCCCTGCCGCAGGCCATGGAAAACTGCTTTCTGATCGTCGGGGACACCGTCATTCCCGTGGGGAAAATGGGAGGCGGGGAAAAGTTCTCCGTAAAGTACAGGCTGGACCACAACCTTAAGGGTACCGGGGACTACAACTACCTCGAACTCCTGTACCGGGCCGCCGGCGTGCAGGATAACCGCCGGCAACTGATTGACTACTATTTTTATCACGTAGACGATTATCAACCCGGGGGAAGGCTGATCGGGTTCGCCCGGGAGGCGGCGGCGGCGGAGATTGACGGCGGAAGTCTGAGCATCAGGCGCACCGTCATGAATGTATTCCCCATTAATATTCAGCCCGGGGGTGGCCGGGTTAACCTGCCTCCGGAAATTGTAAGGCCGGTGGCGGGTTACGGCCCGGCTGAAGAGGGTGAGGCCGGGCGGGAGTATTCCGGTGCGCCGGGCGGGGAATTAAAGGTGTACTACGTAATGCCCCCGGGCCTGGAGCCTGCAGAAATAGTCTTCACCGGAACCGCCGGGGCGGGGGAAAAAAATGTTTTTATCTTCAACCGGGCCGGCGGCAGGTGGGAAATTCTCGGGGAAGAGGTCCTGGCCGGCGAAAGACTCCGGGATTACCTGTTTGACGGCCCGCTGATCCTCAGCCTGAGAGGCGGCGCCAGGGCGCTGATTCCCCAGGTGGCGGTGAAGGGGGTTGCCGGCCGGTGAAAGCAAGACTGGCGCGGGTGGCGGAGATTTTTCATCCCGAAAGAGAAAACGGCGTCCTGGGCACCCTGTACATTGCGGTGCTGGTTTTTCTGCTGGCCGCCTACCTGTTTGTGGCGGTCCGGCGGGAGGCGGGATACAATCCCGGCCTGTACAGGAATGTCTACGTGTATTTCATGGTCTTTGACTTCATCCTGTTTTCCCTGTTTATACCGTTTTGGGAAACGGGGGAATCGACTCCGCAAAAGGCGCGTCCATTGAAAACCGCCGCCGGGATCGCCGTCCTGGCGGCGTCCCCGGCTCCGCTGATTCTCGCCGTTTTTATGGCCGGCAGGATAAGTCCCGTCAATTTTCTACTTCCCCTGGCGCTGAAGGCTGTCTGGGGTAGCGCGGTGGTCGGCCTGCGAAACTTTCTTGGGGCTGTAAAGCCGGGCTGGCGCTGGAACGGCTTTCTTACGGGGTTCTTTATTTTTTCCGTGCTGGCCTTAAGCGGGTTGCTGGCCTTTTTCCACGTGGAATACCGGCAGGCGGTAATCACCACCCTTTACGACAGGGACATCCCGGGGGTTTTCTTCCTCAACCCCCTGCTGTCCCTGGCCGGGCTGGTTTATTGCCAGGCCGGCGGCGGCAGCCAGGCGGGCCTGTTTCCCCTGTACGCCTGCGCGCTGTTCTGGGGGTCGGCGGCGGCGGTTCTGCTCCTGGCGGCGGGGAAAATTCCGGGAGGTGGGGCCGGCCGTGGCTGAGGCGAGGGCGGAGGCGGCGCTGAGCAGGCTGAGGAACAGGATCTGGCTGGGGAACGTCCTGGAAAGACTTTCGGTCACCCTGCTGGTGTCGGCGGCAGGAGTGTTTTTGCTGACGGCGGCGAGGCACGTTGTAGTTTTGCCGTACTTTGCCGGCAAGGCGGCGGTCCTGCTGGCGGCCCTGTGGGCGGCGGGGGGGATTTGGGCGCTGGCCGGGCGCCCCGGGATCAAGCAGGCGGCCGCGGCGGGAGACCGGCTGGGGCTGCAGGACCGGCTTTCCACCTACCTGGAGTACGGGGACCGGGACGGTGCCGTCGTGGAGGCGTTCCGGGAGGAACTGGAGAGTGTGCTGGCGGGATGCGACCCCGCCCGGATGTACCGGCTTGCTTTTCCCTGGAAAAGGATGCTGGCCGCGGTAATCATTTTCACTGCGGCGGGCTGCGTTTTCTGGCTGCCGTCCCCCCGGGCGGAGGAGGCGGCCTGGCGGGAGGAGGTAAACAGGGAACTGAGGCAGGAGGCCGAAAACGTAGCCTTGATCAAGAAGGGCCTGGAGGAGAAAGCCGGAAAAGAGGAGGCGCCGGCCGGTTCCTTAGAAAAAAATGCCGTCGCTCTGCTGCGCGAGTTGGAAAAAAAGCTGGAACGGGGCTATGATTACCGGGCGGCCGCCCTCCAGGTGGCGGGCGCTCTGCAGGAACTTTCCAGGCGGGGGCGGGGGCTGGATCCGGCCGACGTGAGGGGCCTGGCGGGAATATTTGAAGGGGTCGGGGAAAAAACCGCCGAAGCCGCCGGCCTGCTGCGCTCCGGGGACGCCGGCGGGGCCGCCCGGGCCCTCGGCAACCCGGCCTTTGACGGGAACGAGCGCAGGGCGATGCTGGAAAACGTCCGGAGGCTGCTCGCCGGAAGGGACTTAAGCGGACCCCAAAGGCAGGTCCTGCAGGAAATAAAGGCCGCCTTAGAAAAAGAAGGCTTTCACGCAGGGGACCTGGCGAAGGTGCTGAGTTCCGCCCCCTCCGTTAAAAAAGAGGCGCCGGAACTGAAGGAGACGGAGACGAAGCTGCAGAGTCTGAAAGAAAGGCTGCTGGCCAAAAGCGGCGGCGGCACCGGAAGACCCGGCGGCGCCGGCGGCGGTGAATTTGCGCCGGAAAATGCGGCGGATCCCCTGGGCGGCGAAACAGCCGGCCGGGAAGCGGCGACGGCCCGGGGCGACTTCGGCGGCCGGTTCCGGCGGGAACCCTGGGCGCTGGGGGGAGGAGGAGTCCCTGGCGGCGGCGCAACCGGGGAAACAGGCCGGGAAGGCCGGGTGGAAAAAAGCGACGCCCCCGTTTTCGCCCCCGCTGCAGGTTCCGGGTCGCTGGAAGTCAGGGGGGAATGGCGGGAAAATAGCGGCCGGGTTGGCGAAAGGCGCTCGGACAGGGTGCTGGGCCTGGCCGGGGAGGGCGGCGGCCGCGAAGCGCTTTACCGGGATTTTCAAAGGGAAGACGCGGCCTCCCTGGACGGCTACGCTCTCCCTTCCGACAAAAGACGGCTGGTGCTGGAATATTTCAGGGTGCTTAGGGGGGACGACGCGGATGGAGGCGCCGATTGATACCCGGGTGGAAATGGAAGTGATCCGGAGCTTTAAGGATATGTTCGAGACCGTTTCGGCGGAAGTGGAAAAGCAGGTGGTGGGGCAGAGAGAGATCGTGAGCCACGTCCTGATCGGCATTATCGCCGGGGGGAACGTTTTGGTGGAAGGGGCGCCGGGTCTGGGCAAGACCGTCCTGGTAAAGTCCTTCGCCAGGGTGCTGGACCTGCCCTTTTCCAGGATCCAGTTCACCCCGGACCTGATGCCCTCGGACATTACCGGCACGGTGGTGGTGAGCAGGACTGACCGGGGGCTGGAATTCACCTTCCAGGAAGGCCCCCTGTTCGGTTCCCTGGTCCTGGCGGACGAAATCAACAGGGCCACCCCCAAAACCCAGAGCGCCCTGCTGGAAGCAATGCAGGAAGGCGCCGTCACCGTGGGCGGGGTCACCCACCGGCTGCCGGAACCGTTTTTTGTGCTGGCCACCCAGAACCCCATCGAGATGGAGGGAACCTACCGGCTCCCCGAGGCCCAGCTGGACAGGTTCATGTTCAAGCTGGACATCCGGCTGCCCGGCGAGCGGGATATCCATAGAATTATCGACATCACCACCATCGGCGGGGATGGGCTGCGGGTTGAAAAGCGGCTGTCCAGGGAAGAACTGCTGCTCATGAAAAACGCCGCCGCCCGGGTCCCGGTGCCGTCGACGGCCAGGGAAAAGGCGGTGAAGATAATGCTGCAGACCCACCCGGACAGGACGGACGTACCCCTGGTGAGAGAATACGTCCGCTGCGGCGCCAGCCCCCGGGGGGTGCAGGCGATGATTGCCTCCGCCCGGGTGAGGGCCCTGGCCCGGGGCAGGTTCAACGTGTCCGTGGAGGACGTCAGGGAAATGGCGGCGCCCTGCCTGAGGCACAGATTTTTCCTCAATTTCAAGGCCGCCGCCGACGGGGTGGACGCCGACACCATAATCGGGGAAATTTTGAAAAAGGTGAGCTGAACTGGACCGCTTTTTACAGGAAATCCAGAACATGGGCAGTATATTATTGCGCAAACGGGTCGCCAAGGGGGGCGGCGGGATCCATCCCGGCGCCGGCCGGGGGGTTTCCCTGGACTTCCACGGCCACAGCCCTTATACCCCCGGAGAGGACGTAAGGAAAATCGACTGGAAGGCCTACGCCAGGACGGAAAACCTTTACGTAAAGGATTTCAGCGAGGAGAGGCAGGCCCTGGTCGGGGTTTTGCTGGACTGCAGCGCTTCCATGGATTTCGGCCGTCCGGACAAGTGGCAGATGGCCCTGAAACTGTCGTTGGGCATTGCCTACCTGGCTTTGCGGCAGGGGGACCGGCTGTCCTTTTGCACCGCCGGGCGGGGGCTGGAGGTATTAAAGGAAAACGCGGCGGGAATGGAACACTTCTCCGAACTCAGGAAGATTGCGCCGCGGCTGAAGCCCGGGGGCGCCACAGACCGGCAGGTCTTCACCGGCGCCGGGTTCCGCGGGGCCGGCTTTACCTTTATCCTGTCCGATTTTTTGGGCCTGGATGCCGGCGCGGTACTTGACCACTTTTGGGCGGGGGACCGGCAGGTGGTGGCCATCCAGGTAATTTCCCCCCAGGAACTGGAACCGCCCGCCGGCGAAGAACTGAAACTGGTCGACGCGGAAACCGGAAGGATAATGAGGGTTCATTTCAACGCCGAAGCCAGGCGCAGATATGCGGAGAGGGCAAAACGCTTTTTAGTGGAAACCCGGGAACAGTGCGTCCGGCGGGGCGCCGGGTACGTACTGGCAGATACCGCCGCGGACCCCGTCCGTGTCCTCAGGCAGGCGCTGGAGGTGGGCGGATGACCTTTTTCAGGCCGGAATGGCTGCTGCTGGGGGCGCTCCTGCCGCTTATTGTGCTCCTTTATTTCAAAAAGAAGCAGGTTTTGGAATACCGGGTTTCCAGCCTGGAATTCTGGGAGGAGGCGGTGAGGGAAAAGCAGGGCTTCCGGGTAAGGCGCATAGACAGGTACCTGCCCCTTATTTTGCAGCTTTTGGCGGGGCTGCTCCTGGTCACGGCCGCCGCCGGGCCGGTTTGGGTCCGCCCCTTCTCCGGGGACAGGGTGGTCGTCGCCCTGGACTGCTCCTTTTCCATGAAGGCGGTGGAGGGCGGCGTCAGCAGGTTCGAGCGGGCCAGGGAGGAAGCGGGCGGGATTATCCGGAGCCTTCCGGGAAGCAGTAAGGTCACCCTCGTTTTGTTGGCTGACGGCGCCCGGGAACTGGTCGCCGACGCCGCTCCCCGGCAGGCCCTGGAGGCGCTGGCAAAAGCGGAGTGCACCTCCCGGCCCCTGAATGCGGCCTTTGCCGCCGCGCACCTGGGGGCTCTTTCTTCCCCGGTTATCCTGGTGACGGACAAAGAGCTGGAACTGGGGGACAGGGCGGTGCGGGTGGGGGGCGTGCCGGACAATGCGGGGATAACCAGGGCGCGTTACGATTATTACGGCGGGGAAGTTTTCTTTGCGGTAAAAAACTATTTCCCGGGCAAAAAAAGAGTTACCTTAAGCCTGTGGGCGGGCGGTAAAAAAATCGACTCCTTCACCGTCGAAATGCAACCCGGGGCCGAGGGGGAATTCTCTTTCGGGGCGCCGGGGGCCGAGGGGTTGCTGACCCTTAAAATAGAGGAGCCGGACGCGCTGGCGGAGGACAACGTGTATTTCGTGCCCGCCGGAAACAGGGGCAAAAAAAAGGTGCTGTTGGCCGGTGGCAACTTTTTCCTGGAAAAGGCGCTGGCCGCCATGGCCGACGTAAGGCTGGCCAGGGCCGGGAGCCCGGAGGAAGGTGACGGCCCCCGGGTGGTGATCGTGGCGGGCGGCGGGGATGCGCCCGCCCTGCCGGAGGGTGCCGGAGTCTGGTACCTTGTCCCGGGCTCCGGCAAGACGGCGGGGGGCGCGGTGAAGAACGCTTCTTTGCAAGCGTTTCCCTCTCCCTTAACCGAAGGCCTTATCCTGAGGGACGTTTACCTGGAGGAGGCGGCCCCGCTGCCGGCCGGGGAGGGAATGCAGGAGGTCCTGGGGGCCGGTGGCGTTACGGTGATGGCCGCCGGCGTGGAAAACGGCCGGAGAACCGTTTACTCCAGCATTGACTTTAACCGGACCAACCTGGTGACGCAGCCGGATTTTCCGGTACTGGTCAGCAATATAGTCGACTGGCTCGCCGCCGGCGGCACCGGGGAATACCCGGACAACCCCCCGGCTTCCATGATCACGGCGGGCGGGACAAACCCCGGAACCGGGAATAAAAGCGGGGCGCCCGTCCCGCTCTTTGTTCCTCTGGAAAAGGCGGCCCTGGCGGCGGTCCTGGCGCTGCTGGTTCTGGAGTGGGAGGTGACCAGGCGTGGGCTATGACGGCGGCGTGAAAACGGCCGTAACGGTTGCCTGGGTCCTGGCGGCGGGATATTTTCTGTACCAGGGGGCGCGGCTGAAGAGGGTATACCCGGGAAAAAAATTCCTGGCCTGGGCGGCGCTGAAGGTTTTAACGCTGTCGTGCCTGCTGCCGGCGGCCTGGGGGTTGAAGGTAAACCTGCCCGCCGCGGGCACCACCACTATTTTCCTGGTGGACAGGTCCCTGAGCGTGGAGGAAAAGGCCGGGGAAATTGAAAGTTTCCTCAACCGCCAGCTGAAGGAGCATAAAGGCAGCCGGGACAGAGTGGCGGTGGTGAGCTTTGCCCGGGAGCCCGCGGTGGAGCACCCGGTTTCCCGGAGCCTGCGGGAAATAAAGCTGGAAGCCGTCCTTGACCCTAATTTTACCAATATCCAGAAGGCGCTGGAGTTCTGCCGGGAATACTTTCCCCGGGAAGACCACAAAAGGCTGGTGCTGATCACCGACGGCAGGGAGAACGTGGGGAGCGCCGAGCGGGCCCTGCGCAGCCTGGGGGAAGGGGGGATCAACCTGGCGGTGCTTCCCGTAATCCCCCCCGCCGGTAATGACGTCCGGCTGGTTTCGCTTAAAGCCCCTGCCGGCGCGCACCGGGGGGGCAGGATTACCCTCGGGGCGGAATTGGATGCGGACGATGAGGACCGGGGGACCTTCAGGCTTTTTAACGGCGGCCGCAAGGTGCTGGAGGAGCCCGTCACGGTTAAGGCGGGTAATAACACCCTTTCCTTCGGAGTGGCGGCGGACGGGGAGGCGGAGGCGGTTTTCCGGGGGGAAATAAGCTTTGCCGGGGACCGGGACCCCCGCAACGACACTTTTACGGTGTCGGTGCCGCTGCGGGACTCTCCGGCGGTGCTGGTGATCGGGGAAAAGGAGGATACCGCGAATATCGTGAAGCTGGCGGCAAGCCTGGGCTATACCGCCGTCCGCCGGCGGCCCGGGGAGGCCCCGGCGGAACCGGGAATGTTTTCCCCGTACGACCTGGTTATCCTGGCCGACGTGCGGCACGGGGATTTGCCCGGGGGCTTCGAAGCCGCTTTGCGGAAAGCTGTGGAGGAACAGGGCGTCGGTCTGCTGGTCGTGGGGGGAGAGAACGCCTTCGGGCCGGGGGGTTACGAGAATACCCTCCTGGAGCGGATGCTCCCGGTCCGCTGCCGAATGCAGGGCAACGAGAAAAGTCCGGACACCGGCCTGGTGCTGGCGGTGGACTGTTCCGGCAGCATGAACGACCGGAGCGGCGGGGCGCGCAAAATTGAAATGGTGAAGGAAGCCGTCCTGAAGTCCGTGGAAATCCTGGACGAAGGGGACTGCCTCGGGGTGCTGGCCTTTTCGGACCGGCAGGAGTGGCTGGTGCCCTTCGGGCCCCTGGGCCGGAAGGAGGAGGTCGGAAACCTGATCGGGAGGCTGGCCCCCGGGGGCGGCACCTTGATCCTGCCCGCCCTGGAGAAAGCGGTGGAGGCCCTGGAGAAGGCCGACGTCAAGGTAAAACACCTCATCCTGCTCACCGACGGCCAGGGGGAAAAGGAGGGGTACGAAAGGATCATCCAGAGAATGAAGGCCGGCGGGATTACCCTTTCCGCCCTGGCGGTGGGGCGGGACGCGGATTGGGAGCTCATTCGCGGACTGGCCGAAAGGGGCGGGGGCCGCAGCTACTATCCGGACTACCTCCGGGACGTTCCGGGGATCTTTGTCAAGGAAACCTATATAGCCGCCAAAAAGTATTTAAACAGCAGGGAGTTTACGCCCCGGCCCGCAGGGGAAAACGAGCCCTTCGGGGGGAAAAACCTGCCGAAACTTTACGGGTATACCGGAACCGGTTTAAAGGAAGGGGCGGAACAGCTCCTGGAAAGCGACACCGGGGACCCCGTGCTGGCCCGCTGGCAGTACGGCCTGGGGCGGGTTGGCGCGTGGACCCCGGACTTGAGCGGCAAATGGAGCAGGGAATGGGTCCGCTGGAGCGGCCTGCAGGATTTTTTCGGGAGGGTGCTGAGTGACTTGACGGCCGCCCATAACAGTGATGGTCTGGATATAAACGTTACCCAGCGAGGGTGCAGGGTGAAAGTCAGCGCCGCGGTGAGCGGCTGTCAGGGCGGGGAGTCCTTTGAATTGTTGCTTCTTCCCCCCGCCGGAGAAGAAAAAAAGATGGTCCTGGAACAGACCGGACGCGGGGTGTTTGCCGGGGAGTTCGACCTCGAGCAAACCGGGAGCTACGCCCTGGACTTCCGGCTGGTCAAGGACGGCGACATTCTAAGGCGGGCAAAGAGGACGGTCCACCTGGACTATTCCCCGGAGTTTGCCGCAAGCCGGGAGCAGGATGTCTTTCTGCCCGCCGCCTTCGGGCGGGTGGTGGACGGGAGCACAAATATATTCGCCCTGCCGCTGGAGAGAAAAAACACCGCCCCCGCGCCCCTGGACCGGATCCTGCCGGCCCTGGCCCTGGCGGCGTTTGCAGGCGAACTCTGGGTGAGAAAAATGCTGTGAGAAAAATTTAAATCAAGTATTGACTAAATGATGAGAATATGGTTAAATTTTAGCAATAAGCGTTGGCAATTTTGATCCGGCCGACCGGAAAACCGGAGGCACTTCACCGCAAGGGAAGTGCCTTTTGCATTTTATACCGGCCGTAAAATTGAATAACCGACGGCAGGGGTTCCGTGAAATTTCCGGATGAAAAGGGAACCGGGTGCGAATCCCGGGCGGTCCGGCCACTGTGAGCGGGGAGCGACTTTCAAGTCGTGCCACTGCCCGGTACTCAATGGTATGTCGGTTGTGGAAAGGAATTGATTTCTGCCGTAGCAACCGAGATCTGAAGTCATTCCCGGGACCATTGGGCGCCGGGCGGGAAGGCGGAAAGGAGCGGCGATCCGCGAGCCAGGAGACCTGCCCCTGCGATGGACCGCTTTAGCCTTCCGAGGAAAGGCGGGAAGCTGGTAGTGGCGGTAGCAGGTGGCCTGTACAAGAAGCAGGCGGCCGTATTACGATTATACCGCTGAAAGGTTATACCGTCCAGAGGCAAAAACCCCGGCTTTCTTCGGCGAGCCGGGGTTTTTGCCTCTTATGCTACTGATGTGGGCCGGGGTTACCTGAGGCGCCTATGTTCGAGCGGGAGGTGGGACAATACGTTGTAGAAATGATTTGGATTTGGGGGAAGGCAAGGGGGAAACTCGCCCTTCCTTAAACTATTATTTCGACGGGGGGATTATCGATGCCCTTGACTTTTAAGAGGACGCGCACTAAAGCTGTAACCAGCTTTATCCTTGTCCTGATTTTGGCGGCGGGTCTTTTCACGCCTTGGGCCGGCATGCCGCAGGCCCGGGCGGCGGGCGACGGGCCGGACCTGGCAGTGGACAGCATCGCCGCGCCTGAGACCATCCTGGCAGGCCATGAAGTCACCGTCACTGCGTCCGTGTACAACACGGGGAACGTACCGGCGGAAGAGTTCGCGGTCACTCTTTTCGCCGGCCAGGAGGAGATCCAGAGCAAGACGGTGTCCTCGGTTTACGCGGGGGAGACCGCGGAAGTGACCTTCGCCTGGGCGCCGGCGCAGCCGGGAGAATACGTATTGAGAGTGCTGGCCGACAGCAGCAACAGAGTAGCAGAAACCGACGAGACCAACAACGAATTGACTAAAGAGGTTACTGTAGGTTCAGGCGGAGAGGATACGACCGTTGCTAGGGTGCGGGAAGCCATCGCCCGGGTTACCAACTACGTCAAGACCCAGGGGACCTACAGCTCGGACTGGCTGGTGGTGGGCTTAAGGAACGCCGACGAGGAAATCCCGGCCGGCTACCTGAGCGAAGTGGAAGCCGCCGTCCAGAACTACTTCGCCACCTGGGTCAACACCA
>JAIMBK010000034.1 GCA_023511535.1 Armatimonadota bacterium
AGGGAGGGATGCCCAAAAAAACAAAGAAATACTGCGATACATGGAGTTTTTTAACCGGACAAATGTCCTAAGTGTAAATTCAAATAAAAATATCTTCTTTAATGATCCGGAGAGAATTTTAGCTTCAGTCCGCGAAGCTGTTTCAAAGTGGTTTAGAAGAAAGCGAAAGGCAACGCGAAGATGCCTTGCGTAGGGCTCAAGGCTATGATAGGGCAAGGGAACGTTTGGATGCGATTCATGAGGCTTTAAAAACGGAATTAACCAGTCGCACTTCTCTGATTGAAAAGGTGCTGGAACTACCGGAAAAAGAAATGGAGCGGTTTGCCGAACTTGTAAACCAGGTATTTATTACATTCCGCACAGTCGAAGGCCTTTGTCCTGTTCGGTTTATATCGGGAAAAAAAGGCAGAGGAAGCGCTCAATCGTATACCTGGAATATTTCAACGGGTGATGGGCGGCCGCTTGGAGCCCTTTCTACGGGACAAAAAGCACAGTTGGGTTTATCTCTACTTATAAGTCTTAATATTGCTCTTGATCATCTGATTCCTCATAAGATCATAGCCCTTGATGATACTACGACGGCTCTGGACATGGCTCAGTTGCCCCGGGAGGCTTCCCTTTTACGGCAGATTGCTTATGGTTCCAACTTTAATGAGTCATTTCCCCGCCGCCAGCTTTTTATTGTCAGCCATCACGAGGATCTTACTCACCGTCTTATCGACTTTCTTATTCCGCCCGAAGGAAGATCAATGCACATTTTAAACATTACTGATTGGAGTCCTGGGAAGGGACCAAAAATTGAACAGTTAAAAGTAGAACCTGCTCTTTCGGCAACGGAAAGAACAAAATCCAGGTTCGTTCGTTTACTATGCTCAGGATTAAGGGTGGATTAAATGTCTTGCATATCTTTAGAAACGGGTGATAGTCATGGCGCTGAAACCCTGGTACAAAGTGGTCACGCCCCGGGAGGATCTACGTGAGGGCAAGCCGCTGGATGCGGCAGAATTCGCTGTTCACCTCGATCAGGTCCGGGACGGGCGTGCCCCGGCGGATTACCAGAATCCAGAACGATTCTTTGAACGCACGTACCTGACCCAAAATCTGACGGCTTTGGCTGCCGAGGTGATCCGGCGTCTGTCCGGCATAAAGACCGAGACTTCGGCCGTATTCAACATGGCCACCCAGTTCGGCGGCGGGAAAACCCACGCCTTGACTTTACTATATCACCTGGCCAAAAACGGCCCATCCTCTAATAATTGGGTTGGGGTAGATAAAATGCTGGCTAAAGCCGGGGTGCGCAGTGTTCCCCAGGCAGCTACAGCGATCTTTGTCGGTACAGAATTCGATTCCCTTATCGGTCGCGGCGGTAACGACGGTACGCCAATCCGGAAGACTCCGTGGGGTGAGATTGCCTTCCAGCTTGCTGGCGAGCAGGGCCTGGCTCTGGTGGCGGAACACGAAAAAAAGATGATTGCCCCGGCAGGAGACGTGATCCGCCGACTCCTTCCAAAGGGCAAGCCCTGCCTGATTCTTTTTGACGAACTGATGAATTATGTCAGCCGGAACCGGAAAAGCGGCCTTTCGGCGCAGCTTTACGATTTTCTCCAGAACCTGTCTGAGACGGCCCGCGGCGAGGATAATATAGTCCTGGTGGTTTCTATACCGGCCTCCGAACTGGAGATGACTGCGGAAGACCAATCGGATTACGACCGGCTAAAAAAGCTTTTGGATCGCCTCGGTAAAGCGGTTATTATATCCGCCGAGGCTGAAACATCCGAGATCATTCGCCGCCGGTTGTTTGAATGGGATCCAAGAGCCGTAACCCCGGACGGGAGAGTGATGCTTACCCGGGATGCAATCCAGGTTTGTAACGAATATGCTGATTGGGTAGTTGACCACCGTCAGCAGATTCCTGGCTGGTTCCCCGTCGATCATGCCCGGGAAGCTTTCGCCGCGACCTATCCCTTCCACCCGATGGTGCTCTCTGTTTTTGAGCGCAAATGGCAGGCTCTTCCGCGCTTCCAACAAACGCGTGGGATCTTAAGGCTTTTGGCCCTCTGGGTGGCCAGGGCGTATCAGGAAGGTTTCAAAGGTGCGCACCGCGATCCCCTCATCAGCCTGGGGACCGCTCCGCTGGATGACCCGCTTTTCCGGGCAGCAGTATTTGAGCAACTTGGCGAGCCACGCCTGGAAGGAGCCGTTACCGCCGATATCTGCGGCAAAAAGGATTCTTTTGCCGTCCGGCTGGACAATGAGGCCGTGGATACAATCAGAAAGGCCCGTTTGCACCGGAAGGTGGCCACGGTGATCTTCTTTGAGTCCAATGGGGGACAGCTCCGGGGTGAAGCGACTGTGCCGGAGATCCGCCTGGCCGTGGCTGAACCCGAACTCGATATTGGGAACGTTGAGATGGCCCTGGAGGCGCTTGAGTCCTCCTGTTTCTTCCTCTCAGTTGAGCGAAACCGCTACCGCTTTAGCCTTACTCCCAACTTGAACAAGCTCCTGGCAGACCGCCGGGCCAGCATTCAGGCGGATAAGATAGATGAACGGGTGCGCAGCGAGATTCAAAAAGTTTTTACCGAGGGTAATGGTATAAAACCAATTTATTTCCCGGAAAAAAGCAACCAGATCCCGGATCGCCCCGCGCTTACACTGGTTGTATTATCACCCGAACATTCTATGCAAGACAAAAAGACGCTCGAACTGATCGAGTCTATGACCAGGGAGCATGGAACTTCCGCCCGAACCTTTAAGAGTGCGCTGATCTGGGCGGTGGCTGATACTGATGCTTCGCTCAAAGAAGAGGCCCGCAAGGCCCTGGCCTGGGAGGACATCCGCAGTGAACAGGACGAACTGCGCCTGGACGAAACGCAGAAGCGCCAGTTGGCAGAGAACCTGAAAAAAGCCCAGCGCGACCTCAAGGAGTGCGTGTGGCGCTCATATAAAAACGTTGCCCTTCTCGGCAAGGATAACACCATCCGCGTGGTGGACCTGGGGCTGGTTCACTCCAGTGCGGCCGACACAATGGTGGCGCTTATTCTCAACCGCCTGCGCCAGGACGGAGACGTAGAAGAGGGTGTAAGCCCGAATTTCCTGGTGCGAAACTGGCCGCCGGCTTTTCAGGAGTGGAGCACCAAAGCAGTGCGGGATGCCTTCTTTGCCTCCCCGCAGTTTCCCCGCTTGCTAAACGTAGAGAGCATCAAGGAAACAATTGCCCGGGGCGTGTCCAGTGAGCTTATTGCTTACGTAGGTAAGTCTGCAGACGGAAGCTATGAGCCTTTTTACTTCGGCGTTAGTATTGCTGCCAGCGATGTCGAGTTCTCCGAAGACATGTTCATCATCACCGCTGAAGAGGCGAGGAAGCACATTGAGCCGCCAAAGCTGACTACTTTGGTAATTTCTCCCCAGGACATATTGATTGAACCAGGCAAGAAGCATACGTTTATGGCCAGGGGGTTGGATCAACATGGCCGCAAGATTGCCGTCACGGATGTTATTTGGAGAGCAACCGGTGGAACAATTGATCAGGATGGGGTTTTCCAGGCAGGCCAGGACGAAGGTACGTTTATGATTATTGCCACTGTCGGTACCGTTAGTGGCCGGGCCAGGGTCAACATCGCCAGGCGGGGAGTGATGCCGCCGCTACCCCCTCCGCTACCGCCACCTGGTCCGACAAAACTTTCCTGGAGTGGCGAGGTGCCCCCGCAAAAGTGGATGAATTTCTATACTAAGGTTCTCTCAAGGTTTGCCGTTGGCAAAGGGTTGAAAATTTCTATTAATATCGAGGTTACCCAAGAGGAAGGCATCTCCGCGCAGAAGGTAGAAGAGACCAAAGTCGCCCTCCGGGAACTGGGGCTAAAGGACGAAGTTGAAATTTCTTAATTAACGGAACAAACTCTTTAAGGGTAACCGGAGCGCCTACGTTCCTGATCGGGTTAACCGATTCTTCGATGATCTCCACTTGAAATTAGGGGCCGTTATATCCAATCTTTGCCGCAAATACGCGCACTCATAAGGGGTTTGACGGCTATGCGCCAATCTTTGCCTACCGGGGTGAAGAAGGTACGCCATCAACTAAGGGAAGGCGAGGGGCATTGCCAAAAGCGCCATGAACGCGGCGGGCCAGGCCATTGCCGCTTTCTTGTGGACTCCCGGTACCATCAAGAAGCAGATCGGTAACGAGGTGGCCGTTGGTATCTGGCTTTTTTCTTCCTGGTTGTCAGTAAATCCTTTTTGTTTTATAATTTTGGAAATAGGGAGACTAGGGGTGAATTTTTTGAAAACGTTTAACGAAAAGGGGGACCGGGCCGAAACGAGCCTGCTCTACGGCCGGCGGATCTCGAAAGCAAGTTCCCGGTGCGAATTTTTCGGGGCGGTCGACGAAGCCGTTTCCGCGCTCGGGTTGGCGCGGGCGCTGGTTAAAAGGGAGAAGGTCCGGGACGTTTTATTTACTGTTCAAAAAGAGATGTTTGTTCCCGCCGCCGAAGTGGCCGTTCCGCCGGAACATTACGCCGAGTATAAATTCAGAGGTCCGGTGGTCACCGGGGAAGTGGTGCAGCGGCTTACCAGCCTGATTGAGGAACTGGAGAGGCTGGTGGCCGTGCCGCAAGAATTTATCATCCCGGGTGACACGGTGGCTTCAGCCGCCATCGATCTGGCCCGGGCCGTGGTGCGCCGGGCGGAAAGAAGGGCCGCGCAGCTTTACGAGGAAGGGCAGCTCCCTAACGAAAATATTTTAAAATACCTCAACCGGCTCGCCGATCTCCTTTTTGTCCTGGCCCGTTACGAAGAGGCGAAGCGAACTGAAGGGTAGGGCAACCGCCTTTGGGTTCGCCAGTGTAGGCCACCACAAAATAAGGAAAAACAGCACCGGGAGGCGAGCCTTTTTCTAAGGATAAAATCTAGGATTAAACCAAGGATTTAAATCAAGGATCTGACACCCATGAAAGAACAGGTCTTGCATTTATTAAAAAAACAGCAGTCCGAATTTGTCTCGGGAGAGCTGATCTGTAAAAATCTCGGTGTTTCCCGGACGGCCGTCTGGAAGCACATCCAGGCTTTACGCGCGGAGGGGTACGAGATTGTTTCCCAGCCCCGCGCCGGCTACCGGCTGGCCGGTGTGCCCGACCGCCTGTACCCGCAGGAAATTCTTTCCGGATTGAAAACGGAGTTTATGGGGCGGCGCATTTTTTATTTTGCGCAGGCCCCCTCGACCAACGTCCTGGCGCGGGAGCTGGCCCTGGCGGGGGCTCCGGACGGCGCTCTGGTAGTGGCCGAAGAACAAACCGGGGGACGGGGGCGGCTGGGCCGGGGTTGGTTTTCCCCGGCCGGAAAAGGGATCTGGTGTTCTTTGATTCTTTATCCCCCGGTAAATCCGGCCGCCGCCCCCCCGCTGACCATGCTCACCGCCGTGGCCGTGGCCCGGGCCGTGCGCCTGGTCGCCGGCCTGGCTCCGGGCATCAAGTGGCCCAATGATCTTCTGCTGGAAGGCAAAAAAATTTGCGGCATTCTGACCGAAATGAGCGCGGAGATGGAGCGGATCAATTATTTAATCATCGGCACCGGCATAAATGTAAATATAGAGAATTTTCCCGGAGAAATTGCAAACGCAGCCACGTCGCTCAAGGCTTGCGCGGGCCGGACCGTTTCCCGGGTAGAATTATTGCAGGCGTATTTGCAGGAAATGGAACAGCTTTATCGAATCTGGATCAAAGAGGGTTTTGCCCCGGTGTTGAAGCTATGGAAGGATCTGTGTGTAACGCTGCAGCGCCCGGTGAGGGTGAGCAGTTTAAAAGAAAGTATAGAAGGGTGGGCGGAAGATGTAGACGAGGAAGGGAACCTTGTTTTGCGGCTGGCGGACGGGACGGTCCGGCACATCACGGCCGGGGAGGTTTCTTTGCGGCCTTTTTAAGATCCCGGCGGTCTTTTTCGGGTTGCGTTTTTTAAGTTTTTTTGCCGGCTTTTCTTTTCAGGTTTTTATTTTTTGGGTTAATTGTTAACCTGATCGCTTGAATAGGTTAACAATAACGGCCAAAAAATACGGTCAAAAAACTGCCTTGATCGGCCTGGAAGCAACCGGCGCCCACCAAGAGCGCGGGCGGACGAAGCAAGAGGAAATGATTAGTGAAGAAAGGAGAAGATGATTAATGAAACTGACGATCCGGGAAATGATTCTGGCGGCTTTGTTTGCGACCCTGGCGATGGTGGCGGCGGCGCTCTTCCGCTTCGGGGCGCCGGTGGTTCCTTTCAGCCTGGTGCCTTTTGTGGTGATGCTGAGCGGTGCCTTGCTGGGCGCCCGCACAGGGGCGCTGGCCATGCTGGTGTACGTGCTGCTGGGCTTAATCGGCCTGCCGGTTTTTGAAAAACCGCCTTTCGGCGGCCCGGCCTACATCCTGCAGCCCACTTTCGGTTTTCTGATCGGTTATATTGCGGGGGCCTACGTTACGGGGGCGCTCTTGCCGAAAAAAGGGCAGCCGGGCGCAGTCCGTTATTTTCTCGCTATGGCGGGCGGTTTGGCGGCCCTTTATCTTTTTGGCCTGCCCTATCTTTACCTGATTTTAAATTTCTACCTGGGGAAAACTTTTTCTGTGGGGCAGGTTCTCAAAATCGGTTTTCTTCCCTTTATCGGCCTGGATCTCCTGAAGGCGGCGGCCGCCGCGGCGCTGGCCAGGGCAGTCGGCCGGCGGCTGGCGGTGCTGCGGGGGAAAGAGGCGGACGCTTGAAGGGTGCGGGGGCCGGAACGAAGGGTGAAGCGAGGGCGCCCGGAGCCGTTCGAAGCGATGGTATGGGGCGGGGTTTGACGGACGGCGAAATCGGCCTGTCGGGGAGAGCAGGAAAATTAAAAGGGGATGACTGCCGGAGAGAAGCGGCCTGAGCAATTTTCCCGGGATGTCGGCGTCCCGGTTGCCTGTCCCGGAGGAAACTGCCGGTCGGGCGGCAGAGCATGCCCTGGAGGCAGAGGATGCCCTGAAGAGAGCCGCAGCCCGGACAGCGAAAAAGAAATGTTGCCTGACGAACGGTCCTTTGGTACAATGGGCTAAAAAAATGGTGATCGGAATGATTCTGGCTTTTGACGTGGGGAATACCAATATTGTCCTGGGCGTGTACAGGGGCAAAGAACTCCTGGAGCACTGGCGGCTGTCCACCTTTCCTTACCGGACGGCGGACGAGTACGGAATGCTTTTACGGGATCTGCTCAAATCCATCGGGGTCGCGCTGCCGGAAATTAAAGATATGGTAATTTCCTCCGTGGTGCCGCCGTTAATGCTGTCCCTGGAGCAAATGGCGCAAAAGTACTTCGGGGTTGCTCCCCTGGTGGTCGGCCCCGGCATCAAGACGGGCCTGGCCATCAAGTATGAAAATCCCAAAGAGGTGGGTGCCGACCGGATTGTGAACGCCGTGGCCGGCTTTGAACTTTATGGCGGGCCATTGATTATTGTTGACTTCGGCACGGCCACCACCTTTTGCGCCATTTCCGCCAGAGGCGAATACCTGGGCGGCGTGATTGCGCCGGGCATCGGAATTTCCACGGAAGCGCTTTTTGCCCGGGCCGCCAAATTGCCCCGGGTGGAATTTGTCCGCCCCCCTTCCGTCATCGGGAAAAACACCGTGCACAGCATGCAGTCCGGGATTATTTACGGCTTTGCCGGGCAGGTGGACGAGATTGTCCGGCGGATGAAAAAGGAGATGGGCGGGAACGCCCTGGTGATCGCCACGGGCGGCCTGGCGGAGCTGATTGCCGGAGAAGCGGGCACCATCGACCGCGTGGAACCGCTGCTTACCCTGACGGGGCTGCGGATTATCTACGAGCGCAACCGGGGCGCCGGAGGAGCCGCCGACCGGGGTTAGCGCGGCACATTAGTGATCTTTACCTGCTGATGATCATTTGCTCGCGGGGAGAAAAGCAGTAATGCAGATTGGTAGCATTAAGCTGGCCAACCCGGTAATTGCTGCTCCGATGGCCGGGGTGACGGACCGGGCGTACCGGATGATCGCCAGGGAATTCGGCTGCGGCCTGGCGTGCACCGAAATGGTGAGCGACCAGGCCCTTTTATACGGCAACCCGCGCACGCTGACCATCTTGAATCACGACGGCGAGCCCGGTCCTTTGAGTGTTCAAATTTTCGGGTCCAACCCGGAATATATGGCCCGGGCGGCGAAAATCGTGGAAGGGTTGGGGGCGGACATCATCGACATCAACATGGGCTGCCCCACCCCGAAGATTGTCAACAACGGCGAAGGGGCGGCGCTGATGAAAAATCCGGAACTGGCGGCGCGGATCGTCCGGGAGGTGGTGAACCGGGTGAGCGTGCCGGTGACGGTGAAAATGCGCAAGGGGTGGGACGAAAATTCCGTCAACGCCGTGGAGGTGGCCGGGCTGGCGGAGGAGGCGGGCGCCGCGGCGGTGACCGTGCACGGACGCCTGCGGAGCCAGTTTTACAGCGGAAAAGCCGACTGGGATATGATCCGGGCGGTGAAGGAAGCGGTGCGCATTCCGGTGATTGGCAACGGCGACGTCTGGAGCCCGCAAGATGCGCTGGAAATGATGCGCGTGACGGGGTGCGACGCGGTCATGATCGGACGCGCCGCGCTGGGCAACCCCTGGATTTTCCGGCAGACGGTGCATTACCTGGCCACCGGGGAGGTGCCGGCGCCGCCCACCCTGCAGGAGAAGATAGAAGTGGCCTTAAAGCACTTTGAACTCCTTCTCGAAACCAAAGGGGAAAGGGTGGCCGTTCTGGAAATGCGCAAACACGCGGCCTGGTACCTGAAAGGAACGCCCGGAGCGGCTAAAATGCGGGTCAGGATCAACCAGGCGGCCAGTGCGGAGGAACTGAAGAAGATTTTAACGGAAGTTTACGTTTAGCGTAATTCATATAGGGGATAGGGTACTTATCAGCTTGGCTTACTTTTTAAAAGGACCTCTCCTTTTCTGCCGGGCGCAGTTCCTCGATTAATTTCGCGATAAACGACTCAAATTCCTGAATTCTCTTTTTCACCATGTCAAGAATGTCTCCCATGTTTTCCGCCAGGTGGCCCATTTTCGACCAGCGTAATTCACTGGCGTAAGCATGGCGAAACAAGTGGCGAAAGCGCCGGTATTCATCCAGTTCTTCCCTTAGCTCAGGTGAAATCACCGCTGGCCGAAGCCCTTCCAGTTCCACGGCCATGCTTCTTAAAAGTTCGCGGTGCCAATCGGCGGCTTTATCCGGACCTCCGTCAATCTGGCGGGAAATGCGGTCGAAGATGGTTTCGATCCCGGTGTAGAAGTGGTGCAGATAACCGGCCATGGCCATCAAATCAGCATCGGGAACAGGACCCGTTCTGGCGTTGACAGCTTTCAAAAGAGCCGTGGCCTTTTCTTTAATTCTTTCCACGACCCGTAGATCTTCGTTTACTTCTGCCACCAGGCGTTTCAGCCGGGCTATTTTTCTTTCCCTGGCCGTCATACAAAACCACCCCTTCCTTGTTCACCCGTTCTTTTAAACTATCTACGGCGCTTTCGAGAAGGACCAGGTCAACCGGGAAAGGCTGTGCTACACCTTCGGCCAACCCGTAGGCCTTCAGGTGGTGCTCCTCCGGAAGGCCGGCCACGGCCAGATCGATATCCGAATCCTGATCGAATTCGCCCGTCGCCAGGGAGCCAAAAAGGTATATCTTTTTCGCTCCGTAACGGCAGGCCAGTTGCCGGGCGATTTCACCCGCCTTTGCCCGGGCCTGGCGAGCCTTTCTGGCGATTTGTTTTTCTTCCCGCTTTAACTGACGAAGGTGGCCGGTGATGTATTTCTTGTCTTCCGGCATTAGCTGACACCCCCTCCCGGGATTAATCCGGCGTCCTCTCTTGATTACCTCTGCTCTTCATGGTTTGCCTGTTTTCAGTATAAAATACCGGCGTGCTCTTGACAAGCAAAATGGGCTGGGAAAAAGCGAATTGTCCGGGCCTGTTGATTTATAATTATAGTGTCGGCTTTTTTGGAAGCGTTTTTTGGGAAACTGACTTGCTTATTTTGGCTTCTCTTGTTAAAATAAGTGTGCACAAAACCGTGCACAGTCTTTTGATACTTGTCTCGATTTTGGGGTTGACTTTCTAGCTTTTAACAGGAGGGCTCCTTCATGGAAAGTTTTGCTTTCCTCATCCACCCCCTGGACGTCCGGGACGTGGCCAGGAAGTTTCCCTTCACCCGGCGCCTTCCCGAAAAGGTGGTCGAAGGCATCTTTCGCCTGGTGCCGCCGATGAAACTTTCCCGGATCACCGGGGTGAAGACCCCCTCCAGCGAGGCGGAAGGGTGGTTTGTTTCCTGCCCCCTGACCGCCCGGCAGATGCTGACGCTCCCGGAAAAGTTTGTCTACAAGCGGCTGATTCAGACGGGCCGGATTGCCGAAAGGCTGGGGGCGAAAATTTTGGGGCTGGGGGCCTTCAGCTCCGTGGTGGGGGACGCAGGAATAACGATTGCCAGGAATTTAAAAATTGCGGTCACTACGGGCAACAGCTACACCGTGGCCACAGCCGTCGAAGGGGCAAAGGAAGCGGCCCGCTTGATGGGGCACGATCTCAAGCAGGCGCACGTGGTCATTTTGGGGGCGACCGGCTCCATCGGCAAAGTGTGCGCGCTTTTGCTGGCCCGGGAGGTGCGCCGGATGACCCTGGTGGCCCGGAACAAGGCCAATTTAGAGGAAGTGGCCCGGAAAATTCTTTACGAAACCGGCCTCTCCGTAAAAGTTACGGACAACGTTAAACAGGCCCTGGCCGACGCGCACGTGGTTATTGCCGTGACCAGCGCCACCGACGCCATCATCGGCCCCCGGGATCTAATGCCCGGCGCGGTGGTCTGCGATGTGGCGCGCCCGCGCAACGTCAGCCGGCAGGTGGCTGCAGAACGGGACGACGTCCTGGTGATCGAAGGCGGCGTGATCGAAGTGCCGGGGGAAGTGGATTTTCACTTCAATTTCGGTTTTCCGCCGCGGACGGCTTACGCCTGCATGGCCGAAACAATGATCCTGGCTTTGGAGGGGCGCTACGAGAATTTTTCCCTCGGCCGGGACATCACCATTGAACGGGTGGAGGAAATCAGCCGGCTGGCGAAGAAGCACGGCTTCAAACTGGCCGGCTTCCGGAGCTTTGAGCGGGCCGTCAGCAAGGAGGAAATCGAACGCATCAGGGCTCGCGCCCGGCAGCGCACCGGCGGAAAAACAGCGGTCAATTGATCAGGAACATCAATAATTTCCCCAAAAATACCTTTCACTTAAAATTAAAAAAGCCCGTAAATTGCTACCAACCTTCCGAAAAAGTGTCTGTTCTTCCTGCCGAAAACCATTTCTTCAAAGTCGCTTTCAACTTTACGAACGCCGGATTGACGCAGCTTTTCAGACTAACAGACCTCGCCAACTGATCATATAGCGAAGAAGAACGGGCCTTCCCGGCCAGCTTCAAAGCCTGTTCAAAGGCCATTTTTGGTTTATTGGGTTTGCCCTGGCGGTCTTCGGTAAAGCCCTCCTGGATCAACCAGGACCGCAAATCCACCTCTCTTCCGGTCCATCCGATGATCCGGTCCACGTGGGGAGAATTAGTCCAGACCCATATTTCCAGTTCCGGAGAAATAACGACGGCTGCAGCCCGGTCACCCCAACCGGAATGAAACAAACGTTCTTCAATCTGTCTTTCCAGTTCTTTTCTGGATACCTTTTCCTGGCCGCAGCCTTCATGATCAAGCATGACCAGTGCGTGGGCATAGATGTTTACCATCGGCCGCAAGAAATCGTGCCCGCGCAAAAGGCAGCCGGGGTCGCGTTCGGGATGAACGAAACAATCACAAGTCAGTTGACGTATCCCCAGCGCCTGGGGGCGCGTCAGCAAACCCTTAATTGTGTACTCCATGTCTTTGTCGGCCACGAGGACCGTCAGGTCCCTGATCATCCCAGCACACCCCCGGCAAAAAGGACACCCAGGCTGGTTTCCCCCTGCCATTCCTTCAACGCCGGGTGTTCGCTGCCCAGAACGATATCGGTGGCGCCTTCGGCGGTCCTGGCGAAGCAAAGGATTTTCTCAGGCTCAGCCAGACTTAAAATGACCGGGGAATGGGTGGCCAGGAGAATCTGCGCATTGTAAACGGAAGACAGGGACTGGAACATGGTTTCTACGGCCCGGGGGTGAATGCCGTTTTCCGGTTCCTCAATCAAATAAATGCCCTTAAAATCAGGCAGATAAGCAGGCAACGTAAGCGCCAGGAGGCGCAGCGTCCCATCTGACGCCATCCATGACGGCACGCTTAATCCGCCGCGATAGACCAGCACCAGGTAACAGTGTTTGTCGTCTTCCCGCACGATGGTCTGGATGTCTTCCAGGTCCGGGAGCGCCGTCTGCAGGTGGGCGATCCAGTCTCTAAACCGTTCAGGTGCTTTTTCCCATAACCGGGCAACCACCCAGGGCAGGTTGGACCCGTCCGGCTTGAATCCCCGCACCTGTCCGGGGGGGCTGGCCCGGCGTAAAAGCAGGCTGTTCAGGATAAACTGCTGCACGCCTTCCGTTAACAAGCCTTTCAACCAGGTGGCTACCGGAAACTTGGATTCATCCTGAGGAAGATTGCCCAGGGCCGATTTGCGTGGGCCCAGTTTAAATGCGGGAGCCCATCCCTTGCCGAATTCTGAGTATACTTCAGAATAGTAATTATCATTTCCCCCGTAGACTTTGTTGACGACAGTGCGACCATATTTTTTGCTCTTTCCTTTAGGGGTCAGGATTGTTTGCGGCGGCTCAAGATAATCTGGAAAGAGGATTTTTTCTCTGTGGGGAAGAGGAGTTGCCTTTTTTAACAAAACCTTTTCAGCAAGTATTTCCGTTTCCCCCTGCACATTACCCAACTTGACTTCGTAGCGTACGGTATCATAGGGCTGCTCGCCCAATTGGACCCGGCGATCGGCGGGAATTCCGGCCTCAATGGCCAGTTCAAAACTATCCCCGCTCCGCCCCCAGACCAGATCTTGAAAATTTTTTGTTCTTTCACTTACTGCCGCGTCCAGGCCTTCCGATACCAGGCTTCCCAGAAAGGAAATTACGTCCAGGAACGTCGTTTTTCCGCTGGCGTTGGGACCGATCAAAACGTGAAAAGGGCCAAGCGGTTGTTGGACATACCTCAGACAGCGAAAATTTAAGGCTTCAATCAAAGTTATCATCGGGTACCCTCGCTAAAGTTGATAAATGTAAAGAGCTTTTCCGGGAGCCTGATCAGCAGGATCAATAAATTTCCAAATGTAACCTATCGTATTTACTTTATATATTATAACCACTGGCCAGGAAATAAGGAACACCCCGGAAGCAAAGATTTACATAAAAGATAGCAGGATTTATCGTTTTTACAGGGAAATAAATAGTAAACCTACCTTATGTCTACCTGTCGCGGTGATTTGCAATATAGAAGACAAGGGATGAAAAGATTGAACCTGCCGACGGGGACAAAGTGACCCTGCACCGCATTGAAGTGAGCCGCATGCCCGGCAGTGGAAAGTTGAAGATCACCGGTACCAGCGACCGGCCCATGCGGGAATCCATTTTCACTGCCTTTGACTACATCAGGTCCCGGCGCAAAGAGCTGGGCATCGAAAAAGACCTGGCCAGCTACGACTTTCACGTGCAGGTGGTGGACCTGATGGCCTCTAAGGAAGGGAGCGAGGCCGGGGTGGCTTTTTTTGTGGCCTTGTATTCCATTCTGAAAGAAATGCCGGTGCAGCCGGGACTGGTGGTGCTGGGGGAGATGACCATCCAGGGCAACGTCATCCCCTTGCGCAGTCTGACCGAGCCCCTGCAGGTAATCATGGACAACGGGCCGAAAAATTTTAGCGATCTTTATCTTGACAAAGCAGGGGGTTCTCCTTATAATGGGGAAAAAGATTTTGAGGGCACTGCAACTTGAACGCAAGGCAGTGCTTTAAGTTTTGCATAAACGGCCTTGACCGGCGCATATATTTGACGAAAAAGAGATCGATGCGGGGAGACGAAAGCAGATGAAAAAAGAAAAAGAAGTGCCCCTTACTTTAGCGGGGCTAAAAAAGCTGGAGGACGAGCTGGAAGTGCTCAAGTCCGTCCGGCGGCGGGAGATCGCGCAGCGGATCAAGCAGGCCATCGAGTTTGGTGATATCTCCGAAAATTCGGAGTACGAGGACGCCAAAAATGAACAGGCCTTCGTGGAAGGCCGCATTTTGACCCTGGAAAAGATGCTCCGCAACGCCCGCATCATTGACCGGGAGGCGGGGGCAACGGAAGTGGTGGATCTCGGTTCGACGGTAACTTTGCGCGATCTCGAAAAAGGGAACGAATTTCAGTACACCATTGTCGGCTCCGCGGAGGCAGATCCCGGAGCTAAAAAAATCTCCAACGAGTCGCCCGTGGGCAGGGCGATTTTAGGCAAGCAAAAAGGGAGCGTGGTGGAAATTACCGTCCCGGCCGGCCTTTTTAAATACCAGATCGTCGAGATATCGTAGACGTTTCTTCTTGCGCTTGAAGCAGAAAATATAATAGGGAAAGTCAGGGCAACCAGCAAGAGGACCGGGCCAGAGCCCTGCGATTAAAGGCGCGTCTGCAGGCAGAGAAAAAAATGGAGGATGTCCGTATGTCCGCAAAATATGCATAATGGCGGTAAAAAACGGGAGGAGGGTTCCGCAAGGAACCTTTCTTTTTTTGGGAGTGATTTGAAAGACGGATGGAAACGGTCCGGAGAGAACTTGATCTTGCCCGGTTTTTCCTATATTTTATTGTTATCGGCCAGTTGCTGCCGGAATAGAAAAGGGAGAGGTAAAGAATTGTGGAAGAGAAAGTCGATCACGCAGAACAAGAGGAACGGGAAGATTTTGATGAGCTGATGCGTTTGCGGATGGAAAAGCTGGCGCAGCTGCGGGAAAGCAACGTGGAGCCTTACGGTGAAAAATTTGCCCGGACGAATCTGGCCAGGGAAGTCACGGAAAATTACGCGGCTTTTCAAGATCAGGAGGTGGCCGTGGCCGGCCGGCTGATGGCCAGGCGAATGCACGGAAAAACCACCTTCGCGGACCTCCAGGACCTTTCCGGACGGATTCAGATCTACCTGCGCCTGGGTGATCTCGGGGAGGACGCTTACCATCTTTTCGGGAAATTAGATATCGGCGACATTCTTGGCGTGACGGGAAGGGTTTTTAAAACCCGGATGGGCGAGGTCACCATCGCGGTGCAAAAGTTTGTTTTGCTGGCGAAAAGCCTGCGCGTCTGGCCCGAAAAATGGCACGGCTTAAGGGACGTGGAATTGCGCTACCGCCGGCGCTACCTGGATTTAATCATGAATCCTGAAGTAAAGAAAACCTTTCTGACCCGCAGTAAAATCATCCACGCCATCAGGAACTTTCTGGAGCGTAAAGGTTTTTTAGAAGTGGAGACGCCCATGATGCACACCGTGGCCGGCGGGGCCGCCGCCCGCCCCTTTATTACTCACCACAACGCCCTGGACATGGATCTTTACCTGCGCATCGCCCCGGAGCTGTATTTAAAGCGCCTGCTCGTGGGCGGGCTGGAAAAGGTTTACGAAATCAACCGCAATTTCCGCAACGAGGGCATTTCCACCAGGCACAACCCGGAGTTTACCATGCTGGAGCTGTACCAGGCCTACGCCGATTATTTCGACATGATGAATTTGACCGAGGAACTGATTTCCACCGTCGCCCGGGAAGTCCTGGGCGTTATGCAGGTTCCCTACGGGGGGGAAGTCATCGACCTTACTCCGCCTTACCGGCGCACCACCATGATCGAAGCGGTCCGGCAGTCCACCGGGTTGGATTTTGACGCCCTGGGAGACGACCGGGAAGCCGCCCGGGCGGCGGCCGGGCTGGGGATCGAAGTGGAGCCGGGAGATACCTGGGGTTCGCTTTTAAACCGCGTTTTTGAAGAAAAAGTGGAGGAAAAACTGATTCAACCCACCTTTGTCTTCGATTACCCGCTGGAAGTCTCGCCCCTGGCAAAACGAAAAAAGGAACAGCCGCGGCTGACTTACCGCTTTGAATTGTTCATCTGCGGCCGGGAAATTGCCAACGCCTTTTCGGAGCTGAACGATCCCGTCGACCAGCGGATCCGTTTTCAGGAGCAGGCGGAAAAGCGCTTAAAGGGTGACGAGGAAGCGCACATGATGGACGAGGATTTTCTTACCGCTTTAGAATACGGCATGCCGCCCGCCGGCGGGCTGGGCATCGGCATCGACCGCCTGGTCATGCTGCTGACGAATTCCCCTTCCATCCGGGACGTTATTTTATTCCCCCTGCTGCGCCCGCGGGAGTAAGGTTTTCGCCGGAAATTTTCGCCTGAAAATTACAGGTATTTACTTTGTGCGGAAGTTTCGGCCTCCGCTTATTGGTCATGAGGGTTTCTCCACTGTTTTTCCGGGGGTTGCTCTTGATGTCCCGGAGAGTTTCAAACAGTATACCATATCCTGTAAGCAGGGGCAACACCGCCGTTGGTTAGAAGTGAGGCAGAATGAGGCTGTTTTGAGAACTATCTGGTAAGTGGTTAAACCAGTAGCAAAGCTCGCTTCGGCAAGCTTCTAATAGTGGCTACCAATGGTTTGCTCATGTTAATCGCTGAGTTAGAGTAATATTATAAGATTATCGAATTTCGGTAATTTCCACCTGGCCCACGACGACCAGTTGAGTGTTTTCTTTTTTCGCTTTTGTCGAACCGAGGCTGGCCAGGTTAATCAAATCGTTGATTGTATAGCGCTCGGCTCCTTTCCTGGCCTGGCTCCGCCTGCCCCCGGCAATTCCCGCGGAAGCGCTCAATTTTACGCCGCCCGGCCAGCGCTCTTCGGTCAGCGAAGTTAAGAGTTCGAGGCAGAGTGTTTTGGCTTCTTTCAGGGGTCGGGCGGTAACGACGGCGAATTCGTCTCCGGCATACCGGCACAGGTAATCGGTTTCCTCCCGGACCACCTCTTTAAACAGTTTGGCCACTCGTTGCAGAATAAGGTCTCCCGATACGTGGCCCAGTTCTTTGTCGATCACCCCGAAATTGTCGAGATCGATGAAGATAACGGCTATCTCCTGCCCGTTGCGCAGTAGCTTTAGAGCGGCGTAATGCAGATATTCCGACCGGTACAGCCCGGTCAGGGCGTCTATTCTTTTGCCAAATTCCATTAAAAAAAGGGCTTTTGTCACCACTCCGAGCAGCTTGCCTTCCTGGGCCACTACCACGCGTTCGAGTCCGTGCTTTTCAATAAACTCTTTGGCCTCCCAGAGAGAATATTGGGGAGGAACGGTCAGGACGTCTTTCGTCATGGCGTCGGCGACGAGCCTGTTGGGGTGGCTTTTTCTCACGTCCCGCGAAGTTATTATCCCCACCACGAACCCGCCGTCAACCACCGGCAGCCCGCCGATTTTAAATTTTTCCATGATGTCTGCCGCCCTGCCGACGCTCAATTCGGGAGAGATCACCAAAGGATTTTTGACCATTATATCGGCTACGGTGATCATCAAAGGCTCACTACCTTGCTGACCAGGATAGTCGCGTTTACGCAGACTTTGATCACCATGCCCTCCGTGGCGATTCGCGAGCCCTCCTCAAGAATGAGAGGGAAAAGATTTTCTTTGGGGACGATTTTGAGAATTGACTTTCTTACTACTGCCGCCTCGAAAAGCGCGTGCTCCAGGGGGACAATTTCATACTGGTCGGGGGACAAGGCGTCTGCCATTCTCCTGGCGGCCTCCGGGCCGATCGGGGCTTTCCTGCCGATCAGAAGCATATCCTGCATGGGAGGGAATTCAAACTCGGATAGGCGCAGGTTGATTTCGGCCTTCCTGACGAGCCCCGGCTTCAGATCCGCCGGCTGGTTGGCGGACATAAAAAACACTCCTCTCCATAAAAATACCAGACAATAGTTTAGCAAAAAAACGCAGAAATATCCATACTTTTAAATCGCCCGAAGAAATTCAATTGCCGCTACAAATTTTTCCACCTTGTAAAAAAGAACCATCTTGACAAGGAAAAGCGGTTCGTGTTAAAATCAGCATGATTTTCAGCAAGGCAAAGGCTGTGAAAGGGAAGAAGGATGCCGGTAACCGCGCAGCGAGCCGGGGGTGGTGCAAGCCCGGCGGGGGATGGCATCCGGGCCGCCCTGGAGCTGGAGGCGGAAAATCGCCCGGTCGCCGGGCGGTGAGTATGCCTTTTTACCGGTCGCCCGCCGTTAACCGGGCAAAAGGGGGCTGCCGGCGGCCCGGGGGGTCTTTCCCGGGCGGGCGGCCAAGTAGGGTGGTACCGCGAGAATCAGCTCTCGTCCCTTGGGGACGGGAGTTTTTTATTGGAGGTGGGCCATGGAGAAAGTCCTGGAAATTTTGGAAATCCTGGAGTCGGACGCCCGTCTGGAGGCGGCGGACATCGCCGTCATGCTGGGCATGGAAAAAGAAGAAGTGCAGCGGACGATTAAAGAACTGGAGAAAAATAAAATTATTTTAAGGTACATGACGCTGGTGAACTGGGAAAAGGCCGGCGACGAGAAGGTAATGGCCATGATCGAGGTCCGCGTGGCCCCGCAGCGGGAAGTCGGGTACGACGCCGTGGCCGAGCGCATCTGCCGGTTCCCCGAGGTCCGGAGCGTGCGCCTGGTTTCCGGGGCGTACGACCTGGCGGTTTTCATCGAAGGAAAAAGTATGCGGGAGATCAGCAATTTCGTGGCCACCAAACTGGCCACCATTGAAGGAGTCCTCAGTACGGCCACGCATTTTATCCTGAAAACCTACAAACAGGACGGCGTGATGTTCGAAGACGGCGAAAAAGACAGGAGGCTGGCAGTTTCCCCATGAAAACGTGGAACTCGTACGTCAACCCGCTGGTTAGCTCCCTCCCGCCTTCGGGAATCCGGAGGTTTTTTGACCTGGTGACGGAAACCAAAGGGGTCATTTCCCTGGGCGTAGGCGAGCCGGACTTCATCACCCCCTGGCACATCCGGGAGGCCTGCATTTACTCCCTGGAAAAAGGGTACACCATGTATACGTCCAACCACGGCCTGCTCGCGTTGCGCCAGGCGATTGCAGCGGATTTAGAAGCAGCCTGCGGGGTGACCTACAATCCAAAAAATGAAATCCTGGTCACGGTAGGGGTGAGCGAGGGTCTGGACCTGGCCGTGCGCGCGCTGACCTGCCCCGGCGACGAAGTTTTAATCCCCGAGCCTTCCTACGTATCTTACGCCCCCTGTGTTCTGCTGGCCGGCGGAAAAGTGATCACCGTTCCGACGACGATGAACGAAGGCTTCCGGGTTACCGCCGGAAAAATCGAGGCGGCCCTTACCCCCCGGACTAAAATTTTAATCTTAAGCTACCCGAATAATCCCACCGGGGCCGTCATGGACCGGCGGACGCTTTTAGAGATTGCCGAGCTTGTCCAGGCGCGCGATCTGCTGGTTATTTCCGACGAGATTTACAGCCGGCTCACCTACACCGGGGAACATACCTGCCTGGCCGGTTTGCCCGGGATGCGGGAGCGCACCGTTTTGTTGAACGGTTTTTCCAAAGCCTACGCCATGACGGGGTGGCGGATCGGTTACGCAGCCGGAAATCCGGACTTTATCGCCGCCATGACCAAAATTCACCAGTACACGCTGCTCTGCGCCCCCATTACCGCGCAGATGGCCGCCCTGGAAGCGCTGAAAAACGGCCGGCTGGCCATGACCCAGATGGTCCAGCAGTATAACCGGCGCCGCCTGCTGGTGATGCACGCTTTCCGGGACATGGGCCTGCCCTGCTTTGAGCCGGGCGGAGCCTTTTACGCCTTTCCGGAGATTGCCGGCACCGGCCTTTCTTCCGAAGAGTTTGCCGAGCGGCTTTTGCAGGAAGAAAAGGTCGCGGTGGTTCCCGGCAACGCCTTCGGCCCCAGCGGAGAAGGTTTTGTACGCTGTTCCTACGCCGCCTCCGTGGAGGACCTGACGGAAGCCTTCCGGCGCCTCGCCGCCTTTTGCCGGGCGCACGGCCTGCGGCCCAAAACAATCAGCGCCCCCCGCCCGCTCCCCGGAGAGCGAAGGCCGCTGGCGGGCGGGGCAACGGGCTAGCAAAGATCAGTCGTCAGTCGTCGGATGTCGGACGCCGGAAGGCGATCATCAAAGAACGTGCACTTTCGCAATTGATTTCTGACGACCGACGACCGACGACCGAATAGCATAGGAACGGTTTTCTTAAAACCGGGCGCAAAGCAAAAGCCGGCAAAGAGGACCGGGTCAAAAGGGCCTTGAGGGATGATCGGTCAGCGACCCCTATGCCTGGCCCGGGGTTCGCAGCCTGCCTGGGGGGATTGGATATGGCTGGACCCCTCTGCCGGCAAAAACTCTGTGCCTGTTTTTTAGTGTTAAAAGGAATCCTTCAAACCGGTGTCGAACACTTTTTGATGAAAGTCTGTCCGCAGGCAATTAATCCCTTTATCACCGGCAGAAAATCTGGTACAATAAAAACGGGATTTGGCCGGGTTCCAGCGGTGGCTGTCCAGCCGGCTTTTCGCTTTTTAAGCAGGACATAAAGAAACTGAAAATAATCGTATCCAGGAAAGGGTTTAACCCCAATTCCTGTTTTTTCACGGGAGGTTTTGGCCTTAAGTGGCTGGGATAGTGGAACAGATGCGGGAACGGCTGGCCGGCGCCTTGCGGGACGCCGTTCACGAGGCCGGCCAAAAAGGGGCTTTGCCGGCCGTTCAAGAGTTGCCCGATTTTATCATCGAGGTGCCGAGGGAAAAGGAACACGGGGATTTTGCCACCAATCTTGCGCTGCTGCTGCCCAGAGCCATGCGCCTGCCGCCGCGCAAAATCGGCGAAATTATCGTGAGCCGGCTTAAATTAACCGGTTTGCCGGTCGCCAGGGTAGAGGTCGCCGGCCCCGGCTTTATTAATTTTTATCTTCAACCCGCCTGGGTATTGGCGGAGCTGCCGCACATCGTCAGGGAAGACGAGAATTACGGGAAAGTCAATGTCGGCAAGGGGGCCCGGGTGCAGGTGGAGTTTGTCAGCGCCAATCCCACCGGGCTTTTGCACATGGGGAACGCCCGCGGGGCGGCCCTGGGCGACAGCCTGGCGGCAATCCTGGATTTTGCCGGCTACCGCGTAACCAGGGAATTTTACATCAACGACGCCGGCCACCAGATCGAATTGTTCGGCCTTTCTTTGGAGGCGCGCTATTTTCAGCTTTTGGGCCTGCCCGCAGAGATTCCCCGGGAAGGTTACCACGGTGAAGACCTGATCGAAACAGTAAAGGGTTTTTACGCCCTGCACGGGGACAAATACCTGCGGGCGGCCGCCGAAGAACGGAGGGAGGCCCTGGTTCGCTACGCCCTGCAGGAAAAGCTGGCGGCCATCAAGAAGGCGTTGGAGGATTTCGGCGTCCACTACGACGTCTGGTTTTCGGAAGCTTCCCTGCACGCCAGCGGCGCCGTGCAGGAGGTTATCGAACGGCTGCAGGAGAAGGGCTGCCTTTATGAACACGAGGGGGCCCTCTGGTTTAAGGCCCGGGAATTTGGGGTCGAAAAAGACGAGGTGCTCGTCCGGAGCAACGGCCTGCCCACGTATTTTGCGGCGGACGTTGCCTACCACCGGAATAAATTTCAGCGGGGGTTCGACCTGGTGATCAACATCTGGGGCGCCGACCATCACGGCCACGTTCCCCGGATGAAGGGGGCCCTGGCCGCCCTGGGTTATAACCCGGACGCCCTGCACGTGATCATCATGCAGCTCGTGCGCCTGTTCCGGGGCGGGGAGATCGTCAAGATGAGCAAGCGCTCCGGGCAGTTTGTCACTTTGGAAGAGCTGGTTGAGGAGGTGGGCAAGGACGCGGCCCGCTACTTCTTTGTGATGCGCAGCGCCGACAGCCACCTGGACTTCGACCTCGACCTGGCCCGCTCCCAATCCAACGAGAATCCGGTGTATTATATCCAGTACGCCCACGCCCGGATCTGCAGCATTTTCCGGCAGCTGCAGGACATGGGCGGGGCCGGGCCGGACGCTTCCCGGGTCGACCTCTTTTTGTTGCAAGAAGAAGCGGAGCTGGCCCTGGCGCGCAAGCTGGCCGACTTTCCGGAGGAAGTGGCGCTGGCCGCGCGCGAGTGTGCGCCGCACCGGCTGCCCCGTTACCTGCACGAAACGGCCGGGCTTTTCCACAGTTTTTACAACAGCTGCCGGGTCATCAGCGACGATGCCGCCTTGACCGCAGCCCGGTTGATCCTGGCCGACGCCACCCGCGTCGTGCTCAAAAACGGCCTGCGCCTTTTGGGCGTCGGTGCCCCGGAGCGGATGTAAAATAGGTGGTTGGTGGTTGGTGGTGGGGGATAATTTAATTCCATAAGAATTTTCTTTTTTCTGCCTTCCAGATTATAACAACCCATGACCAACGGCCCACGATCAACGACTGACGACCAAGTAGGGGGTTTTTATGACCAAGTTTGTTTTTATCACCGGGGGAGTGGTTTCCTCCCTGGGAAAAGGGATTACCGCCGCCTCCCTGGGCTGCCTTTTAAAAAGCCGGGGGCTAAAAGTAGCCATTCAAAAACTGGATCCCTACATCAACATCGATCCCGGAACGATGAGTCCGTACCAGCACGGAGAGGTTTTCGTCACCGAGGACGGCGCGGAAACCGACCTGGACCTGGGCCATTACGAACGCTTCACCGACAGCAACACCAGCAAAAACAGCAACGTCACCACCGGGGGAATTTACTGGTCAGTGATCAGCAAGGAACGCCGCGGCGACTACCTGGGGGCCACCGTTCAGGTCATCCCGCACATCACCAACGAGATTAAAGAACGGGTCGTCCGCGCCGCCCGGGAAAATGACCTGGACGTGGTGATCAGCGAGATCGGCGGCACCGTGGGCGACATCGAATCCCTGCCTTTTTTGGAGGCCATCCGGCAGCTGCGGACCGATTTAGGCCGGGAAAACGTCATGTACGTTCACGTTACGCTGGTTCCCTACCTGCGGGCGGCCAACGAGCTGAAGACCAAGCCGACCCAGCACAGCGTAAAGGAGCTGCGCAGCATCGGGATCCAGCCCGACGTAATCGTCTGCCGCGCGGAAAAACCGTTGACGAGAGAACTGCGGGACAAGCTGGCCCTTTTTTGCGATATCGAGAAGGACGCCGTAATTCAGGCGGTGGACGCGCCTTCCATTTACGAGGTGCCCTTGCTGCTGGAAGAAGAGGGCCTGGGCGAAATCGCCGTGCGCCGGCTGGGGCTGGCCTGTCGTCCCCCGGAACTGAGCGAATGGCGGGAAATGGTCGCGAAAATGAAAAATTTAAAGGGGTTGGTTACCATCGGACTGGTGGGCAAATACGTTTCTCTGCCCGATGCCTACTTCAGCGTGGCGGAAGCCCTCCGGCACGCCGGGCTGGCCCACGATACGGCCGTGGACATCCGCTGGATCAACTCGGAGGAGCTGGAGCGCCGCCCGGCGCAGGATTTTCTCGGCGACGTGGATGGGGTGCTGGTTCCCGGCGGGTTTGGGGACCGGGGCATCGAAGGGAAAATTAACGCGATCAATTTTGCGCGGGTGAATAAAGTACCTTATTTGGGTTTGTGTTTGGGTATGCAGCTGGCGGTGGTGGAATTTGCCCGCCACGTGCTGAACTGGCGCGAAGCCAACAGCGCCGAGTTTAACCCGGCCACGCCCTATCCGGTCATCGACTTGCTGCCGGAGCAAAAGGAACTGGACAAACTGGGCGGCACCATGCGCCTGGGCTCCTATCCCTGCCGGCTTACGCCCGGGACACTGGCCTACCGGGCTTACCGGCAGGAAATCATTCACGAACGCCACCGCCACCGCTATGAATTGAATAACTTTTACCGCCCCGCCTTGAACGAACGGGGGTTGATTTTCAGCGGCACGCTGCCTGACGGCTACCTGGTCGAGATTATCGAACTGCCCGATCATCCCTGGTTTGTGGCCACCCAGTTCCATCCGGAGTTTAAGTCCCGGCCGAACCGGCCCCACCCGCTCTTCCGCGATTTTATCGGCGCCTGCCTGCAGGAGCGGCAAAAACGGGGAAAATAGCCGGTGCTGTTTTAGCGTATAATATGAACGTGCCGGGATAGGGCACAAAGGCACAAAGGGGAAAGGCACAGAGGAAGAGATGGAAATACCTGGTAATCGAAAAGAAAGTTAGGAAAAATAGTCTGGAGGGATTGAGAAAAGACCTCCTTCCTCCGGAGAAACAGAATTCTCTTTTTCTTGTCTTCCAGATATGGAATAATGATGGCTTAAGATCTGAAACCTGACCACTGGTTCCAGATACCTATATTCTCTGTGTCCTCTGTGGCTTAATTTAAAAATACGAAAAATAGTCGTCATCCGGAAAAGGGTATCATCCTCTAATTCCTAATTCCTAATCCCCAATTCCTATTCTTAAGGGGTGAGGTAAGTTGAGGCGAAAAATAATTGCGGGCGCAGTGATCGGGATCGTCTTCCTCTCGCTGGTGATCTGGATCGCCGTGGCGGCCACCCGGGCGCCGGGCGAAGGAGCGGTGGTGCGCGGCCGTTCCGCCGGAGCCGTAGGGGTGATTGCCATTAACGGCGTAATCACGTGCGGCCGGAGCAGCAGCGGCTTATGGAGTGCGCAAACCGGTTCGGAAGACGTGCTCGCCCGCCTGCGGGAAGCGGCCGGGAATCCTGAAATCAAGGCGGTGGTCTTGCGTCTGAACAGTCCGGGCGGGACGGCTTCCGGAGCGCAGGAAATCGCCGGGGAAGTGGACCGGCTGCGCCAGACCGGAAAAAAGGTGGTTGCTTCCATGGGCGACGTGGCGGCCTCCGGCGCTTACTGGATTGCTTCCCGGACGGATAAAATTATTGCCAACCCGGGCACCTTGACCGGGAGCATCGGCGTGATTATGGAGACGCAGGATTTGCGGGGGCTTTACGAAAAAATCGGCGTCGGTACGGAAACTTTTAAAAGCGGCCCTCATAAGGATATGGGTTCGCCTGCCCGCGCCGTGACGCCGGAAGAGCGCGCTATTTTTCAGAGCATGGTGGACGACATCTACGAGCAGTTTCTGGCCGCCGTCGCCGAAGGGAGGAAGATGGATGTCGCCGCGCTCCGGAGCCTCGCGGACGGGCGCGTCTTTACGGGCCGCCAGGCTTTCCGGGCGGGGCTGGTTGACGAGCTGGGCAATTATCGCGCCGCCGTCGGCATCGCCGGGGATCTGGCCGGGCTGGGGAGCGACCCGCGGGTGGTCGAGCTTGGGCCCAAGGGGCTCTGGCAGGAGCTGCTGGGGGGCAGCCGGGAGTCCGTCTGGAAAGAGTTCTTAAAACCGGCGCTGCCGGGAAGGGTGGAAGAGCCGGCCAGGTACCCCGCGCTGTGGCTTCTTTGCCCGGCGGATTACCTGGGGGAATAGGAGGGAAAGGACATGGAAGAAATAGCTGATTACGGGGCGGACGAAACAAAAGAGATGCTGCCGCAAAAGGTCCCGGAACAGGAAAAAAACGGGCGCCCCCAGGGCTTTTTGGAGCTGGTTTACGGAGTTCTTTTCGAGCCGTCGGCCACCTTTTCCAGAATCAAGGACAGGGAACGCCTTCCCGTCGGGCGGACGGTCATTATCTTTACCCTCGCCAACGTCGCTGTCTCTTTAATGAGCGCAACGGTTACCTCCCGCCTGATGTATTTTCACGCGGTCGACGGCGCGGGCGTTTTAATGAGGTCCGTCGCTCCGGCAATGGCGGTATTGGGGCTTTTCTTCCAGTACGCCAAGTGGTTTTTCTACAGCGGCCTTCTGCACCTGCTGGCGGAATTTTTTGGCGGCCGGGGCAGGGCGCTGGGGGTCTTCGTCGTCTCGGGCCTCGCTTCCCTGCCGGCGGTTTTTACGGTTCCCGTCAATTTTTTGCTTTTGCTTTTCGGGGTCAGGGGCTTTACGCTGTCTTTTTTCGTCTATCTCTTCAGTGTGGTTGCCGTGGTTTGGGGGGCGGTCCTGCTGGTTCTCGGTATAAGGGAAGTGCACGGCCTGTCCACCGGCAGGGCGGTTGCCGTCGTGCTGCTCCCCCTGGGGGCGGCACTGGCGGCGGCGGTGCTCCTGGCGGGGGTGCTGGCTGCTTGTGCCGCCGTTTTTTTGCCGTTTTTGAACGTGCCGAAAATCGGCCCTTAAAATTTTCTTGCGGGGGAGGATTTTTCCTTCCCGCCGTCGAATGAAAACAAGCAAAAATTATAAAAGCTTTCAGATGAGTTCCGAGTTGAGTTCCGGCAATAACCGGGGCCCCGGAAGCGGCTTACGTCCGTTTGTCTGCGGAGGATGCGTTTGTTTTTTGGGGAGAGGGTCGTTTTATTAAGGGGGAGCGGGGAGGTAAAAGGGATGGAGGGTTACGATCTTCTCGTTGTCGACGACCAGGCGGGGGTCCGGAGGTTGCTCTACGAAGCCTTCAGCGCGGAAGGGTACCGGGTGGAGCTGGCCGCTACCGGCCCCGAGGCGATTCAGAAGGCGGCCGCAAAGGTGCCGGACGTGATCCTGCTGGACAATAAAATGCCGGTCATGAGCGGTCTGGAGGCGGCGCGGGAGCTCGGCAGGCTGTGCCCGGGCGTGCCGATCGTGTTGATGACCGCCTACGGGGAAATGAACGTGGCCGTTCCCGGGCAAAAACTGGGCATTCTTCATTACATCGACAAGCCCTTTGATTTAAACGAAGTGCGGCAGCTGGTGAAGGCCCTTTTGGTGCAAAGGCGGTACGCGAAAAAGTACATGGAGCGGACGGGTTGAAGTGCGGGCCGCTTTTTTTAAACCCCGGCGTGAAAAGTTTACTTTCTCTTCGCGACGGCATTTATAATACCGGATGTACTGGATGCAGTATTGGAGGCCGGCCGCGAAAGAGAGCCGGGAAAGGTGAATCGTGATTCCGGAGGCGGAAAAAAGAAAAAGGTGAGGAAGCGCTGATGTCTTTTGTCCCGGCAGGGGTTTTGCTCCGTGCGGCGCAAAAAGGCGGCTACGCCGTGGGCGCGTTCAACTGCAGCAACATGGAAATCATGCAGGCCATTGTGCGGGCGGCCCGGCTGGAGAATGCCCCGGTCATCATCCAGGTGAGTCAGGGGGCCATAAAGTACGCCGGTCTGGATTATCTTGTGGCGATGGCGAAGGTGGCGGTCCGGGAAGCATCTGTTCCCGCCGCCCTGCATCTTGACCACGGGACGGAGATCGACGTGGTGCTCGCCTGCTTGAAGGCGGGCTTCAGCTCGGTGATGTTTGACGGCTCGAAGCTCCCCCTGGAGGAGAACATAGCCCTTACCCGGCAGGTGGTGAAGGCCGCGCGGGAGGCCGGCGCCTCGGTGGAGGCGGAGCTGGGCAGGATAGGCGGCACGGAGGACGAGGTATCGGTGGAGGACAAAGAAGCCTTCTTCACCGATCCGGAGGAGGCCCGCTACTTTGTAGAGCGGACGGGAGTAGACGCCCTGGCCGTGGCCGTCGGCACCGCCCACGGCCGCTACAAAGGCGAGCCGAAGCTGGATCTGGAAAGGCTTGCCCGGATCGCCGGGCTGGTCGGAATCCCCCTCGTTCTGCACGGCGCCTCCGGCGTTCCCGGCGGGGCGGTCCAGGAGGCGATAAAAAGGGGCGTCCGGAAAATAAACATCGACACGGATATCCGCCAGCGCTTTGTCGACACCATTCGCCGCAGGCTCGACGAAGAGCCCGCCGAGATCGACCCCCGGAAAATCCTGGGTCCGGCCCGGGAGGCGGCCGTGGAGGTGGTCCGGGAGAAAATCAGGCTGTTCGGCAGCTCGAAAAGGGCGGGGCAGGGCAACCCCGTGAAATGAAAACCGCGAAATGAAAACCGGGTCATTTTCAGGCTAAAATTTTTGGCTTATTCTTCTTGGGAGGTTTGTTTTAGGGTGAAGCTTTTCCTGGATACGGCAAATATCGAAGAAATCAAGGAAGCATACGCTTTGGGCGTCATCAGCGGAGTAACCACCAACCCCTCGCTCATTGCCAGGGAGGGAAGGGATTTCCGGGAAGTCGTCAAAGAGATCGCCGCCGTGGTGGACGGGCCGATCAGCGCCGAGGCCGTGAGTGAAAAGGCTCCGGAGATGATCGAAGAGGCCCTGGAGCTGGCCGAAATCCATCCCAACATAGTGGTGAAGATCCCCATGACGGGCGAAGGGCTCAAGGCGGTGAAGGCCCTTGCGGAAAAGCGAGTGAAAACCAACGTTACCCTGGTTTTTTCCGTCAACCAGGCCCTGCTGGCCGCTTTGGCCGGGGCCTCCTACGTCAGCCCGTTTATCGGCCGGCTGGATGACGTCGGCCACGACGGGATGGAACTGGTCGCCGGCATTGTGGAAGTCTACCGCAATTACGACTTTTCCACCCGGGTTATTGCCGCCAGCGTTAGGCACCCTCTGCATGTTCTCCATGCCGCCAGGGCGGGGGCGGATATCGCCACCATCCCCTATAAGGTTTTAAAGCAGATGATTGCCCACCCCCTTACCGATTCAGGGATAAAGAAGTTTTTGGAAGACTGGGCGAAGGTTCCCGGAACCGGCCGTTAAACCCCTTTTAGAAAAGCCCCGGCTGTTTTTGCTTTTTTGTATTTCTCCCAGAGAATCCCGGAGTCTTCTGGCGGGCGTGCTGCGCGCGTTCAGACCTTCCCTTGTTTTTTGTGCTGATTCCTTAAGGTGTGTATATTAATCCTGGACGTCTATAAAAAATTATTAATAGAGTAGGGGGGTATTTGCCCTTGACCACGAACGCTTCCACCTATGCCGAGCTTGAGGCGAAAACTCTGCAGGAGCTTTACAAAATTGCCAAAGAACTGGAAATCGGCGGCTACTACCGGCTTCGAAAAAAAGAGCTGATTTACGAGATCATCAAGGCGCAGACGGAGAAGACGGGTCTTATGTACGCGCAGGGCGTCCTGGAGATCCTGCCCGACGGCTACGGGTTCTTAAGGCCCTTCCAGTATCTTCCCAGCCAGGACGACATTTACGTTTCTTCTTCGCAGATCCGGCGCTTCGACCTGCGGACGGGCGATCTGGTGGCCGGGCTGGTGCGCGGCCCGAAGGAAAACGAGCGTTACTTCGCCCTTCTGCGCGTCGAGCAGGTCAACGGCGTGAATGCCGAAGACGCTTCCGAAAGGCTCCATTTCGACGGTTTGACCCCCCTTTACCCCCAGGAGCGCATCAGGCTGGAGACGGCGCCGGACAACTATTCCGCCCGGATTATCGATCTTTTGGCTCCCGTCGGCAAGGGCCAGCGCGGCCTGATCGTTTCCCCGCCCAAGGCCGGAAAAACCACTCTTTTAAAGGAGATTGCCAACAGCATCACGAAGAACCACCCGGAGATCCACCTTCTCGTTTTGCTGGTGGATGAGCGGCCGGAGGAAGTGACCGACATAGAGCGCTCGGTGAAGGGGGAGGTGGTCAGCTCCACTTTTGACGAGCCCCCGGAAAACCACGTGAAGGTGGCCGAAATGGTCCTGGAGAGGGCCAAGCGCCTCGTGGAGCACAGGCGGGACGTGGTCATCCTGCTGGACAGCATAACCCGCCTGGCCCGCGCCCATAACCTGGTCGTCCCTCCCAGCGGGCGGACCTTGAGCGGAGGCATGGATCCTGCCGCCCTGCACAAACCGAAGAGGTTTTTCGGCGCCGCCCGCAAGGTGGAAGAGGGGGGCAGCCTGACCATCATGGCCACCGCCCTCATTGAAACGGGCAGCCGCATGGACGACGTGATTTTTGAAGAGTTCAAGGGCACCGGGAATATGGAGCTGATCCTGGACAGGCGGCTGGCCGAGCGGCGGATTTTTCCGGCTATCGACATTCAGCGCTCGGGGACGCGCAAAGAAGAGCTGCTCCTCTCCAAGGAGGAGCTTGAGTGGATCTGGTATTTCCGCAAAGCCACGGTCAACATGGCTCCCTGGGAGGCAATGGAAATGCTCATCGATAAGATGAGAAAAACAAAATCCAACGAGGAAATTTTGCTCGGGTTCAAAAACGCCCTGCGCAAGGCCGGGCCTGTGGTCATTCCCGACCGCCCGCCGGACATTCGCCGGGAACTCTCCCCCGCGGGAAGTTAAAGTATCTTTTTAGAAACGGCAAAGAAAAGGCAAAAAGGAAACGGTGAGCCTGTAAAAAGGTCGGCTTGTAAAAGGGTCAGGCCAGATTGTAGATACCCAGGATTTTTAACTGCTTTTGCTCTTTTAGGAGGATGTCGCAGAGGTTTAAATCCAGAAGGTTGCACAGGGCGGCAAGGTAAAAAAGCAGGCGCCCCAGCGCCGTTTCTACCGCGTCGCGGCACTCGGCGCACATTTCGCCGAGCAGGTGGGAATCGAGAAAATTTTTCAGATCGGCGAGGGAAAGGTCGGAGGGGATTTCTTTTTTCCCCGCCTGAATTTTCAGGCAGCCGCAGCCGGTCACCGTCCTGATGACAACCCTGTTCAGCCGGGCGTTTGCCTCCTGGATCTGGGAAAGGATGTCCAGCACGCTTTTGTTGCAGACCAGCACTTCGGAAACCGTATTTTGAAAGTCGTCGTAGATGAAATCTTTGAGCAAAAGGGGCCGCCCCCTTTTTAGATTTTGTCCTTCGCTGTAATTATACAAGGGGGGTCCTTGTCCTGTCAAATATTTTAAGGACGGACGGCCCTTTAGCGGGCCGTTTTGGCCGCCTGCGCCCCGGCCCAAAATAAAAATAGTAACGTCCCGGCAAAAATAGAAGCGTCCCGGCAAAAAATCCCGTGCCCCGGTAAAATGAACCGGGGCACGGGATTTAATTTCTTTTTCGTTCTTTCTCAGGCTGTCTTTTTTCGCTACTGGGCTACGTTTATTTTCACCTTGCGCCTGGTGGCTACGTCGGACTTGGGGGCCCTGATCTCCAGAATGCCGTTGGCGTAAGTGGCTTCGACCTGTTCGGAGCGGATGCTGGTGGGGAGCGCAATGGTCCGGAACAGGCTCGTCGGCCTGTTGCCCGCCCAGGCGGTGGCCGAGATGGTCATGGAGTCGTCGGTAACGGTTAGGCTGAGGTCGTTTAAGCTGACGTTGGGAAGCTCGCAGGCCACCACAACGTCGCTGTTGGTCTCCGCCAGGTCGACCCGCATCTGGGCCATTCCAGCCGACGACTGGATTGTCTGGGCGGGTACCCAGGCTGCCGCGCCGGCGGGGTTGAAGAACGGGTTTACGGACGCTCCGGGGATCAGGCCGGCGGTGGTCATGGCCGGGCTAAAGGCCAGCGCCTGGCTGAGGAAGGGGTTTATGCCTGCGGGCATTGCCGCCCCCACGGCCAGCTGACCCGGAAGGTTTATGGCCGAGAAAGGATGAAGAAGCGGGTTTTGGGCGATAAAGGGGTTTATTCCCATGGCGGCGGAACTGAGCGCCGGGTTGAAGGAGTAGGTGACGGTCGTCCCGGGCATTCCGGTGCGCAACGAAACAGGAAAGGCCGTCGCCCCGCTTTGGAAGCCCTGGCTGAACGCCACCGTCTGGTTAGGATTGAGTGTGGAAATGTACACCGAAAACCAATCCTCCTTTTAATTAAGTAGGGTTTTTCTTAGTTTGTTTTTTTTCGGGCGCCGTTATGCAAAAACAAAAAGCATTCTTGTTGCGCCGGGCAAAAAGAATGTTTTCCGGGCGGCGGTGAATACTAATCCAGAGGTGGATTGATTTTGAACCGCGAAAAAAGATTAAGGGTGATCCAGAAGATTGCCAGGTTGAGAGAATCGGCTCTTTTGTGCTACGTCACCGGTGACCGGGAGAATGTCAACACGCGCATAGCCCCCGACGTTACGCCCTTTTTTTACCGTCACCTGGAGATGATCGGGAAAAGAAAAAGGATAGACCTTTTTCTTTACACGCGGGGCGGGGATATTTTGACTCCCTGGCGTCTCGTTCACCTCATCCGGGAGTATGCTGACGAGTTTAACGTCCTCGTTCCTTTCCGGGCCTACAGCGCCGGCACTCTGATCTGTCTGGGGGCGGACGAAATCATTATGGGGAAAATGGGGGAGCTGGGTCCGATCGACCCCAGCGTGGTCAACGCCTTTAACCCGCAGGACCCGGCGAACCCCGCCGCCCGGATTCCGGTGAACATCGAGGACGTATATTCATATCTCACTCTGGCCAGGGACGAGGCCGGGCTGCGCAACGAGGCGGATCTGAGCAAGGCCTTTCTTCTCCTGGCGGAAAGAATCCACCCCCTGGCTCTGGGGAATGTACACAGAAATTACCTCCTCATCCGTTCGCTGGCCAAAAAACTCCTGGGCCTGCGCAAAAACTGCAGCGATCCGGACGAAGTGGGAAGAATCGTGGATCACCTTACCGAGAAGCTTTACGCCCACAACCACATGATCTCCCGGCGGGAAGCGGCCGAAGAAATCGGCCTTCCCGTGGTCTACCCGGCCCGCGAACTGGAAAGGCTGCTCTGGGAATTGTACCAGTATTACGTTGAAGAGTTGTCTTTGGACGAGCCCTTTAGCCCCGCTCAGCTGCTTAAAGGAGCGCGGACGGAATTTACCGTCGCGGGCGGTTTGGTTGAGTCGGAATACGGCCAGGACGCCTTTCTTTTTTCGGGAGTGGTGGAAAGGCGGGATTTTCCGGATGCCGGGCAGATCTGCGTGAATATTTTAAAGCAGGGCTGGAAAACAGTAATATAACGGCGCGCGAAAGACCGGAAGAGAAAGGGGAGTGCCTTTTTTGTGGAGGAAGAAGTAAGACCTGTTGCGGAGGTTAGATATTTCGGCCCGCCGGGGGCCGACTACTATTACCTGGTGGCCGGCGCTTCCGGCTGCCCTTCGGCGGATTTCCGGTATCCGGGATATTCCGGCGGCAAAAGCGCGCTGGTCGTTTTGCAGGTGCGCGGCAACAGCGCCGGCCCCGCCCTCCCCGCCCCCGTTCCCTCCCTGGTGCCGGAAGTGCCGGTAATGCCGGAGGTTCTGGAGTAGGCCCGCCGGGACCCGCGGGCAAAGGATGGGCATAGGCCGACTTTGCCGGCTTTTAAGTTCTCTGCTTCTTGGGGAAGCGCACTTCCAGAAGTCCGTGCCGGTAGTCGGCGCTGATGTTTTCCAGGTCGACGTTGGCCGGAGGGGTGAGCAGGCGGAAGAACGTGCCCTTGGGCCGTTCCTGGTACAGAAAAGAGGCTTTTGCGTACTTTTCGGCAGTTTCCAGCGGCGCCCGGACGGTCAGTTCCCCGGGGGAGACCTCAAGATCGATCTTATCGGGGTCCGCTCCGGGCAGTTCAAAAAGGTAAACTATGTGGCCGTCGGCATCTACGATGTCAACGCGCGGCAAAACGCCCTGATTTGCGGCCGGATGCAAAAAGGCATAACTGGAAATGCCGGAGGTGGCCTGGGCGGCAATCGACCAGGGGTCGCCGGCCGGAATATTTTGCGAAAAATCACCCATAAACTATCCCTTCCCCGCCTTTTCTTTATTTTTTTTTCGTTATTATTTCTTTTTGGCACAAAGATTATGCGGCGGCAGCCGTTTGTAAGTTTTTTGCAGCCAGAAGGTATCCGGCGTTTTTCGGCGAAACATATCTAAAAAAATCCAGCGGAAGCGACAGAGGGGGAAGTTGTTTGGCGATTAACGTTCTGGTTGCCGGAGCCCTCGGTAAGATGGGCCGGGAGGTCTGCAAAAGCGTCCTGTCCGCCGCCGATCTCCGGCTGGTGGGGGCGGTTGACGTGCGGGGCGAAGAACAGGACGTGGGCGTTGTCGTTGGCGCCGGGGAAACCGGTGTGCTGGTGGCGAACGACCTGGAAGAGGAGCTGGAAAGAAAAAGGCCCGATGTTATGGTGGATTTTACCAGGCCCGATGCCGCGGCGGCCAACGTGAAGGCGGCCCTTTGCCGCAGGGTGCGGCCGGTTGTCGGTACGACGGGGATGGGCGGCGAAGAGCTGCAGGAGATCGTCGAGATGGCCGAAAAGCTCCGGATCGGCGGGATAGTTGCCCCTAATTTTGCCATCGGGGCCGTGCTGATGATTCATTTTGCCGCCGAGGCGGCAAAATATTTCCCCTGCGTCGAAATTATCGAACTTCACCACGACCAGAAGCTGGACGCTCCTTCGGGCACGGCTCTGGCGACCGCCGGGGCAATGCTGCGGGTAAGGGGTGGGTTTGGAAGGGAGCCGGCGGCGGCGGAAGTCGAAAAGCTGCCCGGAGCGCGCGGGGGGCTTTACGAGGGCGGCGTGAGAGTGCACAGCGTCCGCCTGCCGGGGCTGGTCGCCCACCAGGAAGTAATCTTCGGCGGCCTCGGTCAGACCCTGACCATAAGGCACGATTCCATTTCCCGGGAATCCTTCATGCCCGGCGTGCAGCTGGCCATCCCTTTAGTAAAAGTCGCGTAGCGACATCTCTCATGTCCTTCTCCCTTCGGGAGAAGGTGGCGCGAAGCGCCGGATG
>JAIMBK010000035.1 GCA_023511535.1 Armatimonadota bacterium
CCTGCCCCTACTGCCTCACCAATTTTGAGGACAGCCGGGTAGTCCTGAGTTACGATGACGTCATCGAGGTGAAGGATCTCACGGAGATCCTTCAGGAAGTGATTTAGAGGACGGGGAAGCTGGACATGCAAGATCCAACTGGCGGACCGGACAGGAAAGGCGCGGCGGTGGAAATAGCCTGCGTTCGCTTTGCGGACGGGGAATGGGCCGGGACCCCGGTGCACGTGCCCGGCGAGATGGAGCTCACCATTTATGTAAATCAACAGGAACTGGTCACCGTCCTGTGCACTCCCACCAGGCTGAATTACCTCGTCCTCGGATTCCTGTACGCCGAGGGAATCATCTCGGGTACAGACGACGTGGTGATGATGCGGGTGTGTGAGGAGGAAGCGCTGGCCGATGTAAGGCTTAAAAACGAGTATAAATTGCCGGCGCAAAAGGCCCTCCCCTCCGGGTGCGGGGGCGGGGCGACTTTCCAGACAAGGGGACAAAAGGTTGCCTCGGAACTTGTTGTTACTCCAACGGAAGTGCTCTCGCTGATGAAAAAGCTTCAAGAGAAGATGGAGCTCTACCGGCTGAGCGGCGGCGTGCACACCTCCGCGCTGGCCGATCCCAAAAACCTGCTGGTGGTGGCGGAGGATATCGGACGGCACAACACCCTGAACAAAATCCAGGGCGAATGTCTGGTGCGCGGGCTGCCAACAAAAGACCGGCTGCTGCTGACTACCGGCCGCGTTTCATCGGAGATGTTGCTCAAGGCGGCCAGGATGCAGGTCCCGGTTGTTGTTTCGCGGCACTCACCGACGGGAAGAGCCGTTTCGCTTGCCCGTGAGCTGGGCATCGCCCTGGTTGGCCGTGCCTTGGGAAACCGCTTCCTGGTATATTCCCACCCGGAGCGGCTTGGCTGCAAAACAAATTAAGTATGGCCGGACCCGGGCAGGACGGGCAAATAAAACCTGATGGGGTGATTGAAAGTGGAAGTGCTAAAGGAAAAGATTCAACAACTTTGCAAAAGTCTTGCGGGCAGTAATTTTGGAGACGTCATGGTTGTCGGCGGAGGGATCAGCGGCATTCAAGCCTCCCTTGATCTGGCCGCGGCCGGTTTTAAAGTTTACCTGGTGGAGAAAGCGCCGAGCATCGGCGGGCACATGGCCCAGCTGGACAAGACCTTTCCCACCAACGACTGCTCCATGTGAATCCTCGCGCCCAAGCTGGTCGAGGTCGACCGGCAGCAAAATATAGAGGTCCTGACCTATACGGAAGTGGACAGGGTCGAAGGAGAAGCGGGAGACTTCCAGGTAACGCTGATTAAAAAGCCCCGGTATGTTAACGAGAGCAAATGCACGGGCTGTACTACCTGTGTGGAATACTGCCCGGTCGTCTACCCCGATCAATTTAATCAGGAAATATCGAAAAATAAAGCCATCCATATCTATTTCGCCCAGGCGATTCCCCTGGTCACCTATATCGACGAAAGCTGCCTTTACCTGAAAGAGAAGAAATGCCGGATTTGCGAAGCAGTCTGTAAGAATGACGCCATTGATTTTACTCAAACGCCGGAGAAGCTGGAAGTAAAGGTAGGGGCGATCATCCTGGCGCCGGGCTTTGCGCCGTTTGATCCCGGGTTGAGGAAGGAATATCGCTACGGTGAGTTTGCCAACGTGGTCACCAGCATGGACTACGAGCGGCTGTTATGCGCCACCGGGCCGTACGAAGGGGAGATCCTGCGCGCTTCCGACAAAAAGCATCCCCGTAAGATAGCCTGGGTTCAGTGCGTGGGTTCCCGGCAGGTTACTCCCGGCGGCAACAGCTATTGTTCCGCCGTCTGCTGCACGTATGCCCAAAAACAGGTCATTTTGACCAAAGACCACGACCCGCACGCGGAATGTACGATCTTCCACAACGACGTTCGCTCCTACGGCAAGGATTTCGAGCGGTACTTCCAGCGGACGGAAAAACTTCCCGGGGTGCGCTTTATCAGAAGCTACGTATCGATCGTAAAAGAAGACCCGCAGACGAAAAACGTTACGATCCGGTACACCACCCCCGAAGAAGGGGTAAAAGAAGAAGAATTCGAAATGGTCGTGTTGTCCGTGGGCCTGACTCCCCCGGCTGATTTTCAGGACCTGGCCGGCAAGTTCGGCATCGAGCTCAATGCCCACGGGTTCTGCAAAACCAATCCGGCCAATCCGATGGAGACCTCCCGGCCGGGGATTTTCGTCAGCGGAGCCTTCCAGGGCCCGGTGGACATCCCCGAGTCGGTTTTCAGCGCCAGCGGCGCCGGCTCCCAATGCGGCGAACTCCTTGCCTACCGGCGGGGGAAGCTGGCCAGGGAAAGGATCTATCCGCCGGAAAGGGATGTCTCGGGAGAGGAACCCAGGATAGGCGTCTTTGTGTGTCATTGCGGGGCCAATATCGGGAGGGTGGTGGACGTTCCTTCCGCCGTTGAATATGCCCTGACCCTGCCCCACGTTGTCTACGCCCAGGAACAGCTCTTTTCCTGTGCCACCAATGCGGCCAAAGAAATAACCGACATGATCAAGGAAAAAGGGCTGAACCGGGTGGTTGTTGCCGCCTGCTCCCCCCGGACCCTGGAGCCGCTGTTCCGGGATACCCTGCGGGAGGCGGGAATCAATCAGTATTACTTCGAAATGGCCAACATCCGGGAACATTGCTCCTGGGTCCACGCCAAAGAAAAGGAAGAGGCCACCCGCAAGGCAAAGGATATCATCCGGATGTCGGTAGCCCGGGCCCTTCATTTGGAGCCCTTGCGGGAATTTGAGCTGCCCGTTCACAAGGCGGCGTTAGTGGTCGGCGGAGGCCTGGCCGGCCTGACCTGTGCCCTCTCCATCGCGAACCAGGGACACGAGGTTCACCTGGTGGAAAAAGAAAAAGAGCTGGGAGGAATGGCGCGCAAGATTCATTCCACCCTGGAAGGGCTGGATGTTCAGGCCTACTTGCGGGAACTGATCCGCAAGGTGGATCAGCACCCCTTAATCCACGTCTATACCGGGGCTACCATCACGGAGGCCGCCGGTTACGTGGGGAATTTCGTGACCAGAGTGGAATCTGAAAAAGGGGTCACCGAAATAAAACACGGCGCGGCCATCATCGCTACCGGCGCCGAGGTATACAGACCCACCGAATACCTTTACGGCGCAGACGACCGGGTAATGACCCACCTGGAGCTGGAGGAGCGGATTGCCAAAGGAGAAGTACCTAACGTCCGGAGCCTGGTGATGATCCAATGCGTGGGCTGCCGAAATGAAGACAGAAATTACTGCAGCCGGGTCTGTTGCAGCGAATCGATCAAGAACGCCTTGAAACTGAAAGAGCTAAACCCGCAGATGGAGATCTACATTCTCTTCCGGGATATCAGAACGTATGGGTTCAAAGAGGATTATTACCGGGAAGCGGCCGGAAAAGAGGTAAGGTTTATCCGCTACGAGCCGGACGATCCGCCCCGGGTGGAAGCCGCGGAGGATGAGGAAGGCCGGCCGGTCTTGCGGGTTACCGTGACCGATCCGGTTTTAGGCCAAAAACTTGCCATCGATGCCGATCTGATTGCTTTGGCGGCCGCTGTCGTCCCTGCCGCCGGAACCAGGGAAGTGGCTGGATTATTCAAGGTTAACTTAAGCCCGGACGGCTTCTTCAAAGAAGCCCACGTCAAATTAAGACCGGTTGAGTTTGCTACAGACGGCGTTTATCTTTGCGGGATGGCTCACTATCCCAAGTTTATCCCGGAAACGATTAACCAGGCCTATGGTGCTGCCGGGCGGGCCTTAACGCTTCTCTCCCGGGAGGCAGTTACCGCCTCCGGCTCTGTTTGCGAGGTGAATGAGCAAAAATGTATGGGCTGTGGGGCATGTAGCGCGGTTTGTGCCTATGGCGCCATCGAGTTCCGGGAGACCCGCCGGGGCAAAAAGGCGGTGGTTAACCCTGTTCTCTGTAAAGGAGACGGTCTCTGCAATGCAAAGTGTCCAACGGGGGCGATTCAACTCAAGCACTTTACCGATGAAGAGATCTTGAGTCAAATCGACGCGCTGGTTTGGGCGGAAGATCGGCAACTTGCCGCCGTGGCGGTAAGGTAGACATTGAAAAGCCGGACCAGGCCGCTGTCTCGCCGGCCCGAAGCGTTGGCGCGACGGCAAACGAGTTTCACGAGCAAGCACAAAAAAAGGGGGTGGAACGGATGAGGACTAAATTTAAACCGAGAATCCTGGGCTTTGTCTGCCATTGGTGAGTGTACGGCGCTGCCGACCTGGCTGGAGTTTCCAGACTGCAATATACAACTGAAATGCGGCTTATTCGCGTCATGTGTTCCGGGAGAGTCGACCTGAAGCATGTTCTCCGGGCCTTCTCAAACGGAATAGACGGGGTGTTTATCGGCGGCTGCCGTTTTGATGAATGTAATTATACTACGCATGGAAATTACCATGCGCTGAACATGGTGCTGCTCTGCAGAAAAATAATGGAACACACCGGACTGAACCCGGAAAGGTTAAGGTTCGAAGTTATGTCCGGCAGTGAAGGAAACCTTTTTGCCGAAGTGGTGAATGATTTTGTCAAGAAGGTGAAGGAGTTAGGCCCTCTCGGAAAGGGCGAGGGAATAGACAAAAATGAGCTACAGTCCAAACTTGCGGAAATTACAAAGTTAGTCCCCTACATTAAGCTGGTGAAACAGGAGAAGCTGGCGTCACGTCTTGTCAATTTGGAAGATTATGACAGGCTTTTTACGAGTGAGGAAGTAGGAAGTCTACTAAGCCAGGTACCCGCGTACTATATTGATCCGGAGAAGTGCCAGGCCTGCGGGACTTGCGCCAGGAGATGCCCGGCTGAGGCGATTGCCGGCGGCAAGAACCTGAACCATGTAATTGATCAAGAGAAATGCATAAAATGCGGAACTTGCTTTGAAGCTTGCCCCCCTCGCTTTGGGGCGGTGAGGAAGATTGTCGGGGAGCCTGTTCCGCCTCCCCTTCCGGAAGAAAAAAGAACTATAGTCAGAAAGAAGAAAGAAAACTGAGCTAAATAATAGAAGAGGCAAAGGCGCCGAAGCATAGAGGGAGAAAGGTGCAGGGGAGAAAGATGTCCCGCATCACGGCCTCTTCAGCAGGAGCGTCCAAACCTTCCCGGTCAAGGGGACAGGGATGCCCTGATAAATTTTTCCTGCGGCGACTGGAGTCCAACGACGACTAAAAGGAGGCGGGGTTTTTGTTAAGTGGTAAGACAGCCATTATTACCGGCGCCCGGCAGGGCATCGGCGAAGCGGTGGCGCTGGCTTTCGCCCGGGCGGGGGCCGACTTGATGCTGGTGAGCCGCCGGATCAAAGAAGACGACACGGTGGTGGCCGGCTGCCGGGAAGCCGGACGGCGGGTGCTGGCGATGCAGGTGGACGTGGCCGACCGGGCGCAGGTCCAGCAAATGGTGGACCGCACCCTGGCCGAGTTTGGAAAAATCGACGTCCTCTTCAACAACGCCGGCGTAAGCAAGCCCGCCATGCTCTGGAAGCTTACCGAGGAGCAGTGGGACGAGGTAATCAACGTTAATTTAAAGGGCACCTTCAATTGCATCCAGGCCGTTGCCGGTCCGATGATGGAGCAAAAACGGGGCGCGATCATCAACGTCACTTCCTCCGCCGGGCTGCTCGGCACCATCGGCCAGGTCAACTACACCGCCGCCAAAGGCGGGGTCCACGCCCTGACCAAATCAGCGGCCAGGGAACTGGCCAGATACGGGATCACCGTCAACTGCATCGCGCCCATGGCCATCACCGAAATGACCAAAACCATCGCCACCGATCCGCGCTTTAAAGACAAATATTTGGAACGCATTCCCCTGGGGCGCTTCGCCGATCCGGAAGAGGTGGCCCCGGTGGTGGTCTTCCTGGCTTCCGACGGCGCCCGGTACATTACCGGCCAGACGATCTGCGTCGACGGCGGGATGGTTATGCTGTAAGGTGAGGGGGAGGGTAAAGATGTCGAGGGATGTAGCCATTATTGGCGTGGGACAGACGAAATTTACGCGGAATTACCAGGGGTCGCTCCGGGAAATGGTCTTTGAGGCCTTTGCCGAAGCCTTGCGGGACGCCGGGATTACCGCCCGGGAAATCGGCGCCTCCCTCATCTGTTCGGCGCCGGAATACGACAAACAACGCAGCCCGGCGGGCCTGCTCGCCGAATACCTGGGCTTAAACCCGCAGCCCACCTTTGTACTGGAAAGTATCTGCTCTTCCTCAACGACCGGAGTGCGGGTGGGGTATTCACTAATCAAAGCGGGGTTGCACGATGTGGTGGCGGTGATTGGCTTCCAAAAAATGTCCGAAATATCCTCGGCGGAGTCGCAGGAGCGAATGGGCCGGGGGGCGGACATCATGTGGGAAGCGCCCTTCGGAAGCATGATGCCGGCTTATTACGCCATGCACGCCCAGGCCCACTTTGCCCGGTACGGCACCACAGAGGAAGACCTGGCCCTGATCCGGGTTAAGGCTTCCAAATACGGGGCTTTAAATGAACGGGCCGTTTTCCGCAAAGAGCTCACCGTCGAGCAGTGCCTGAACTCTGCGGTGGTTTCCAGCCCCCTGAAGGTGTACGACTGCTGCGCCAACGCCGACGGGGCCTCCTGTCTGATTTTGGCCAACGCCGACCGGGCCAAAGCAATTTCCGCCAAACCCGTCTGGATTTTGGGGCTGGGAGCCGCTTCGGAAACCATGAGCCTGACCGGCCGGGAGGCCCTGGACGGGCTGCGGGCAGCCCGCCTGGCGGCCCGGGAGGCCTATCAAATGGCCGGCCTCACCCCCGGGGAGATCGACGTGGCGGAAGTGCACGACTGCTTCACCATTGCCGAGTTGATGGCTTACGAAGACCTGGGCTTTGCCGAACCGGGCAAGGGCGTGGAATTGATCCGCAACGGCCAGACCTCACTCGGCGGCCGGATTCCGGTGAACGTGGACGGGGGCCTGTTGTCCAAGGGGCACCCGATCGGCGCCACGGGCGGCTCTCAGGTGCGCACCATTGTTTTGCAGTTGCGCGGCGAAGCCGGGCCCATGCAGGTGCCGGGGGCGGAGATAGGCCTGGTGCACAACATCGGCGGGGTAGGTATCTATAGTAATGTGATCATTCTGGGGAGGTAGGGTAGCGTGGGGTTTGAAAAATTCGGGCCGAAAAGCTTCACCGCCCAGACCAGGGTGGCGGAGTTTGCGGATAAGCTGGCCGCGGGGGAAATCTGCGCCACCCGGTGTGTAAGGTGCCGGCGGGTCTATTTCCCGCCGCGGGCAGATTGCGTTAGTTGCCTGGGTAACAGCATGGAATGGGAGAAAATTCCTGAAAAAGGGAAGCTGGTTAGCTACACCAGGGTTCAGTATCCCCCGGCGGGGTTTGAGGCGGATGCGCCCTACACCCTGGCCCTGGTGGATTTCGGGGAGGTGAAAGTGTTCGGCCGGTTGAGCAACGCCGTAGAGGAAGCCGGGATTAAAGTGGGCAGGGAAGTAAAACCGGTGGTGCTCACCACGCCGGACGGGCAGTTGACTTACGAATTTGTCCTGATTTAACATTCTGTGATTTGAATTTATTTTCGCCGGGTGCTCTTTTTTTCCATATACCACCTTTGGTATAATGTGGAATATTAACAGAAGCTTCGCAGATTACCCGGAACCATTTGCATTAAAGTTATGGATTCCGTTGTTCATTTGGGCAATCCTGTGATTTAAAAATAAACAAACGATAAAGGAGGAATTTGTTTATGGATCTTAACAAATGGCCGCGGGAGACCGGCGTCAAAGATCACAACCTTTTCGGGGACGAGTTTTTCGGGACCGAACCGCCGTGCGTGATGTACGAAAAAAGGCCCGTTCTGGACCCGGAAGGCAAACCGGTGGAAGGGCTGTACAGTGCGTGGATCATTTTTAATAACCCCGCCCAATACAATTCCTACACCACGGAAATGGTGAAGGGCGCGATTGCCGCTTTCAACCGGGCTTCCATGGACAATTCGGTAACAACGGTTGTGTTTACCGCCGTCGGGGACCGGGCTTTTTGCACCGGCGGCAACACCAAGGAGTATGCCGAGTATTACTCCATGACGTTCGAATACTCCCTGTACATGGATCTGTTCAATGGCATGGTGGACGCCATCCTGAACTGCAAAAAGCCGGTTATCTGCCGGGTGAACGGCATGCGGGTGGCCGGCGGGCAGGAAATCGGCACGGCCTGCGACCTGACCATTGCTTCCGACCTGGCTGTTTTTGGACAGGCCGGGCCGCGGCACGGGTCTGCCCCGGTAGGCGGCGCTACGGACTTCCTGCCCTGGTTTATGGGGATGGAGCGCGGAATGTGGAGCAGTATTTCCTGCGAAATGATCAGCGCCTATAAAGCGATGCTCTGGGGATTGATCATCAAGGCCGTCCCGGTTTTAAAACTGGACGGGAAGTTTATCTGTAACCCTCAGGTGGTAACGGACAAGTTTGTGGAGAACGGGCAGATTGTGTACGGTGATTTTGTCACCGGGGAGGCGGCCAGGGAGGCCAAAGAAAAAGTGAAAGCGGCCACCGTGGACTTTTCGCTTCTGGATGCCGAGGTAAATAATTTCATCTGGAAATTTACCAACCTGTTCCCGCACTGCCTGCAAATGTCCATCGACTCGGTCAGGGCCAAGAAGAAGTTCTTCTGGGACCAGGGCAAGGTGGTCTACCGCCACTGGCTGACCGCAAACATGATGAGCGAGGCCTACCTGGGCTTCAATGCGTTCAATACCAAGAAGCTCACCGGCAAAGACGTCATCGATTTTATCGAATACAGACGGCAGCTTGCCCAGGCAAAGCCGTTCACCCAGGAACTCGTCGACGCCGTAATGGCGCCGCGCATTGAGAAGTGAGAGGCGGGAAGTGGGAAGTGAGATTTTAAAATTCTCACCTCCCACTTCTCACATCAAATTCCCACCTTCCACTTCTCACATCCCACTTCCCAGAAAGGGGGTAGTAATTTGGCTTACCAGTTTTTAAAAACCGGCACGGCGGAGGGAATTATCGAGATTAAGCTGGACCGGCCACCGCTGAATGTATTGACCATTCCCATGATGGAGGAGCTTGTTTCCGCTTTCCGGTGGGCCAAAGCGGAACCGGGGGCGTTAATCCTGTTGTCGGCGCAAGGAAAGGCCTTTTCGGCGGGCGTGGACGTGGCCGACCACACGCCGGACAAGGTCGAGGCAATGATCGACGTCTTCGACCGGATTTTCTTAACCATGGCGGAAATTGACAAACCGGTTGCGGCGGCAGTGAACGGGGCGGCTTTGGGCGGCGGCTATGAGCTGGTGCTGGCCTGCGACCTGGTGGTGGCTTCGGAGAAAGCCCGGTTCGGCCAGCCGGAAATTACCGTGGGCGTTTACCCGCCGCTGGCCTGCTACTTTTTACCGCGCCTGTTGAGCTGGCCCCGGGCCATGGAACTGCTGCTCGGCGGGGAAGTTTTCGATGCCGCCCGGGCCGCGCAGCTGGGCCTGGTGAACAGGGTGTTGCCGCCGGAGAACTTTGCGGACGGAGTTCGCGAGTACCTCCGGAAATTCACGGCGTTGAGCCCGGTGGTTCTGGCCCTGACCAAGAAAGCCGCGAAGGCGGGGTTGAATAAGGACCTGGCGGGCGGGCTGAAGGAAATCGACCGGATTTACTTGCAGGAGCTGATGCAGACCAGAGACGCCGTGGAGGGCCTGCAGGCCTTCCTGGAAAAACGCAAGCCGGTGTGGCAAGGACAGTGAAATCGATCGCCGGTCGTCTTATGGGCGGACGCCGGAAGAACATTTGAAGAAATTTAAACAGCCAAGTGGTGATGGTGAAGAGAAATTCTATTTTCAAAGGAAGAGGAGGTAATGATCATGGGTGTACCTGCAAAGATTGAAACCTGGCAAATGGTAGAGCCCGGGAAACTGGCGCGGACCAGCATCGATGTTCCCGAATTGAAGCCCGGGGAAGTGCTGGTGGAGATCGCCGGCTGCGGGGTCTGCCACACTGACGTCAGTTATTTTTACGACGGTGTACCGACGGTAACCAAACCCCCCCTTACCCTCGGTCACGAAATTTCCGGCCGGGTGGTGGCCGGGGAGGAAAGGCTGCTTGGCAAAGAGGTAATCGTTCCCGCGGTAATGCCCTGCAACAACTGCCCCATCTGCGCTTCCGGGAGGGGCAACCGCTGCCTGAAACAGGCCATGCCGGGAAACAGCCTGGGGATTTACGGAGGGTTTTCCAGTCATATTCCCGTGCCGGCCGCCGATCTCTGCGTGGTTGAGGATAGAAAGGGGATGCCCTTGGAGCACCTGGCCGTGGTGGCCGACGCCATCACTTCCCCATACCAGGCGGCAAGGCGGGCGGACATTCAAAAGGGCGACGTGGTGGTGGTCATCGGCGCTACCGGCGGCATCGGCGTTTACATGACGCAAATCGCCTCCGTCCTGGGCGCTGCCGAAGTAATCGCCATCGCCCGGAACAAGGAAAAGCTGGAGCGCTCCCTCCAGTACGGGGCCACCTACGCCATCAGCACCCTGGACAAGAGCGTAAAGGATATCCGGGAAGAATTCCGCAGCTACGCCAAGGGAAAGAAATTGCCCTCCTGGGGTTTAAAAATATTTGAGTGCACCGGCTCTAAAATGGGTCAGGAGATCGGGCTGGAACTGCTTACCTTCGTCAGTAAATTAATTGTGGTGGGTTACGGCACTGCCAGAGTGGAATACATGCTTTCCCGCCTGATGGCCTTCGACGCCGAGATCATCGGCACCTGGGGCTGCCTGCCGAAATACTACCCGGAAGTCCTGCAAATGGTCCTGAACGGAAAAATCAAAGTGGAACCGTTTGTGGAGATCCGGCCCATGAGCCAGCTGGAGGAGGCTCTGAAAGCTTCCCATTCCGGGGCATTAATGAAGAGGATTGTGCTCACGCCGGATTTTTAAATCCTAAAAGAGGTTAATTTGTTACTTGGTTACCGACGGGTGAAGATTGCAGATTTTGGCGAGAAACAATGTTATAATAAATCAACCCGTCGGCTTGCTTTATTCTTTACCCGCACTGATGATTCACCCGGAAAAATGATTATCCAGGATGGGGAAGGAATTGGGGAAGATGGGGAAATCCGAAAAAGTCAAACGTTTACGGGAGATCTTTTATCCGGAGAGGATTGCCGTTTTAGGCGTGAGCGATTCTCCGCAGCGGGTGGGCTTTAATCTTTTCGAAAGCATCCTTTACGGCGGTTTTACCGGCCGGGTTTACCCCGTCCACCCCCGCCTGGAAACGGTGCTGGGGCAAAAGGTTTACCATTCCCTGGCCGAGATTCCGGACAAGGTGGACCTGGCCGTGATTGCTTTAAACGAGCGGGCTACCCTGGAGGCCCTGCAGGAGTGCGGGGCAAAAGGGGTAAAAGGGGCGGTTTGCGTGGCCGGGGGTTACCGGGAAGCAGGTGACGAAGGAGCGGTTTTAGAGGAGGAATTACGCCGGGCGGCCGAACGTTCCGGGGTTTCCCTGATCGGGCCGAACACCCTGGGCTTTATCAACAACGATGCCGGCCTGTACGTCACTTTCTACCCGATGCAACTGCCGAAAGGAAAAGTTTCTTTTGTCTGCCAGAGCGGCGGGGTGGGGCTGACCTTGATGCACCAGGCGGCCGACGCCGGTCTTGGCTTAAACAAATGGATCGGGGTGGGCAACCGGAGCACCTTTGAATTTGCCGACTACCTGGCTTTTCTGGGCGAGGACGACTCGACCGCGGTAATTGGCCTTTTCGTGGAAGGCACCGAAGAAGCCGCGGAAATGGTGCGGGTCGCCGGCCGCCTGGAAAAACCGGTGGTGGTTTACAAAATCGGCCGCTCCGAAGAAATTAATTACGCCGCCCTCACGCACACAGGCACCATGGCCGGTTCCTACCGGGTTTACCGGGACATTTTTCACCAGTTCGGGCTTTACCCGGTGGACAGCCTTTTAGAGATGGTCGCCTGTTTGCAGGGCCTGGCCTTTGCCCCGCTGCCGGCGGGAAACCGGATCGGTATCCTCACCCATACGGCGGGGCCGAGCATTGTGGCGGCGGACCTGCTGCTCTCCCGGGGATGTGTCCTGCCCGCCCTGGCGGAACACACCATAGAAGGGGTGCGTAAACTGACCGGGCCGAACCCGCCTTTTATTTTAAAAAATCCCCTGGACGTGGCCGGGATGGGGTTTTTGGCCGGGGCGTACGGAGAATATCTCGCTCTGGTGGCACAGGACCCCAACGTAGACCTGGTGCTGACCATTTTCTGTCAGCACAAGAACTGGCCTTTCCCTACACCGCAAATTATCCGCGTCAAAGAAGAAACGGGCAAGCCCGTGATCGCCTGCTACGCTTCCCGCCGCAGCCTGGGAGAGGAGGACCGCCGCTTATTGCAAGGGCACGGCATTCCCTTGCTGACCACTCCCGAGGAAGCGGCCTGGGCGGCGGCCGCCCTCGTCGCCCGCGCCGCGGAATTGCAGAGGAGGGGAGGGCAAAAATGAACCCGGGAGATCTCTTCAAAAAAGCGAAGGAGGAGGGACGCACCCTCCTTCTGGAGGACGAAACTAAAGAAGTTCTGGAGGCGGCAGGCATCCCCACCACCCGCTGCTACCGGGTGGCCACCCCCGAGGAAGCCATCAAAAAGGCCGCCGAAATCGGCTACCCGGTGGTATTAAAAATTGCTTCGCCGAAAATCCTGCATAAATCGGACACCGGAGGAGTAGCGCTGAACCTGTCTACAAAAGAAGAGGTGGCCGGCGCGTTTGAGAGGCTGCTCGCCACAGGACGGCGGTACGATTCCGGGGCGGGCGTGGTGCTCCAAAAAATGGCCCGGCCGGGGCGGGAACTGATCGCCGGCATCACCGCCGACAGGCATTTCGGACCCGTCATTATGCTCGGATTGGGCGGCATTTTTACCGAAATCCTGCAGGACACCGTCTACCGGCTCCTGCCGATTGCCGATCGCGATGCGCAGGAGATGATCGCCTCCCTGAAAAGCTACCCCCTCCTGACCGGCTACCGGGGGCAGGAACCGGTGGACCTGCACGCCCTGCGGCAGGTGCTCAAAAAACTTTCCGGACTGGTCGAGGCTTACCCGGAAATCAAAGAACTCGACCTCAACCCGCTGGCGGGTTACGCCGCGGGGGTTATGGTCCTTGACGCGCGCTTGATTCTGGAGTAACCCCAATTTCATTCCGGAAATTAAATATTTCACTCTTTTGAGGGATTTCTTAAAAAGACTTTTATTTTAAAATTTAGAGAAGAAATACCCTTTCTGGAGGCGATCTTTTTGTGTGCTGCCTTAGGTCATGATCAGAGGATTGGCGAAGCCGGAGAAGGCCGCGTGCTGCCGGCAAGTCGCTCCCGGGAAGACGGTTTTCGGCATGATTTTACCCGGATGATTCTCGAGAATATGAATGACGGTCTGACCGTGCTGGACGGAAAAGGCAAGATCGAATTCGTTAACCGGAGGCTTTGCGAGATGCTGGATTACCGTCCGGATGAGTTAATCGGCCGGGACTGGTGGTTTATTATTTACCCTCAGGATATTCCGGTGGTGCAGGCCCAAATCGAGCGGCGCAAACAGGGGGAGGCCGGCCGGTACGAGTGCCGGCTCTTGCGCCGGGACGGCCGGGAGATTCTTTGCCTCTTCAGCGCGGCGCGCCGGTCGGGGCCGCATGGCGAATACCAGGGCAGCATTACCATCATGACCGACATTACCCGGATCAAGCTCATGGAGCAGGAACTGCGGGCCTCCGAGGAAAAATACAAAACGATCATGAAAAATTCCAGCGACGGGATGCTCATTTACCGGAGTTCAGATTACAAATTTGTTGAAGTCAACCAGGCCCTGGCCGACATGCTGGAACGGACGGTGGAAGAGTGTTTACAGCTGACGGTTCCCGATACCCTGCACCCCGAATCCCGGGCCATGGTCATGGATTACGTGAAAAGGCGGGCGCAGGGAGATCCAACCGTACCTACCCATTACGTTCTGACTGCCCTGACGAAGAGCGGCAAAAAACGTTACTGGCACATGGGCGTAAGCCGGCTGGACTGGAAGCCCGGGTACGTTTCGACGATCATGCGGGATATCACCGAGATCAAGCAAATGGAAGAGGATCTGCGCCGGCAGAACCGGGCGCTCCAGGAAAAATTAAGGGAGACCACGCTGCTGCGGAAAAAGCTCTCCCGGTACCAGGAGGAGATCAAGCAGCTGCTCAAACGGACCATGGAAATTGAAGAAAAAAGCCGGCGGCGCCTGGCCGTCGAGCTGCACGACGGAGCTGTGCAGGAAATTACCAGCGCCCTGCACCGGATCAAAATCTGCCGGATGCTGCTCGAAAAAGACCCGGCCGGGGCCCGGGCGGAAATGGCCGTCATGGAGGAGAACCTGCGGCGCGGTATGCAGGAGTTGCGGCGGGTTATCTTCAATCTGCGCCCTTTAAGTCTGGACGTTTTGGGGCTGTTGTCCACGCTCAAGGACTATCTGAAGAAATTCGAACGGGAAACGGGGATCGGGGTGACCCTCAAGGTTTCCGGAACGGAAAGGGAACTGCCTCCCGAGCGGGCGGCGGGGGTCTTCCGGATTGTCCAGGAGGCCCTGCACAACGTGAAGAAGCATTCCGGGGCGGACAGGGTAACGGTTGCCCTGGTTTACCGGCCGGAACGTCTGCGGATCACGATTAAAGACAACGGCTGCGGTTTTTCCCGGGAGGACGAGGTACGGGCCATCAAAAACGGCCGCGCCGGCCTGCTGGGCATGAAGGAGCGGACCCAGCTGTTGTCCGGTAAACTCCGGGTGACGGGCGTTCCGGGGAAGGGAACGCGGGTGACCTTCAGTATTCCTTTGCCGGAAAGGGTGGTTGCCGGTGAACAAAATAAAAGTGCTTATTGTTGACGATCATCCCGTGGTTCGCCAGGGTATCCGGCGCATCCTGGAGATGGAAAACGACGTGGAGGTCGTCGGGGAAGCGGAAAACGGCCGGCAGGCGCTTGCGGGCGCGGCCGCCCTGCAGCCGGACGTGGTTCTTCTGGATATTTCCATGCCCGGCCTGGACGGCATTGAAGTGGCCCGTCAGCTCAAGCAAACGTGCCCGGAAACCAGGGTGATCGTCCTGACGGTCCACGAGCAGGAGCAGTTTTTGTTTCAGGCGGTGCAGGCCGGGGTGGACGGGTATTTATTAAAGGATCTGCCCGAGGCGGAACTGGCGGTCGTCATCCGGAAGGTCAGCCAGGGGCATTCCGTGCTTGATCCCGCCATGACCCGGCCCCTTTTGCGGGAATTCAGCGCCCTGGCGAAAAGTCGCGTCCGGCGCCAGAACTTCCTGACGGAAAGGGAGATCGAAGTTCTGCATCTGTTGGCCCAGGGATTAACCAATAAAGAAATCGCCGGGATCTTACACGTCAGCGACTCCACCTTGAAGCGGGTGGTGCGGGCGGTCTGCCAGAAGCTCCGGGTCGACAGCCGCCCCCGGGCCGTCGCCGAAGCCCGGGCCCGGGGGATCATTTAGCCTGAAGAACCTGCGGTTAGATGAAATCTTTTAAATGTAATCTTTAAGTTCCCGTTTCAAAATTTTTCCGGTGGCGCTCTTGGGCAGTTCTTTCCGGAATTCCACCGCCCGGGGAGCTTTATAAGCGGCCAGCCGTTCCTTGCAGTAGGTAATGATTTCTGTTTCGTCGGCCACCGCATCTGGTTTTAAAACGATAAACGCTTTGGGGATTTCGCCTTTGATTGGGTCGGGAACTCCCAGCACCGCGGCTTCCAGTACGGCCGGGTGGGTGTACAGGACTTCTTCCACCTCCCGGGGATAAACGTTGTAGCCCCCGCAAATCAGCATGTCCTTTTTACGGTCGACGATGTAAATGTAGCCGTCTTCGTCAGCCTTTCCCAGGTCTCCCGTATGGAACCAGTCGCCTGTAAAGGCTTCAGCTGTGGCTTCCGGCATTTCCCAGTAACCTTTAAAAACCCCCGGCCCCCGGACGATAATTTCCCCTACTTCTCCGGGCTTGACCTCCCGATTATTTTTATCTACAATCTTTACTTCCCAGGTGTCGGCGGGAAGGCCCACAGAACCCGGCTTTCCGTGACCGAGCCGTCCGTAGGTAACGGTGGAACTGGTTTCGGTAGAGCCGTAATATTCGCAAAAGCCGACGCCAAAGGTTTCTTCGATTTGGAGAATGTACTCGGCAGGCATGGCTGCCCCGGCCGACTGAGCATAACGCCAGGAGCGCAAATCATATTTTTCCGGGTTGGCCCGGTAGGCCTGCAGCATGTAGATATACATTGTGGGCACTCCGGCAAAGTGGGTAACCCTAAACCTGGAAATTAAGCCCAGGGCCTGTTCCGGGAAAAAGCGAGTCATTGTTACCACCGCCGCCCCTTTGTACATCGGTCCCAAAACAGTCGTAACAAAGAAGATGTGGCAGAATGGAGCGCCGGTAAGCAGCCGGTCCTGATCGTTAATGTGCAGGGCGTAGCAGGCGTTTAGTCCGGCATTGGCGTAAAAATTATGGTGGGTGAGCATTGCCCCTTTGGGCCGGCCGGTTGTTCCGGAGGTGTACAGGATGGTCACTATGTCATCCGGTGAACACTCTGCTGAAGTAAATTCTTCACTATCCACACCAGCCAGCAACTTTTCATAAGAAAGGGCCTCGCCCGCCGGGTCTTCTCCCACCAGGATTATTTTTTTAATCGAGGGTAGCTGCTCCCTGACGCCCAGCACATGGGCTTTTGCTTCGGCGGCCGCCGCCACCAGCACCCTGGCCCGGGAGTTATTGATGATGTAGATTATTTCGTTACTTCTAAACATAATGTTGAACGGGACGGCGATGGCGCCAATTTTCGCTACCGCAAAATAGGTCACCAGGTACTCCGGAGAATTGGGCAGATAAATGGCCACCCGGTCCCCCTTGCCTACACCCAGCTTGCGCAGGGCGTTGGCAAACCTGTTCACCCGCCTGTTAAATTCCTCCCAGGAAAGTTGTTCCTTGTCGGAAATCACCGCCGGATTCCGGGGGATTCGCTGGACGTTTTTCTCTATAATCTGGGCAAGATTCATTTCTTTACTCCTCTCTTTGTCATTTCGGTTTTCAATAATTATTTTCCCAATTAAGAAAAATCTCCTTTGTCTTTAATGGTTCAAAGAAAGTCAATTTCGGGCCGGTTTGACTTAAACCAGGGGTAAAAGTGATTGGTCACCGGACGGCCACCTTTTCGTGGAACGAGCACAGATAATTTGAACCTTTTTGAGCTATTTGTGATCCATGACTGAGAAGGAGGATTTTTTGATTCCATTGAACATTTCAGTAAGTTTAGAAGAAAAATGCGGGGGTAAAAAGTTTTGAAAATATTAAAAGTCAGGAAAGGGGGGGCGGGGAAAAGCTGTTATCGCTGTTTGAGGAGTTTTCAACGGGAAGTTAAGACCTTAATAAGGAGGATGATTATTCATGCGGGAAATTTACGGACATCGTCCTGGGCGGATACTTATCTTTATTCTTGCCTTAAGTTTGATCTGGTACATATTTATAGTTCCATTTGTCGTTCAGCATAACAACTACCTTTTCCTTGGGTGGGTACCACTGGTAGTAGTCATCTGGAATATCCAAACCATCGTCTGGTTAGCAGCCATTTATATCTACACGACTAAGTACTGGCCGTACCGTTAAAATCAATAAATATCAATTAATAAAAGAAAAAGGGGAATTGGATATGCTTATCTCAATTTTTATCCTTGGAATTCTGCTGGTATTAATCAGCGCTTACGGCTATAAGCTTTCGTCAAGGTCGGCGGCGGATTACATGATGGCAGGGCGCAGTATCGGTACTTTTGTTCTTTTCTTTTACGTTTATTTTGCCATTTCAAGCACCTGGACGTTTTACGGCTTTCCCGGTACCGTGTATAACTCCGGCCCCGGCTTCCTGATGTTTTTTGCCTTCTTTCCGCACGCTTTCCTGTATATCTTCCTTGGACCCAGGCTCTGGGCTGCCGGTAAGATGTACGGTTTGCTTTCACCTGTACAGTACCTGGGGGAACGTTATGAGTCAAAATCCCTCCAGGTAATGCTGGCTATTTGCATGTTCGGCTTCCTGTTCCCCTACCTCGGTATTCAGTCGATCGGCGTCGGGGCGGGACTGGCTGCTGCAACCGGAGTGCCGTATTGGGTAGGCGCCGTATATATGGCGGTCCTTATGATTCTGATCGTTGCAATCGGAGGCACCCGCGCGGTGGCATGGGTAAATGTACTGCTTGGTTTAATTTTTAGCTTTTGCTTTATTGTGTTTATCTTTTGGGTGGCATCGAATGCAGGTATTACCAGCCTTAGCGAAGCGGCAAGAAAAGTGACCGAGATGAGGCCCGGACAGTTAAGCGTGCCCGGACCTCTAAACCAGTGGGAGCCAAAAAACTTAATCGGTCTGGCCATAGCAGGCGCTACGGTTTTTTGCTGGCCCCATGTAATAATTGGAACTATGCAGGCTAAATCTATCGACGTAATGCGCAGGATGACCTATGGCATGCTGGCTTTCTCACTTTTGTTCTGCGGCGTGGCCTGGGTTTGGGGCGCAATTATAACTCCGTTGCTCGTACCCGGCCTGAAAGGAACGGCTGCCGACGCTGTGGTGCAAATGGCCATTACAAAATACCTACCGCCCTGGGCTTCAGCCATGACTGTTCTGGCTGTAATAGCCGCAGCGCTCTCGACGGCAGCCACCCAGCTTTTGGTGGCCGGTATCTTTGTGTCCAGGGACATAGTACTGGTTGGTAAAAGCTCGGCCAAAGACACCCAGTTAATAACATGGAGCCGCATCGGGATGCTTGCCGCAGTTGCCGGGAGCCTGTGGCTGGCCTTCAGCAGGCCGACTGAACTCGGCCTCATGCTGAGCAATATTGCCTCTCCGGGATTTGCTCAATGGCTGCCTGCCTTTGTTGGAGCTATTCTCTGGCCCAGGGGAAATAAATACGGCGCTGCAGCAGGAACTGCCGCCGGGGTCATCCTGTTGATAATCGGTAACTTCTTTTGCAAGCTGCTTTTGCTGGGATTCCATCCAATAGTGGTTCCCCTGGTGGTAAACCTGTTCCTGTATGTAGCTGTAAGCCTCGCAACCAGCCCTATTTCAAAAGATACACGGAAAAAGTTCTTTGATGATCTCGATAAATGGCTGTTAATTACCCAAACTAAGCAGCGCGAGCAAATTAATAAGGTCCAAAATCAAATGTCGTCGTAAGTGCCTGCCTGTGCCAACACCTGTCTAACTGGAACTTTATCGGAGGGATGACACATGAACTTTGCCGACAACCTGGAGAGGTCTGCATTTTTCTTCCCTGATCGTCCCGCGGTGAGCGAAGAAGGTGTAGAGACAACCTGTGCAGAGCTTAACGAGCGGGCCGACAAGGTTGCCACATCCCTCATCAAAATGGGTGTACAGCCGGGCGACCACATTGCCTTTTGTGCCCCGAACTCAGTTGACTGGATTGCCTTTTACTTTGGCGTGTTGAAGGCAGGGGCGGTTGCTGTTACCCTTTCCTGGCTCCTTACCGGGGATGAGCTGGCAAGGCACCTCCATCATTCAAAGCCGAAAATGATTGGTGGAGGAGTGCGCAGTTATTGGAGTCCCCGACAAAGAGTGGGGCGAACGTGTAACAGCCGTTATCAAACCAAGAGCAGGCCGCTCAATTTTACCTGATGAACTAAAGTCGTTCCTGAAGTCCCGTTTGGCGCCCTTCAAAGTGCCCAAGGAATATATTGTGGTAAGCGATCTCCCTGAAAGTCCGACGGGCAAGATCCTGAAGCGAGAGCTGAAGAAACAGTTTTCTTGACGGCTGATACGCGCTACCGGGCGAAATTTAGTTCCTCTTCCTCGGTGAAGGGTTGTCCACCCTTTGATGAATGCAGGAGACCGGCGTTTTTAAAATGTCATCGGCCTGGAATTATCCGGCTCGCTTAAGAGCTCCGGGTCGACCAGACATCAGCTTGCCGCAGAGCGAACCAGGCAATTGAGAGGTGAGAGGCGAGAGGTTAGAAGTGAGAATTTTAAATCCCGCCTCCAACTTCTCACATCCCACTTCTCAATTGCGCTGCCGGTTCGCTTGCCGCGGCTGCGACTTAAGTCTGGTTCCCGACCCTTCGCCCGGCACTCACTGGTAGTTTGTTCTTGAATGTCCTGTTGTTTCAGATCGTCCTGCCTGATGTCGAAGCAACCAGATTACCGGTGAGTGCCGGGTCGCCCGCCCGGACAAATTCCAGCCCTCATTTTCATAATCGGTTCAAAAAAACGTGAACCCTTTTGACCTTTTTTTGAGCTGTCGCGGAGAAGGAAGATTTTTTGATTCCGACGAACATTTAAACAATTAAGAAGAAAGCCTAGTAAATGAAAGTTTTAGATGTTAATAAAATAATAAAAGTCAGGAAAGGAGGGGACGCCAAAAGCTGCTGGTTAAACGAGGAAATCCACAGCGGGAAGTAGATTATGGTAAAGAGGTAACTATTTACTAAGGAGGTTTTGGTTGGATGAAAAGAAAAACATTAATATCGGTCACGCTTGCTTTCGTTGCGGTTTTCTTAATCAGCGCGGCCGGATGCGGGAAGCAGGCCACCACACCGGAAAAAACAGCAGAAAAGGCAGTCCAGCCAATCGTTCTGGGAGTGCCCACCGCCCTCGGTTCCATTGAGGGAGCCGATTCTTTGCGCGCGGTTCAGTTGGCGGTGGAAGAGATCAATGCTAAAGGAGGAGTATCGGTAGGCGGGGTAAAGCGACCCTTTGAGGTCGTTTCCATCGACACCCGCGAGCACGAGCCGGGCATACCCGCCCATGATGCCCTGGCGGCCCTGGAGAAACTAATTACCGAAAAGAAACCAAATGCCATTGTGGTGGGGGCTTTCCGCTCGGAAATACTCCTTTCGTCTATGGATCTTATTTCCAGGTATAAGATTCCTTATATATGTACCATTGCCATGAGCCCCGAGTTTGAGAAAAAACTGGAAGGTAATTATGAAAAATACAAGTACATGTTCCGGATGTGTCTGAATTCCCCTTATTTTGTTGATAACCTGACCAAAGCTATGGAATTTACCGAAAAAAAATTTAGTTTTAAAAAGGTATATTTCATTAATCAGGATGTTTTATGGGCAAAAGCAACCGCAGATGCGTTAGAAAAATGGGCCAGGGACAACGGATGGGAAGTGGTAGGTCATGATGCCTACCCAACGGGTGCTTCAGATTTCTCCTCCTCACTTAACAAAGCGAAAGCAGGGGGGGCACAATTACTTATGCCTATCTTTGATATGCCCCAATCCGGTGTTTTGGTGAAGCAGGCCCGGACAATGAAAGTGCCGGCCCTGATCGTTGGTCACATTAGCCCGATGGGTCCCGGCACTGCCTGGGAAACGTTTGAAGGCGAAGTGGAAGGGATGGTCCACTTCATTCATGAGATCGGACCTATGCCCGTTAAAGCGGTGCCCAGGTCGGTTGAGTTTAATGAAAACTACGGGAAGAAATATGGAGAAGAGCTAAGGCTGAAATTAAGCGGGCACGGACCAGGACCCTCTTATGATGCCGTATATGCCCTGGCCGGCGCCATAGAGCGCGCGGGAAGTTTAGACCCGGATGCGATCGTCGCCGCCCTGGAAAAGACAGACATGGATGGGGTCATTGGAAAGATCAAGTTCAATAGAAACCACCAGGTCATTTATGGCGTAAATCCGAAAGAAACGGCAATTAGCTTTGCTTTTCAGTGGAAAGCTCCGGGGGTGAGGGTGCCTGTATTTCCGGAGGTTGCGGCAGAAGTCGAGATTGAACTGCCACCGTATATGAAGAAATAAATCTTGCTTCTACAGTGGCTTGCAGAACCCGGTCATCTGGATACGGGCGAGTTGCGTAGGAGCGGCCTTGAATACAAGGTTCGCTCCTCCATTTTAAATCCGGGAGTGGGTAAAAAATGGAAGGAAATCTCGTTAACGTCCTTATTTACGGATTGGTCAACAGTGCGGTTTTGATGCTCACCTCTTTGGGTTTCAGCCTTACCTTCGGACTGAGCGGGGTGGCCAATTTTGCCCACGGAGGGCTTTATCTCTTCACCGGCTATATAACCTGGATGTTTTTGCACTACCTGGGTTTACCTTTTTTGCCGGCCGCGCTTTTCTCCATAGTCATTGTCGGGCTTATCGGGACGGTTATCTACCGCCTGATCCTGATGCCCGTGCGGGGAATCGTTTTATCGGAGGTAATTGCCACTTTTGCCGTAGGGGTGGCTATCCTGGAATTTTTCCGTTGGCGGGGGTTTGTTACCTATGAGTTTAACCTTCCATCTTTTGTCAAAGGAAGCATTACCATTGCCGGGGTGAATGTGGATTACCAGCGCCTTTTCATCATCGCCATTGGAATCGGGCTGGCCGTCTTTTTATGGATTTTTTCCCACTACACAAAAACAGGCCTGGCGCTGCGGGGAATGGCCCAGGATGAATACACGGCCCTGTCTTTAGGAATTGAATCGGACTGGGCGGCCGGTTTAAGCATGGCTTTAGGTTCTGCCCTGGCGGCAGTGGCCGCCCTGGCGATATTGCCCCTGGGGCTCATCTCTATAAATATAGGCTACGACGTTTTGCTGGTTGCCCTGGCGGTAACGGTTTTGGGAGGGCTGGAGAGCACCGTCGGGCTTATGGTGGCCAGCCTTCTGCTCGGTTACGCCGTGATTATTACGGGCACTTACTTAAGCCCCCACTGGATGGAAGTTGTTTACCTGGCGGCCATTGTGCTGGGCCTGGCGATTAAACCGTCGGGACTATTCGGCAAATTCAAAGAGTTGGAGGAGAGGGTTTGATGGCGAAGATGGCTTACCGGAAAGAAAGGGTGGACCGGGGGATCAAGGCCAGGACCGACGATATCTTTGCCCTTTCTTCGTTCCGGGAGATCCTCTACCTGGTCCTGCCCCGCCTGTTGGTGATTCTTTTTTTACTGCCCCTTCCGTTGTTTTTGGGGACTTACTGGCAAAAGGTCATGCTCATCACCCTGGTTATCGCCCTTTTGGCCCTGAGCTGGGACTTGCTGGCTTCCGTGGGGCTGGTCTCCCTGGGGCAGGCGCTTTTTTTCGGGGTGGGGGGCTACCTGGCCGGTTTTTTAAGTACGCGCTGGGGCTGGTATCCTCTTTTTACCATTCCGGCGGCAACTCTGGCCGGCGCCGTTTTCTGCACTCTGTTGTTGTACCCCGCTTTGAGATTGCGGGGGATCTACTTTGGGCTGATTACTTTTGCCTTGCCTTTACTGTTTATGCGTGTAATTGAAGCGACTAAAATTCTGGGGGGTACGGAGGGTTTAAGTTCCCTGCCCCCCCTGCCGGGAACCACCATTGAACTTTATATCCTGCTCGTGGTTGCGCTGGGGTGTGTTTTCGGCTTCCGGAGAATGTTCGATACCGATTACGGCCTGGTGCTGAAAGCGCTCCGCGACAACGACCGTTCGGTGGAAGCGGGCGGAATCAACGTTCAGTGGTACAAGGCCCAGGCCGTTTTTCTTGCCGCCCTGCCGGCGACCTTTGCCGGTGCCTTTTTGACCCACCATTACCAGTTTGTGGGCATGCCGGCCTTTGCCCTGGATTATTCCATCTTACCCTTAACCAGCGTGGTTTTAGGGGGAGCCGGTTCTTTTGCGGGCGCCGTGCTGGGCGCTTGTATTCTGGTCCCGCTTTCCGAAGTGCTGCGCGCTTTCGGCACCTTGAGGGTGGTCATCTATTCCGTCGTTCTGGTCATTTTTGTTGTCGGTCTGCCGGAGGGAATTTTTCACTATCTCCAGCGAAAATACCACCAGTTTGAGCGGCTGGTCCCGATGGAGGAGGTTAGCAATGGAGCAAGAGCCGGTTTTAAAGGTTACTGATCTATCCAAGAGCTTTGGCGGTGTAAAGGCGGTGGACGGCGTCAGCTTTACTTTGCAGGCGGGGGAAACTTTCGGCATTATCGGACCGAACGGTTCGGGAAAGAGCACCCTCATTAACCTCATTACCGGTTTTGTCAAGCCTGACAGGGGACGGGTCTTTTTCCGCGGGAGGGAGATTACCGGCATCCCTCCCTACCAGGCGGTGACGTTCGGGATCGCCCGCAGTTTTCAGATGGCCAGGCCCTTTTACAACCTGGCCGTCTTTAAGAACCTGGTTATCCCTTTGTATTCTCCCCGGGCGAAAAGGCTGAAAGGGGGAAAATACGGGGACCGGGACGAGGTGGCCATTCACCTTTTGGAGGAAGTGGGGTTTGAGCGGGATTCGCTCGTCCCCTACAAGCTGGCCGGCACCCTTCCCCACGGTTACCTGAAAAGGCTGGAACTGGCCCGCTGCCTGGCTCTCGAACCGGATTTAATCATCCTGGATGAATTATTTTCGGGAATGAGCATGTCGGAAGTGGCCGGTATCCTCCCCCTCCTCGAGAAGATCAGCGCCGAGGGAAAAACGTTGATTATGGTTGAGCACAGGCTGAAAGAGCTGTTCAGGGTGGTTAAAAGAGTAATCGTTTTGAATTTCGGGCGGAAGATTGCGGAAGGAACCCCCGAAGAGGTGATGGGCAGCCCGGAAGTAAAAGAAGCGTATTTAGGAGGCGAGGTGGCCGAAGGTGCTGGAAGTTAAAAACCTGATCGTTTTTTACGAGAACGCCCTTGCCCTCAATGATTTAAGCCTGTCCGTGCAGCCGGGGGAAGTGGTGGGCGTTTTTGGCTCCAACAGCGCCGGGAAAACCACATTGTTGAACACCATTGCCGGTCTGACGTGGCACCTGAAACACCGGGAGCTACGGAAGGGCGGTCAGCGGATCACCATTGCGGGGGAAATTAAATTTGCCGGCGAAGAGATCTCCGCTGTCAAACCAGCCGAGCGGGTGAAAAAAGGAATTGTGCTGTGCCGGGAAAGGCACCCCGTTTTTCGGGACAACAGCGTTGAAGAAAACCTCCGGTTGGGGGGATATATGCGCAAAGGCAGCGAAATAAAAGTAATGATGGAGTTTGTGTACGAACTCTTTCCACCGCTGGCCAGGCTGAAAAGAAAAAAGGCGGGTATGTTGAGCGGGGGAGAGCAGGAAATGGTGGCCATCGGGATGGCCCTGGTGGCGCGCCCGAAATTGCTGCTCATGGATGAGCCGCTTTTAGGTTTAAGCCCGGCGATGCAAAAGGAAGTAGTCCGGGCGGTAAGGGAGATCCGGAAGCAGGGAGTGACTATTTTACTGGCTGAGCAGTACGCCCGTCCGGTGATACCGGTGATCGACCGGGGTTACGTGATTGAAAACGGCACCCTGGTCGTGAGCGGGACCGGTGCCGAGTTGCTGGACAACCCCGAAGTGCGGGCGGCCTACTTTGGCATCGAAGAAAGCAGGTAAAAAAAGGACGGATGTTCATTTAGACCGTTTGCAGTTGCGGGGGTATAACGATGTCCTTCGCTTGCCACGTACTTTATGCCGATCATCTTTTGGTCCGCTCCGGCTTAATCGGTTGTGGAAAGAAGGCACGCTAAGAGGGAGGCGACCGTTCTTTATGCAGGAAAATTTCACTACGATTGACGAAGCCTTTCGGGCAACGGCAAAACAATATTCGGACCAGACCGCCCTGGTTTTCCTGGGAGAAAAGCTTACCTATGCCCAGCTGGACGAAATAACGGAACGTTTTGCCCGGGCCCTTTCCCGGGAGGGGATCGGAGAACAGGACCGGGCAATCATTTATCTCCCTCACTGTCCTCAGTGGATGGTGATCTGGCTGGCTTTGCAGCGGCTCGGGGCGGTGGCCGTGCCGGTGACTCATTTTTACGGACCCCATGATCTTATTTATATTGCCAACGACAGCGGCGCCAAAATCATTTTTTGCCTGGATATCAATTTTGGTTACGTCAGCAGGATCTTTCCCCAGACCCGGCTGGAGAAAATAATTGTAAGCACGATCGGCGATTTTTTGCCCTGGTGGAAGAAGGCGATCGGAAAGATTTACGATAAAATTCCGGAGGGAAAATTTAGTCTGGATAAAAACGTGTTTACCTTCCGGGGCCTGCTGAAAGGGAGCCATCCGCCTTTGCCGGCAAAAGGGCCGGAAGGGGAAAATATCGCAGAAATACTTTACACCGGAGGCACGACAGGGTATCCCAAGGGTATTCCCATCTCGGGAATCCTCTTTTTGGAGAGCGCCTCCGAGCAAAGGAAGATGAGCGAAAAGCTGATTCCCCGGGGAAAGGACGTGGTCATTCAGGGATCTCCCCTTTACCACATCCTGGGCCAGGCGCTGGGGATAGGCGCTCTTTTGTCCGGGGACGCGGTTATCTTGCTGCCCAGGGTAAACCTGGACGCCATTTTTGACCACATTGAAAGGTACCGGGCGACGACTTTTTTCGGCACTCCTACCATGTACCGGATGATCCTGGAGCACGACCGGTTGGATTATTATCAACTGGGTTCCCTTCAGTATACCTTTTCAGCCGGGGACGTCCTGCCCGGAGAAGTGGCCCAGCGTTGGTGGAGAAAGTTTGGCCGGCCTATTTACCAGGGCTACGGAGCAACCGAAACGTGCGGGGCGATCGCTCTTACACCCGCCGGAGAACCCTTTCCGGAGGGTGCTGCAGGCCGGGTCATTCCGACCAAGCAGGTTATGCTGGTCTACCCCGGCAGCCTGGAGCCCGTTCCGCCCGGGGAAGCGGGGGAGCTTTTGGTTTCTTCGGAGCACATGGTGAAAGGATACTGGAACAAGCCGGAAGAAACCGCTCATTACTTTGTTTCCCTTCAGGGCAGATTGTGGTACAGGACGGGGGATATCGTCCGGATCGACCAGGACGGCTGGCTGTATTTTCTGGATCGATCCGTGGATATCATCAAGCACAAAGGATACCGGGTTGCTGCTTCCAAGATCGAAGCCGTCCTCCAGGAGCACCCGGCGGTGGTTGCTTCCTGCGTGATTGGTGTGGCTGACCCGAAGGTGGGGGAAAGGATCAAGGCCTTTGTGGTGCTTCGCGAGGATGTCAAGGGGGTCAGTGCCTACGATCTGATCCGGTGGTGCCGCGAAAGGCTGGCTTCCTACGAAGTTCCCCAGTACATAGAATTCCGGGACATGCTGCCGAAGTCGAAGGTGGGTAAGCTCTTAAGACGGGAACTGCGGGAGGAAGAGCGGCGGAAATTTGCCGCGTCTTGAAGAAAAACGGAAAAGCACGGAGGGGTTCCTGCGTGCTTTTCTTGCGCTCTTTCATTTTACCGGAATGCCCAGCAGGCGGGCGGCGTTGCCGCCCAAAATTTTTTCTTTGGTTTCCGCTTTGACGGGAAGGGAGTTGATGATGTCGATGTTCGCCTTGATGCTGACCACTCCCGGCCAGTCGGAGCCGAAGATGATTTTGTCCGCGTTCCGTTCCAGTTCGGGAAAATAATCCAGGAGCTTTTGGGGAGGCAGGCCGGCTATTTCCATGTAGACGTTTTCGTGGAGACGGGCCAGGAAAAAAGCGGTGTTATACCAAAGACCCCGCCCGCTGTGGACCATAACCAGCTTTAAGGCGGGAAAATCCACCGCCACGTCGTCCAGGTAAAGGGGGTCGCCGTATTTCAGCCGGGCCCCCTTGAATACGGAAGAGCCGGTGTGCACCATGACCGGTACGCCCAGTTCCTCGGCAACGGCGTAAATGGGGTAGACCAGCCGGTCGTTGGGGTAGAAATAATTATAGGTGGGGTATAACTTTACCCCCCGGAAACCTTCTTCCGTGAGCAAGCGCCGGCATTCCGCCGCCGTGCCGCTTCTTTCCGTCAGGTAAGGGTTGATACTGGCGAAAGGGATGAATTTTTCCTGGTTCCGGCAAAACTCCCGGACGTACTCGTTCGTACAGATGCCGGTGGTCACCGGGCTCAACTCGGCCAGGATGACTCCGTAGTCCACAGAGTTTTCGGTTAAAAAGCGGGCGAATTCCGCCGGATCGGAATACTTGTCGATAAACGCCTGCATGTCCGGCACGGACTGGCGCATTTGAATCCATTGGGCCGCGCTGCTGCAGTACTTTTCGTAGTAAATGGGGTGGATGTGGAAGTCAATGATTGGGGTTGCCATTTGGACGCCTCCTAATAAAGACAGGAATCAGGGATTGGGAATCGGGAATTTGGGATTGGTGATTAGCTTCATCACTCTTGGCAAATGGATCATGCTTCTCATTATACCTGAGGGTTTTTTTAGCGGGTTGAGCAGACCAATCTGCCGCGCTGAGCGATCACCGGCGATGGCGGTGATTTTTTCCATGGCCGCACTGAGCAGAGGCGTTCGCTGGTAAAGGCGTAACAACCTGACCTTTTGCTCCCTGAACCCTGTAATTTACTCGGCATTATTCCCGGAATTGGGTAAGATGGGAATGATATATTTTTCCTTGCCGGATTCCGGTTTTCCAGGCTTCCCGGGTTGTTTTCCGGGCGGGCCGGGAGAGCCGGGGGAGCCCTGCCGGGGCGGCTCAGTTTCCGGTTCAGTCCCTGGTTGCGTTTGTTCGCCGGGCCGGGTTTCTTTTCCCGGCCCGGCGGGGAGCGTCTGGTTTTCTTTGGTATGCAGGTTGCAGACTTCGGCAGGAACGCGGATGCTGTAATCCTCGACGTATTCCGGCACCGTATAGGGAAGTTTAATCATCACTTTCGTCACCCGTTCCGGACAATACTCGCCGGCCAGCAGACCCGTCGCGGCGCAGACTTCCACCAGCACGTGGGTATTGTCCACCTCCGTGGGAACGGTGCCGGCGGCAAACAGGTCCGTGACCGTGTCTTCGGGGGGCGTGTTTGGCCCGGGCAAAAGGCCGGATTTGCTGTCCACGGTGGCCGTGACGATGTTCGCGGGCCGGGGAAATTTGCGGGCCGGAACATTTTTCAAGGCTTCGCTCATCACCTGCCGCCAGATGAGGGCGGGGTACCTTCCCCCGAATTCTTGCGGCATGGGTTTGGGTTGATCGTAACCGATCCAGACGGCTCCGACAAGATCGGGTGTATAACCGACGAACCAGATGTCTTTGCCTTCGTCCGTCGTTCCCGTTTTTCCGGCCGCCGGCCGGTCTAAGCGGGCGTTGGTGCCGGTGCCCGTCCGGACGACGTCCTCCAGCATGCTGGTAATCAGGTAAGCGGTGGTAGGTTTCATGGCCTGGACGGGTTTTGGTTTATGTTCCTCTAAAACTTTGCCGTCAATGCTTTCCACCCTCAGGATGGCCGTCGGCGGCTGGTAAATGCCGCCGTTGGCGAAGGCCGCGTAGGCCGCCGCCATCTGCAAAGCGGTTGCCCCGGTGTACAAACCGCCTAAAGCCAGGCTGGGGCCGTGTTTGGCCGGATCGAGGGAAAAACCCAGGCGGCCGGCAAAATCGATGGCGCCGGCGATACCCACGTGGTCCATCATGGTCCTCACGGCCACCACGTTAATCGATTTGATTAAGGCCAGGCGCATGGTGACCAGGCCGCGGTACCGGCCGTCGTAATTACGCGGCGAATAAGAATCGTATTTTTTCGGAATATCGTCAATTACCGACGCCGGCGCCATTCCCTTTAATTCGATGGCGGGGCCGTAGGCGACGATCGGCTTAAACGCCGAACCCGGCGGGCGGGGGCCGTCCGCCGCCCGGTTCAGCTGGAGCTGGCTGGTGTGTTCCCGGCCCCCGACGATTGCTCTGATGTAGCCCGTGCTGGGATCGAGGAACACCGCCGCGCCTTCCGGCTGCAAAATACCCTTGGCGTCCCGGACGGAGGCCGGGAAGTTTTTGGGGTTGGCAAAGGCTTTTTCCGCCGCCTCCTGGGTATTCTTATCGAGCGTTGTATAAACCCGCAGGCCGCCTTTATAGACCATGTCCTCGCCGTAGCGGGCGATCAGTTGCTCCGTTACGTAATCAACGAAATACGGATAACGGTAGTGCGTCCCGGGATTTCCCTTTTTAAAATTTAAAGGTTCCTTTTTAGCCGCCTCAGCCTGCCCGGCGGTGATAAATCCGTATTTGGCCATGGTATCCAGGACCAGGTTGCGCCGGGCAACCGCCTGATCCTCCCGGGAATAGAAATTGGGGGCGCGCGGCAGGCCGGCGAGAAAGGCGGCTTCGGAAAGGGTTAACTTGCCCACGTCCTTGCCGAAGTAATGCTGCGCCGCCGATTGAATTCCGTAGGCGCCGTTGCCAAAGTAAATTTTGTTCAGGTACATCTGCAAAATTTCCTGTTTCCCGTAGCGGTGCTCGACCATCAGGGCCAGGATTGCCTCTTGGATTTTTCTTTTCAGCGTTTTTTCCGGGGTTAAAAACGAAAGTTTGACCAGCTGCTGGGTAATCGTACTGCCCCCCTGCTCGTTGCTCAGGCCCCGCAGGTTGGACCAGACCGCCCGGGCAATGCCGCGTAAATCCACGCCGTGGTGCTGGTAAAAGCGCACGTCTTCAATGGCGATAAAAGCCTGTTGAACGTGCAGCGGGATGTCCTTGATGGGAATGGGAACGCGGTTTTCTTCGCCTACCCGGGCGATGATCTCCCCTTTTTGGTCGTAATAGAGGCTTGTGGCGCTGGCGTATAATTTATCTTCATCCCAGGCCGGCAGATCTTTGATGCTGACCGCGACCAGCCCCAGGGCGCTGAAACCGCCGGCGAAAAAGAGGACGAGCAGGACGAAGACGACAAAGCGCCAGGGATTCAGTTTTCTTCTTCGCCTGGTGGTCAAATAAAACCCCCCCTTAGCGTTAATTGCATTATAGCACATTTTCAGAGAAAGTTTGAGTGTTTGTTGAGTCTTTTTCCTGATCCCTTGTCAATAAAAGAATTTGTCTGATATAATCTTAGTCGTTAAGCAAGGAAAGGAGAACGGTCATGGTCAGGGATGCAGAGAAGCAGTTGGAAGTAATTAAAAGGGGAACGGTAGAAATCATCCCCGAGGATGAGCTGGTGCAAAAAATCAAGAGGTCAATCACCGCCGGCAAACCCCTGCGCATCAAGCTTGGGCTGGATCCCACCGCTCCGGACATCCATCTGGGGCACACGGTGGTTTTGCAAAAAATGCGCCAGTTTCAGCAACTGGGTCACGAAGTGATCATTATTTTAGGCGATTTTACGGCGCGCATCGGCGATCCCACCGGCAGAAGCGAGACCCGTCCGCAGTTAAGTGAGGAGGAAATCCAGGCCAATGCCCGCACCTACGAGCGCCAGATTTATAAAATCCTTGATCCGGACAAGACAAAGCTGGTTTTCAACAGCCAGTGGCTGGCTCCTTTAAACTTTGCCCAGGTAATTCAACTGGCGGCCAAATACACCGTGGCCCGGATGCTGGAGAGGGACGATTTTTCCAGGCGGTTTCACGAGGGACTGCCGATCAGCATTCACGAGTTCTTTTATCCTCTGATGCAGGGGTACGATTCAGTGGCCCTGGGGGCGGATGTGGAGGTTGGCGGCACCGACCAGAAATTCAACCTTTTAATGGGCCGGACGCTCCAGAAGGAGTACGGCCAGGAACCCCAGGTCGCCCTGACCATGCCGATTTTGGAGGGCCTGGACGGGGTGCAAAAAATGAGCAAAAGCCTGGGGAATTACATTGGGATTGACGAGCCGCCCGGGGAGATGTACGGGAAGACCATGTCGATTCCCGACGGGTTGATGCTCCGTTACTTTGAGCTGGTGACCCCCGTACCTTTAGAGGACCTGCGGGAAATATCCGCCGGCCTGACCGAAGGCCGCCTTCACCCGCGGGACGTAAAAATGCGGTTGGCCAGGGAGATCGTGGCCTTTTATCATGGTGAGCAGGCGGCCCGCGAGGCGGAAAGAGAATTTATCCGGGTTTTCCGGCAGCATGAATTGCCGGAAGAGATGGCTGAGTTCACCGTAACCTCCCAAATGCTTGAAAACGGTTCGATCTGGCTCCCTAAACTAATGTTGCTGACCGGCCTGGCCCCCAGCACCAGCGAAGGCCGCCGCCTGATCCAGCAGGGAGCGGTGAAGGTAGACGGGTTGAAAATAAACGATCCGGCCTATAACCTGGTGCCTGCGGACGGGATGGTGATTCGCTCGGGAAAGCGCCGGTTTGTACGGTTAAAGGTGGGTTAAAGGGGTAAAGGGACAAAGGCACAAAGGGACAAACAAGGATATATATCATTATGTTCCAGAAACTATACCGCATATTCCGGAAACTATACCGCAGGGACACCCCCCCTGCCGCTTGCGGTGCCAAATAGAGAAGGCCTGATTTTCGGGTTGGAGAGAGGCAAAAGTTTTCCAGGCACAAAGTTACAAAGCGCAAACATATCTCTTTGTACCTTTGGGCCTTTTTGTTTTCTGCTCCATCGTCTCCTGGCAACCAATGGCTTAAATGAGAACATATCCCTGCTTCTACCTCCTCTTTTTTTTAATAAAATTTAATAGCATGTTTTTCCCCGCCAAAGAGGGGTGGGAGAGTTGTACAGGAGACGCCGGCCTTTTCGGTTCCTTCTCATCTGGCTGCTCATTTTCCTCTTCGCAGCAGGTATCTTCTGGGTTGACCGTTCCATGCGGACCGCTATTTTGAAGATTGCGGAAGTAGAAGTGGTTCAGCTGGCCACCCAGGCAATTTACGAATCTGTTCAAAAGGAAATCTGGGATCGTAATCTCCAGTATCAGGATTTTGTCCAGATTCATAAGGATAACCAGGGCCGCGTAGTGTTTATGCAGGCCAATACGGTGAAAGTAACCCGGCTGGCCGCAGAGATCACCCTGGCCGCCCAGAGAAGCCTGCAGCAACTGAAGGGCCAAACCCTGTCCCTTCCCCTGGGGATCTTGACCGGAACCCAGCTTCTGGCCAATAAGGGGCCGCGGGTCAAAGTGACGATTGCGCCCATGGGAACGGTTCAGGTAAACGTGCGCGATAAATTCGAGCCGGCCGGGATTAACCAGACCCGGCACCGGCTTTGGCTGGACTTCGATACCCGGGTGAGGATTGTCATTCCGACGATGGCCGCCCAGGCGGAAATCCCTACCCAGGTTCCTTTGGCGGAGAGCATTATCGTGGGTGAAGTCCCGGGCACCTTTGTGAATATTTCCGGAGGATTGTTTGCGGGTGATCTCAATAAGTAGGGCAAAATATATTGGAGCAAGATCGAAAATTTCTTGATGAATAACGTATTTTTTGTTAAGAAAAAATAAAATTAATGTTGACAGCCCGTGAAGGCTGTGCTATATTAACAATTGCCTTCAGTTGAAGGCAGGAGAAAATACCAGAAATTACTTCTTGATTAATCCATAATAATATTATAAAATAAAATTCCTGCCTTCAAAAAGAGAGGGCAAGGTTCCTTGAAAACTAAACAGAGCAAGATGAATGCCAGATTGGTCGCCGGCCATCAGCCGTCAGCCGCCGGAAAGGAC
>JAIMBK010000036.1 GCA_023511535.1 Armatimonadota bacterium
ACCTCCATGCGGGTTTTGGTTAAGTTTTCGGCATGGATGAGCAAATTCCTTTTTGGTTCCGGCTATGCCGGGTTAGGGATAAAGTCCCTTAATGCCTTGATTGCCTTCGCGCCTCGAAAAAAGTATATCACTGCAGGTCCTGAAAAACAACCGTTACCTGATGACCAGAAGGTAATAATTTAACAATCTGTTTAAATTTCGTAAAACAATCAAAAGTGTTCCCAGCTGGCATGTTTTAATTCAGCCCTGATTACCTCCACGGCTTCGGAAATTGTTTTAGGCAGCGGATTTAAGTTTAATTCCGGAAGGCGGCGAAATATTTCCACCACCACCGGAAAACGCAAATCGGCCGCCCTCACCAGTTCTTCGTCGGCCAGCAAAGAGGTGTCTCCTTCCGCCAGGGTGCGGCCATTTTTCATTATGATCACCCGGTCGGCCCACTCCGCCGCCAGATCCACATCGTGGGTGGCAATCACAATGGTAATTTCCCGCCGGTGCAGTTCGTTTAAAATGGCCAGCAGATTGTCTTTGCCCCGCGGGTCCAGGTAGCCCATCGGTTCGTCCAGCACAATAATTTCCGGTTCCATGGCCAGCACGCCGGCGATGGCCACCCGTTTTTTCTGCCCGTAGCTCAAATGATAGGGAGCTTTATTTTTGTGCTCCTCCATTTGCACGGCACGCAGCGCCTGTTCCACCCTGGTCCGGACTTCCTCCGCGGAAAGGTTCATATTTATAGGACCAAAGGAAACGTCTTCCCAGACGGACGAAGAAAAAACCTGGTCGTCGGGGTCCTGAAAGACCAGACCCACCTTGCTTTTTACCCACCTTTCCGTTTTCGCCGTAATCTCCCGGCCTAAAATGCGCACTTTTCCGCGCGCAGGCAGGTAAATACCGTTTAAATGGAGCAGCAAAGTAGATTTGCCGGCGCCGTTGGGCCCCAGGATGGCTACCCGCGAACCCTTCCGGATCGATAAAGAAAGGCCCCGGAGGGCCTCGGTTCCGTCTCGATAACGAAAATGCAAATCTTCTACTTCAATAATGTTTGCCATGAGCTGCCTCCCGTCTCCAACATCCGCAACGCCAGCGCAAAGGTAAGAATACCCAGCCCCCACCCCAAATCGCGGGTTGGAGGCCAGACCAGTTCCCTTTTGATGGACTGATTGCCCAACCCCCGGGCGAGCATGGCCAGGTAGATCCGCTCCCCCCGCTCCCCCGAACGCAAAAAAAGCACGCCCAGCAACTGCCCCAGAGTAAGAAAAGTTCTTTTGTCCAGCAGGCTTTTTCCCGTCCGGAAAGCCCGCGCCCGGCGGGCCAGCATCATCCGCCGGGTTTCTTCGATCAGGACAAATATGTAGCGCACGGTGAATTCGATCAGCTGAACGAAAACCAGAGGAACGCGCAATTCGCGGAAAGCCCGCATCAAACCGCGGAACCCGGTAGTGGCGGTGAGTAAAGTCAGGGCAAAAACGGCGTTCATCATCCGCAAGAAAAGGATCAGTGCCTGCATTATCCCCTCTTTGCTTACGCCAATCGGATGCGTTCCAATTTTGAACCCGGCCAGGATTTCTCCCGGAACGGCAAAAGGAAGAACCGCGATCAGGACCCCGCCGAAGGGCAAAATCCAAAGCAGGCGCCGGCCAAAGTAAAGGGGGGTTAACCCGGCCAAAGCCCCCAGAACGACCAGAAAGGAGGCCCCAAAAAGCAGTGCCGTCCAGGAAGTAAGCGTAGAAACAAGGGCGGTAAAACATAAAATGCTCACCGTTTTCACCCGGGGATCCACGCGGTGCAGCGCCGAATTTGCCAAACCGGCCGGAGAAAAAAGATGATCCAAGAGAAAAACCCCCCGAAAAAGGAATTAGAAATTTGGAATGGCAAAATAAAAAAGTCACCAGACCTGCCTTTTTATAAAAACTACAGCGAACAGGCCTCCATGACCCTTTTCTAATTCCGGTGGAATTTGGAATCTCCGTGATTCCTTTTGCTTCTTGTATTATACCGAAGCCGCCCTTTTAAAACAAGATCTTATCTTTTTTAATTTGTCCTTATCCAATAATTTTCACGCGGCCCGGAACCTTTTTAAATTTATCCCCCGGGAATTTTCTTTTTTACCTTCCAGATATGGGATGAATGAAGTATCTCCCCCGAGAGCTGAAAGCCGGCCGGTGAACCCGATTACTTATTTTCTCTGTGTTCTCTGTGGTTAAATTTTAAACCGGGCGGCCGCTTCCTCCAGTTCGGCGGCAAGTCTTTGCAGGCTCTCCGCCGCGGCAGAAACCTCTTCCATGGCCGCCGTTTGCTCTTCGGCGGTGCCGGCCACATTTTGCACGCCGCCGGCGATTTGCTCGGCGGTGGCCGCCACCTCTTGAATCTGGGTACTTAGTTCCCGGACGGTTTCCGTAATCCCGGCAAAGAGTTCCCCCACTTCCCTGACGATGAAATTACCGGCCTGGACCTGTTGGGCGTTCTCCTCCATATTCGCAATCGCGCCGGCGGCCCTCTCCTGGATCCGTTGCACCAGCTGGTAAATATCCTTCGCCGCGTCGCCCGACTGCTCGGCCAGCTTTCTTACCTCTTCCGCCACCACGGCAAACCCGCGGCCCTGTTCACCCGCCCGGGCCGCTTCGATGGCGGCGTTTAAAGCCAGGAGGTTGGTCTGGTCGGCGATGCTGGTAATCATTTCGACAATTTTCGTAATTTCCCGGGAGGTCTCCCCCAGCTCGGTAATGGCCCTGGCCACCTGGTTGGTCGAAAGCTCGATGCTCCCCATCTGGGTGATCAGCCTTTCCACTTTGGCGTTGCCCTCTCCGGCCAGACCCGCTGCCTTCTCGGCTGCCTGCGCCGCCTGGCCGGCGTTGCCGGCCCCGTCTTCAACGGCGGCGGCAATTTCGGAAATAGCGGAAGCGGTGCTGGTGGCTCCCTGGGTGGTCTGCCGGGCGCTTTCGGACAGTTGGCTGGCCGCGTGGAAAATGGAACGTGCTCCTTCGGCTACCTTCTGGACAATTTCCCGCAGGTTTTGCTTCATCTGGTTAAACGAACGCGCCAGGGAACCAATTTCGTCCCGGGAGTTGCTTTTGAGATCGGCCACGGACAAATCACCCGCGGCGATGCGGGAGACGCCGCCTTCCACCATCTGCACGGGCCGGGCGACCAACTGTCCGATGTAAAAGGCAATCAGCAAACCGAAAAGCAGGGCGAGGCCGACGGCCAGGTAGTTCACCATTTCTATCTTGTTCACCAGGGCGCGGTTGTTTTCAACCGCCGCCTGCAGGGATTGTTCCTGCAAACTCACAAAATCCTGGCCCGCCTTGAGCGCCGCGTCAATCACTCCGTGCTTTTCCGCCAGATAAGAAGACATTTCTTTTTGAAAAGTATCCAGCTGCCCGATTAAATCCATCCTTCTGGCCATATTGCTCCCGGTAGCGGGCAGGGCTTTTAATTCCGCTTCGTAACTAATCGCCTGGGTTTTCAGGGTTGTTAAATACCCCGTAACTGACCGGTAATCATCCAGTTTACGTTGGATCTCCTTGATCAGTTCCTTTTCCTGCTCCGAATTGCAAAGATCCTGCAGCTTTTGGAGTTGCAGCACAGCTTCGGCGCTCCGGTTGCTGTAATCTTTAAATTCCGCTTCGTTGCCGGTTAAGATGTAGCTCTGGAACAAAATGGGCAGTCTTTGGAAAAGCAGCAGGAATTTTTGCGCCTCCGCGGCCTTGAAAACCTCCTGCTGGACAATCCGTTCATAGCTCGCCCTGGCCTGACGCATCTGGTAAACCTGGAAACCGGCCGCCACGGCAAAAACAAATAACACAATAACGTAGCCAATCAATATCTTCCAGCGAATTTTCATTGTCCCACTCCTCCCGCGATCGACTTATCTCTACATATGTTATTTTTCGACCAGAAGACAAAAAAATTTACCGCCGGCGCTTACCGGACGGTAAATTTTTCGGAACGCCCCCCTGCCGGATTCCGGAGACGGCTTGGGCAACCGGCGTAACCGGCAACTAACCGGCGGAGCGCCTGGGAGCGGCGTCTTGGGATTTGGATTTACCGGTTTTAGATGATGGCGCCGCCCGGGCAAAGCCGGCTACCCTCTAACAACTGTTACCTGCGCTTAATTCTGCCGGTGGCTTCTTCCCCGGGAATCCGGCGCTTTCTCCCGCCTGGCTAAAATCAAGCCCACCCCGGACAAAACTCCAAAGACCAGGAGCGTCCCGATAAAACCGGCCAGGGAGGTAGCCAGGGCTTCGTTGGCAATCCCCGGAAACACGTAGTCCGGCATCCAGGCTTTGATTAATTCCACTCCTTCCGCGAGGTGCAAAAACCCCTTGTCCTCGGCCACCCTTTCCAGGCCGTCCGGGCTGGGAGAAGCAAGCGGCGATAAAAAGACGGCAATGGCGACAGCAAGGAGCAGGCCGATGACGATGTGCTTCTTATTCATGCAAACTCACCCCCTGCGGCAAAGACCAGTGCTGCCGGACAAACGCGACCACCACGGCGGTAATCAACCCTTCCCCGATCCCGATCAAAGCGTGCCAGCCGGCCATGGCGGGCAGAGCTACCGACCAGGGAACGCTCCCGGAGAGAACAATTTCCGCGGTACAGGCCAGGGCCGCCGCCATGACCGATAACCAGGCGGCGGCAAAAACCGCCGCCGTCCGGATAGACTTATTCTTTCCGGCCCCCGCGAACAGTTTATAAGCACCGTAAGCCACCCAGGGGGCAATCACCGCCATGTTCAGGACATTTGCCCCTAAAGCCGTCAACCCCCCGTCGTAAAAGAAAAGACACTGAATAACCAAAACGGCGGCCATCACCAGAAAAGCGTTCCAGGGGCCCAGTAAAACGGCCGCCAGGGCGCCACCCAAAAGGTGGCCGGAAGTTCCTCCGGCAACTGGAAAATTAACCATCTGGGCGGCAAAAATAAACGCCGCCGCCACTCCCAGGGCGGGCACCTGCCTGTCCTGCAAGGTCTTTTTGGCTTTCGCCGCCGCCCCCGCCAGTGCACCAGCGCTCAACACGCTTGCCCCGGCCCACACTCCCGGAGTAAGAAACCCATCCGGAATATGCATTGATAAGAACACCTCCTGAAATTTTTTGGGAAGCAAAATAAAAAAACCATGAAGCGCCCCTTTTTCGTCAGGGCAAGACCTTCATGGTCGGCTTCCAGCGGAAAATTTTGGTTTAAAAACCTGTTCCGGGCACCTCCGGGTACCCTCATTTCTTAAATACTTATAACATGAAATTACCAGCCGGTCAAGTTAAAAAATACCCGGGACCGGAGATTTTTTTAAACAAAATCATCTTATTTTTTCCCCTTCCGGACGCTCCCCCTGGCGGGCCATTTCTAAAAGCGGCTTGACCAGGTCCATCGGCAGGGGAAAGATAATCGTGCTGGCCTTATCCGTGGTAATTTCCCGGATTGTCTGCAGGTACCGCAGCTGCAGCGCAGCGGGGACCTGCGTAATGATTCTGGCCGCTTCGGCCAGCCTCTCGGCAGCCTGGTATTCGCCGTCGGCGTGAATGATCTTCGCCCGCCGCTCCCGTTCGGCTTCGGCCTGGGCGGCCATGGCCCTTTGCATGGTGGCCGGCAATTCCAGATCCCGGATTTCCACCAGGCTGACTTTGATCCCCCAGGGCTCCGTCCCTTCGTCGATGGCCTTTTGCAAGCGCTGGTTGATTTCTTCCCTTTTGGCTAAAATTTCATCCAGTTGGGACTGGCCGACGATACTCCGCAGGGTGGTTTGCGAAAGCTGCGACGTGGCCCGGATATAATCCAGCACGTTCACCACCGCCTGCACCGGGTTGATCACCTGGAAATACACGATGGCGTTGACCTTGATGGTCACGTTGTCGTTGGTCATCGTTTCCTGCGCGGGTACGTCCATGGTGATGACCCTTAAGTCAACCTTTTGCATGCGTTCAATAATGGGGATCAGAAAGATCAACCCCGGCCCCCGCGCTCCCACGCAGCGGCCCAGGCGAAAAATTACGCCCCGCTCGTATTCCTGCACAATCCGGATCGAGGCGCCAAGGAGCATTAAAATGATCAACACCAGCACTGATAGGGAAAAGAATCCCATAACTAACAACCTCCTTCAAAGATAGGGAATCGGGAAAGAGGAATTATGGACATCCCTCTTTCCGGAGATGATTATTTTGAATCCGCAGCCATGGGCTATTTATCGGCTTCTTTCCTCCTTACCCGGAGGGTTAAGCCTTCGACTTTTGTAATGACCACTTTTTCACCCTGCTCCACCTGCCCTTCTTCCGCCACCGCATTCCATAAACCGCCGGCCAAAAAGACGGTTCCTCCCGGGTTGAGGGGGGTGCGCGCCACCCCCACCAGCCCGATCAGCCCTTCCTGGCCGGTCAGGACTTTCCGCGTTTGACCCCGGACAATGACAAAAATCAGCAGGGCCAGCAAAGCCGCAAAAAAGGCGGTGAACAGGGCAATTAACCAGGGGCTGAGTGCAATCCCCGGCCCGCTGCCCGTAAAAAGGAGCAGGGAACCCAGCACAAAGGCAATCAGGCCGCCTGTACCCAGCAAGCCGTGGCTGGCCACAAAGGCTTCGGCGATAAACAGGCCGAAGGCCAGGATGAGCAGTAAGATACCTCCCCAGTAGGCATCCAGGTTGCCCAGGCCGTAGAGCCCGAGCAAAAAACACAAGCCCCCGAGGACGCCCGGAAAAATTGCCCCCGGATGATAAATTTCCGCAATGATGCCGATCATCCCCAAAGTAAAGAGCAGGTAGGCAATTTCCGGATTGCTCAACGTGGCTAAAACCTTTTCCCGCCAGTTCATGTCGACAAAACGGCGGAAAGCATCTTTAACGTTGACGGCTACTCTCCGGCCATCCTGGAGGGTAATTTCTTTCCCGTGCAGTTTTTCGAGAAGTTCGTTTAAATTGCCCGCCCGGGCGTCAATCAGCTTTTGCTCCAGGGCTTCCTGGTCGGAATAGGATTTGCTTTCCCGGACAGCCAACTCCGCCGCATCGGCGTTTCTCCCGCGCAACTGGGCCAGGGAGCGAATCCAGGCGGCCGCGTCCTCGGTAATTTTTTCGCCGGGGACACTTGTTTTTTCCTCTGAGCCGGGGGCAACCGAAACGGGGTGGGCCGCGCCGATCCTGCTGCCGGGCGCCATTGCCGCGTAGTGCGCGGCAATGGTGATAAAGGTTCCCGCCGAACCGGCCCAGCCCCCTTGCGGAGAAACGTAAACCACCACCGGAACCCGGGCGTTTAAAATGTGGCCGACAATTTCCTGGGTCGACTGGTACAGCCCGCCGGGCGTAGACAGCTGAATAACACAGGCGGCCGCTTTCTCCCGTTCGGCAAGGTCAATCCCCCGTTCGAGGTAACTGGCCACCGCCGGAACAATCGGACCGTCCACGGTAAGGATCACGATTTCGCCCTCGCCCTGGGCCGGTGCAGCGAAGGCAGCGCCGGACAGGCCCTGCAAAATTACGGCCGCGACCAGCCAAAGGAGGGTCAGGTACTTAATATTTTTCGTCCATTTCACGAGAAAAAACCTCTCTTAGGAAATTAAGGGGACACCATACTAAATTAGAAATTAAGGGGACACCATACTAAATTAGATCCGCACGTGCTGGCACAGTACCAGCAGAGAATGAGAATTAATGATTTTCAGAACAGGTGCAAACAAGGCATTAATAGACTTATGATATAAAGAATAGGATTCGGAAATATTTTTATTTTGTGCCTGGCATTTCGAGACAGGCAAATTAATTTTACCGGTATATTTACTCCCCTTATTATATCAAAATGAGCAGTTAATTACTAGCTGTTTTCCGCTTCCAACCGGTATATTCCGGGATATCCGGATATTTACCAGCCGCCTTCCGGCTTTCAGGCAGTCTTTTTGCTCTTCTCCTTGAAAATGTTCTATCCAAAGTTATCCTTTCGGTGGTATAATTTTCATGCGGCGGTTTTTCCGCCGGACGGCTCCGGAGTTGCTGATTAAATTAAAAAGACGGGGGAAAGGAATTAAATGCGCACCGGAATTGCCAATTTACCCCTGCACGGGGGGAAGTGCCCGCCCTGGTTATTTGAGCGGATGGTCAAAATGACCAGGGCTTTTCTGGAAGTGATGATTACCGACGCGGGAACCGAAGGGGTGCTCGCCAGGGTATCCGATCCCTTCTGGTTTCAGGCCTTCGGGTGCGTTTTAGGGTTTGACTGGCACTCCTCCGGCCTGACGACGACCGTCTGCGGCGCGCTCAAAGAAGCCCTGCGCGACCGGGCCGGCCAGCTGGGCCTGTTCGCCGCCGGCGGAAAAGGCAAAACCAGCCGGCAAACGCCCCACGAAATCCAGTTGATTGCGGAGCACTACCCCCTGGCCGGGGATCCCGGGGAGCTGGTCTTTGCCAGCCGGATGGCGGCCAAGGTGGACAACAGTGCCGTTCAGGACGGTTATCAGATTTACCACCATACTTTCATCTTCAATAACCGCGGCCAGTGGGCGGTGGTCCAGCAGGGAATGAACGAGCAGAACGGGTGGGCGCGCCGCTACCACTGGTTAAGCACCACCTTCAAGGATTTTATTTGCGAGCCCCACCAGGCGGTCTGCTGCGATCACCGCGGGGAGGCTCTCAACCTGGTAGCCCTGGAAAGCGATCCGGCCAGAAAGGTGATCACGGAGCTGTCCCGCGAAGAGCCGGAAAAGATCGTTAAGGAATTAAACCGGTTGCAGGAAAAAGCCCTCCTCCAGCTGCCTGCGCGGCACCGGGTGGCGCTTTCCGACCTCAATCCCCGGAAAATCGGGAGCGTCCTTTTAAAGAGCTACGCCCGCCAGCCGGAAAATTTCCGGGCCCTCCTGGCCACCGAAGGAATCGGCCCCAAGGCGTTGCGCGCTTTGAGCCTGCTTTCCGAACTGGTCTACGGCACCCCGCCCAGCTACCGCGACCCCGCCCGCTATAGCTACGCTCACGGCGGCAAAGACGGCCACCCCTACCCCGTGGACCGCACCCTGTACGATCAATCCATCGCTTTTCTCCAAAAGGCCCTGACGGAAAGCCGCCTGGGCCGGACGGAAAAGATCGAAGCCTTCCGGCGCCTGGCCCGCTGGGAACGGGAACAAGAAAATGCCCGGCAACATTGAGGAGGAATTAAGAGCTGGGAGTTTTTTGGCATTAAAGAGACCCCCAAAACTCTTTTTCAGTTATCTTCAGCTGTTTCTTGAGAATCCTCTGCCACAACTGCTTCGGAATTTCTTTGTGTACCGCCCGGCTCACCTTCGTCCGGAGCACGGTACCGTCGCCCAGGACCTTTTCATAGTACCAGTGGTCGGTGCTCCGGACCAGCACCCAACCGTTCTTTTCGCAGTATCGCTTTAAGTCCCCAAATTTAGGAGGCATTTTCAAATCTCCAGCAGGCTCCGAATCTCTTCGTCGCTGCCGCAGAGCAATACGCGCAGGATGTACGGGAAGTGCCCCCGCCGGTTAGGAGCATTGATGAAAAGCTGGGAGCGTTCAAGATAGTCCTGGGCATAGAATTTCAAGTCCTGGACCAGTTCCTGCGCGGCCTCTTCCACCGTCCGGCCGTTGGCGTAAAGCTCAAGCTCATCCAGGGCCAGAGTGACAGATCCGTCCCCTTCCCTGATGACCTCCGGTTTGAGCCTGTACTTTTCCAGGAGCAGCTTCTGGAGATCGGCCCGCAGGACCAGGACTTCTTCCGCCTGCCTGCGCCTGATGATTACCGGCCGGTAGTGGTTGAAGACTCTGCTGTACAGGGTTGAGAAGTCGCCGCGAGCTTCGGTAAACTTCAATTCTTCCAGCATCAGCTTCACCTCTTACCTTCATGATAGCACATTCTGTACAGAATGTGCAAATGGAATCTATTTTTCCTGATTCCTCTTCCCTGACCCCTGCTCTTCTTTCCGCCGCCTTTTCGCAGCCAGGAGCGCAGCTGCAGTATCTTCTCCGGCTTTGCCATCCGGTCGATCCGGAAGTCTGTTTTCCGGAGAAACTGGCTCGCGACTGCCGGGATCGAAAAAGAGATCTTTTTTGTGCGCCTCTTCCCGGACCGCCGGGGATGTTCCCGTACCTTTTCCAGTGCCTTCGGCCGGCGCGGGTCCGGCTGCTTTGACCGGCCCGGCCCCGGCTGCACCGGTCAGACCTCCGGAAGCCGCACCTCCCCGGCCGCTTTTCCGCAGACGCAGCTTCTCCACGCCGGCCAGGGCGTGAGCGGCCCAGGAGGGGGAAGGATCGGCTTCCCGGCGTGCCCTTGCCTGCCGGAAAGCCAGGTGCGCACGGACCTGTGACCAGGCCCTGTTCAGGGCTTCCCGTTCTTCGGTCCCGAAACTCAAGCGCCGCCCGGCCACGTCCAGCAGCCAGAGCAGGCCGGCCAGGATTAAGAGCAGGCCGGTAAGATCCCTGCTCGCTCGCACCGGGCGGAGGTTGGGGGCAAAGGCCTGTTCGGGATTGACGAGCACTTCGCCGCCCCCGGCCCGGGCAATTTCTTCCAGGCGGGCGAGGTCGGTGCCCGTTTCCCTGTATTCCGCCGGATAAGGGATCACCAGCGCGCTTCGTCCGATCAGGACCGGCCCGGCATCGCCGGACGACATCACGCTGATCAGGCTGGCGCCGGTTCCCGGTGCCGTGATCCGGGCGGTGTAGCGCCCCGGGCCGGTAGGAGTCAGCGTAACGTCCCTCGTCTCTCCGGCGGGCCCGGTAATCCGCAGGGAATAGTTGCCCACCTGTTGCCAGTGCGCCGGGTCGTCGACCACGATCCGGACGTCTCCGCTTTCCTCAACTGTGGTGTTGACCTGAACGGAGCCGGTATTTACCGCCGGCAAAATCCAGGAGAGGACGTTCCCCCACAGCCGGGGAAAGAGCTGACCGGCCGCCCAGGCGGCACTCCAGCGCCCGGCCGCATCCGGAGTCCAGGCCACCGCCCGACCCAGCCCGTACTGCCAGGCGGCCAGCACGGGATCGCCCCGGTGGGAAACCAGCGCCACCTCGGCCCTGTCTTTAGGCGAAGCCGCCACGTATCCATCCAGGGCCGGCGCCTCCCGGATTCCCTGTAGCAACGCGCTGGGGGCAGCAACCCCCGGAACAAATCTTTCGTTAACGGCGAAGCTGCGGGTGGCCATTACCGTTTCTTTAGTAAAAATCGAGGGGATGCTGCCGGCCTCGGCGGTGGCGTAATAACGCCCCCGGCCCAGTTCAGCCAGGGCCCGGAGCATCCCGGTGTCGGCCCCTTCGCCCACCGCCACGCAGGTCAGGGTAATTCCGGCGCCCCGCATCTCTTCCAGCAGTTTTTGGTAGGGGCCGCCGCTGGCCGAAATACCGTCCGTCAACAAAATAATATGTTTGACCTGGGTGGGCGCCTGTTTTAGCGCCGCGCAGGCGGCGGCCAGCGGCGGGTAAATTTCCGTCCCGCCACCGGCGTAAATACGCCCGATTTCTTTCCGGATGCCTTCCTTATCTTGAGCGGGGCCCAGGGGAACCACCCACCAGGGAAACGTATCAAAGGCAATTACGCCAACCTGGTCCCGGTCGGTGAGGACAGTCACACTGCGGGCGGCGGCCTCCTTGGCCAGGTTGATTTTATCCGCCCCGCCGGCATATTCGGCCATACTCCCGGATTTATCGATGACCAGCACCAGGCCCAGGGAGGGAAGCTCGCCCCGTCCGGAAATATCCATTTTTACCGGCAAGGCCCTCTCCACGGGCGTCCCGGTATACCCGCCCGGACCGAAGGAATCCGGCCCGCCGGTCATGACCAGCCCACCGCCGCCGTCGCGGACGTAAGCCTCGATTTCGGCCATGGCTTTTTCCCCCAGGCTGTACGCCGGCACGTCAACCAGAAAGACCGCCTGATACCGCGCCCAGGCGGGGAGCCCCCGCGGCACCTGTCCGGGGTCAACCAGGTCAATTTCGATTTCTCCGGTTGCCTTTAACGAGCGCACCAGCGCTTCTGCTTCCGCCGGCCGGGAAGCAACCACCAGGACGCGCGGCGGACCGGTGACCTCCTGGGCCGCTCCGGCCTCGTTATTGGCGGCGAAGGCGTCCTTTCGTCCGTCCCCGGCCACCAGGTAAGCCCGGTAACTGTGCAGGCCGGCGCCCCCCGCCGCGACCGGAACACTGTAGCGGTTTTCGCCCGCCTGGAAATTAACCGGGGCAGCGGCGAGGAGATTTCCATCCCGTTCCAGAAAAAGGGTTCCCGTCCCCTCGCTCCCGGCAAAGGCGGTCACCTCTAAAGAAAATGTTTCCCCCACCCGGGCCCGCGGCGGAAGTTTGACATTTTCCAGGCGGAGATCCGGTCCGGCCTTTTCCCCCAGCTCGACCACGTCTACCCGCACCCCCTGCGCGTGGAGCTGCCGGGCCGCGGTCACCGCTTCCCCCTGGGTATCGCGCCCGTCCGAAAGCAAAACCACCCTTTTTCTGGCTTCTGCGGGCAGCAAGGCCTGCGCCAGGTTCAGCGCCTCCCCTATTCTGCTGGCGCCGCCGCCCGGTTCGGTACCCGTCCGGACAAAGGAAGGAGTCTGCCCGGTCGGCTCCTCCACCAGCGCCCTTTCACCAAAGGATATCACACCGGCCAGGCCGTCCGGGGGCTTTTTCGCCAGCGCCGCCCGAATCCAGTCTTCCCCCCGGCCTTTCGCCGCGCCTACGCTGGCGGAGGCATCCAGGGCAAAGACAACCGCCTGCCGCTGGATGACGGCCACCAGGTGCGTACCGGCCAGCGCGGCTCCCAGCAAAAGAAAAAGGCCGAGGCGCACGGCCAAACGCCTGATTTCTTTGCGCCGGGGGGGACCGCCGAGCCGGCCGGCCATCTTCAGCCAGGGCAGGCGCAGGTACCAGGCGGCCAGGAGAACCGGCGGGATCAGCAGCCACCACCAGGGGTTGCTGAAGCTAATGCCCACGGCTGGCCACCCCCCATTCCACCAGGATCACCACCAGGGCAAGCAGGGTCAGTCCCTCCGCCAGCGGCAGCGGCCGCGGCTCCGGAACAGATTGCGCGGCTTGCGCGGCGCCTTCTGTTTCGGCGGACGACAGGTCTTTTAAGCCGATGTCCGACTCCCGCTCGTTGTAGCCGTTGACCGCGACCAGGCGGGAAACTCTGGAAGTTCTTTGTCCGTCTGCCTGCACGTACTGGGTCAACCGGTAGAGGCCGGGTCTTTCCGGCACCCAGGAAGCGGGCGGAAAAGGGGGCGCAAGCGAAAGTACGGACCCGTCGGGATATTCCACGGTAATCTTTTGCGCCCGCGCCAACGCATTTATTTTGATCTCCTCCCCCAGGACGGCCTGACCGGCAACGTCCAGGTCGGGCGGCAGAAGCCAGGAAAGGACGTTCTGCATTAACACCGGAAAGGCGGGCCGCAGGGCAAGATCGGAAGCGCCCAACCCGAAGCCGAGCACCGCCGTCCTCCCCTCCGGCGCCGCCCCGTGCGCCAGGATAACCTTTCCGTCGGCCGTGACGTCCTTTTGCCAGTTGCTTTTCAGCTCCAGGGAATTCGCCCTGGCCACGTGCACCTGGGAAAGATCCAAGTATTCAACTAAAGGACTCGACTCTTCCCGGACCAGTTCACCGGGTTTGAATTCTTCTCCCGCTGTCAAACCGCGGATGTTTTCCCCGGCCGGAGGGTTGAGCAGAAGCACGGATCCCGCCGGCGGCAGCGGTTTGGCCACCCCGTCCAGGACGGTGAGGTCGTAATCGAAGCTGCCGGTTATCAGGTCAGGATAGCGTTCACGAGTGACTTTGTAAACGTCGAGGCGGGGAAAAATGTTGAATACCTTTTCCAGAAAGATATTCCCGTCCGTAACCAGCAGGACCTTTCTCTTCTGCTTTTCCTGGGGTACGGCCCAGGCCTGATTATCCAAAGGAAAATGATCCATCCCTGGATCGTCAACCTGCAACTCTGCCGCCACCGGCACGCCCCCCGGCAAATCGGACCATAAAAAGGAGGCCGTCTCCCCCGGCTTCAGCTCAAATGTTTTCGCTTCCCGCGGCCGGTCGCCCACGCTGAAACGAACCTTTCCGGAAGCAAAGACGGCGCCGCGGTTCACCAGCATGGCCAGCGCGGCCTGGCCCGTTCCTGCCGGGCGCAGGTTTAAGGAGGCAATGGCCACGTTGGCGGCCTGGCGGGAGCCGACCAGCCTCAACTCCAGGCCGTTTTTTTCCTCTGCCGCCGGCCAGGTTAACCCGCCGTCGCTAAAAACCAGCAGGCGCGGTTGATTTTGTTCCCCGGCCAGCGCCCCGGCCAGGGAAAGGGCCGGACGGAGATCGGCGCTGAACGGGGAAGGTTTTAATTCCGCCAGGGCCCTTTTGATTTCCGCGTAGTTGTTGCTGTCCCTGATAATTAAGCGCGGCTGCCGGTCAAAAGCAATTACGGTCAGCCGGGCCCCCTTCTCCAATCCCCGGGCGAGCGCTTCGATTTCCGAAACCGCCCGAGAAAAGCGGGTTTCTTGCCCATCAACGGCCTGCATGCTGGCCGAAGCGTCCAAAAGGACAATTGTACTGGGGGAAGGCTTCTTTAAATACCAGACGGGGGCGGCGGCACCCAGGGTAAGCAGGGCGGCGGCCAGCAACTGCAGCCAGAGCAAGGGCCGGGTCTTCAGGCGCTGCCACGGACGGGTGGCCTCCTGCGGGGCAACCGCCTGCCGCCACAAAAGGGTGCTGGGAACAATCTTTTGCTTATGCCGGGGACGCAAAATGTACAGGGCCAGGATGGCCGGGACGGTCAAAGCCAGCCAGAGGGCCTGGGGAGAAAAGAAATGCATAAAACAACGCCTCTACAAAAATCCTTTTTCGCGATAGTAATTATAAACAAAAGGACAAAAGACGCATAAGACTAACGCAACCAACGTCCATTCGATGGCTGTCCAGGTGCCGATGACGCGCCGGAAGCGGTCCCGCCAGATGATGTACCACATCAGCAAAACTACCGCTGCGTACACGGCCAGCACAAACCAGCCCAACGGGTAGGCCAACAGTAACTGAAGCAGATTTACCACCAAAACCGCCTCCATTGAAAATAGTCGTCGATCGTCAGTCGTCAGTCGTCGGGATAGTCATCGCTAAAGCGAATTCCAGATTGAACACACTTGATCGATTTTCATGATTAATTGTGGAAATGAACGTTCTCCATGGGGAACTCCCTCAGAAAATAGCTTCTGCCATCATTTCCCATCGGGCTGGAATTGTCCGGTTCGCTCCGCTGCTCCGGGTCGACCAATTGAGAAGTGAGAGGCGGGAAGTTAGAAGTGAGATTATTAATTTCCAACTTCCAACTTCTCACATCCCACTTCTCAATTGCGCTGCCGGTTCGCTAACCGCGGCTGCCCGGCACTCACCGGTAGCTCGTTTCTTGGATGGCCTACTGTTCCAGGTGGTATCGCCTGATATCGAAGTAACCCGATTATCGGTGAGTGCCGGGTCGCTCACCCGGACAAATTCCAGCCCTCATTTTCATTGTTTATGGTGGGGACGGCAGTCTTCATGGGGAACTCCCTCGAAAACAGGGGTCAGGAATGAGTCCACTTAAGACTTCTGACGACCGACAACCGAACTACCCTCTTGGCTGCAGTACCCCCGCCCGGGGCAGGGTTTTGAACAGGGTGTCCGCCGCCGCCTCACCGCTGTCCAGCAGGACCCGTTTTCCACCCCAGCGGCGGCAGGAGCTGTCCAGTTCCCGGAAAAACATTTCCAGCCGCCGGGTATAGGCAAGGTACGCTGCCGGGTTCAAGGTGATTTCAATCCTGGCGCCGCTTTCCGGATCGATCAGCAGGTATTCCCCCTCTCCTTCCGGTGCCCTTTCCTCCGGAGACAAAATGTGGAGGAGGGTTACCGCCAGGCCCCGGCCGGCTGCCAGGCGGAGCATTTCCTGCACGTCGGGTAAATCGTAAAGGTCGGAAAAAACGTAAAGACTTTTTGCCCCCCGGACCAGTTTGAGGACATTATGTAAACTACTCGCCAGTCCGGCGCTGCCGCTAAAATTTGCCGACCGAAGGAAATTCCAGAACCCTGGCAGAGCCGTCCGGCTCTTGAATTCGGGAGATATCCGCCAGCCCGCTTTACCGTTGCCGGCCGTTTCTTCCTTTACTTTTCCTTCCCCGCCGGCGAAAATGACCGCCAGCCGGTCGCTTCCGGCCAGCGCGCACGTACCCAGCCCGGCGGCAATCTGCAAGGCATATCTCCCCTTGTGGGCCGGCGGACCGCCCCAGTCCATAGAGGCGCTGACGTCGAGAAGAAAAAGCACGGTTTGCTGCCGCTCGTCCAGAAATTCCTTCACGTAAAGCCGCCCCAGCCGGGCGTAGGCTTTCCAGTCCACCCGCCGCAGTTCATCGCCGGGGGCGTACTCGCGATAATCGGCGAACTCCACCGCTCCACCCTTCTGCAAAGAACGCCGGGCACCCCCGGGACGGCCATAAACAGGGGTCTGCCGGACCAGCCGGTAACCCTCAAGCCGTTTTAACAGATTGGCGTCGAGAAGATCCTGGGTTAACAAATAAAAATTCCCCGCCGCAAAAGAATTGAGTGCCTTATCCCCGCCCATCCCCCATCCCCAATTCCCATAGTATTCCTAATCTCACTGGTGGACCGGCACGGCTTCCAGGACCTCCGCCACCAGTTCATCGGCCCCGATTCCTTCTGCCGCCGCTTCGTAACTTAAAATCAGGCGGTGCCGGAGGGCCGCCGGGGCAACCCGGCGGACGTCGGCGTACCCGGCCTGCGGGCGCCCTTCCCGGAGAGCTTCGGCCCGTGCGCCCAGAACCAGCGCCTGCAGGCCGCGCGGACTGGAACCGTAGCGGACAAAACGCCGGACCCTCTCCGGAGCCCGGGGGTTGTCGGGCTGGGTGGCCAGCACCAGGCGAACCGCGTAATCGACGACGTCCTCCACAACCACCACCCGGCGGACCAGCTTCAGCCAGCCGCGCAACTCCCCCGGCACCAGCAGGGAGGACGCCTGAGGCTCGGCGGCGCCGGTGGTCCGGTCGGCGATGGCCAGCAACTCCCCGGCACTGGGATAGGAAACGTTAATCTTAAACAAGAAACGGTCCAGCTGCGCTTCCGGCAAAGGATAAGTTCCCTCCATCTCCAGGGGGTTTTGGGTGGCCAGCACAAAGAAAGGCTCCGGCAAAGGATAAGTTAACCCGCCTGACGTCACCGTACGCTCCTGCATGGCTTCCAGCAGGGCGCTTTGGGTTTTGGGCGTGGCCCGGTTAATCTCGTCGGCCAGGACGATGTTGGCAAAAACCGGCCCCGGGGAAAAGCGGAAAGGACTGTCGGCCCCTTTCTCGTTAAAAATCTGGGTGCCGGTAATGTCGGCCGGCATTAAGTCGGGAGTAAACTGGATGCGCCGGAAAGTCAACCCCGTCACCCGCGCCACGGTGCGGACCAGCGCCGTTTTGCCCAGGCCGGGCACTCCTTCCAGAAGCACGTGCCCGCCGGCCAGCAGGGCGGTTAAAACCTGGTGAACGACCTCTTCCTGGCCGACGATCACCCCGGCGATGGCCTCTTCCATTTCTTTTATACGGTTTTTAGCCCTTTCCAGGATGCCCGGAACGTCTTCCCCCGGGGGACCGTCTTCGCCGGCGGGTCCGGCCGGCGGGGCTTCTTGAACTTCCTGATTCTCTACCGAACCAGTGTAATCAGGCATCAGCAAACTCCTTCCTGCTCAGGAATAAATTACCCTGTCTATTCCAACGAGGTAAAGTATTGCCACACCAGCGATTCCAGCTCGGGCGGCAGAGGAGCGGAAGAAAGGGAGTTGATTGCTTCTTCCTTATAAAGAGGCAGGACCTCCCGGTAAGGACGAACCGCTCCCCGCTCGACCGGAGAATCGGGCAGACTGGTTTCGGTCCCGGCCTGACCCGGCCGGATCTGACCGCCGACCCGGGTTTCCTGTCCCGAACCGCCCAGCAAATGCGGGGCGTAAATCCGATCGTAGCCGCCGCCGGAAGTTGCCGCACCCTGCCCCCCGGTGCCCGATCCCCCGGCGCCCGTGCCCGCTCCGCCGCCGCTGCCTTCATTTCCGGAGCCGGAACCTGGCCCGCTGCCTGAACCGCCTCCGGTTCCCCCGGAATTGCCGGCACGCCCGCCGGTATCCTCGCCGGCTCCGGCGTCCGACGAAGCGCCGCCGGCTCCGGCGGAGCCCCCCGCCCCGCTGCTCCCGGCCGAACCTGAACCGGTACCCGGGGCGGAACCCGCCGCCGAACCCGCGCCGGAGGACCCGCCGGCCGCCCCTCCGGGTCCTCCCGTTCCGCCGGCGTTTGCCGTCGGTTGGGCACCCGTTCCGCTTCCGGCCCGGGCGATGGCCGCCGCATTATTTCCGCCGGCCAGAGCGCCGGCCAGATTAAACATTGCCGCGGAAGCCCGGGCCAGCCGGCCGGCGGCTCGGGCCTGCTGCGCCAGGCCGGCCAGGTCCCGGGCCAGGGATTCACTCTCCCCTTCCCCGCTTCCCTCAGCTTCTTCGTTTCCGGCAGACGATAAGAGCGACTTGGCCAGCTTGCGCAGATTTTCCCGCCAGGCCGGATCCCCGACGGCTTCGCCGGCCTGGAACATTTCCAAAGCCAGCCTGTTTTTCGCGGCTTCCGAAGAATTGGCCAGCTCCTTCAGCTTCCCGGTCAGCCGGGCGATTTCCTGCGCATCGCCTTTTTCCAGGGCAGCGGCCAGTTCCTTGAGAAGAGGTTCCCGGCTGTTTTTCCAGGCGCCGGCCAGTTGCCGGAAACTCCTTTCTGCCGGCTCTAAAAAGGCCAGGACATCTTCAATTTCCTGGCCTGCCCGCTCTAAATTGCGGGCGGCCTCTTGGCGGTCCCTGGCCCCACTGACGGTTTTGGGCAGGACATTTAATTCTTCGCTTAATTTTTCCGGAAGGAATTCCTTTTGTTCCGGCGGCATCCGCTGGAGCCGGGCAACCACTTCTCCGGCCTGCCGGGCGGCGGCGGCCAGGGCCTCCTTTTCCGCCCGCCGGGCCTCCCAGTAAGGAGCCAGCGGAGCGGGCAGCAGGATCGTGACCACCAGAATCCCGGTCAGGAAAACAATCCCCCGCCAGGGGCGCCAGGAGGGGAAGAGCGGAACCAACCTTTCGCCGGGCAGGTTCCGACAAGCGCTAACCCCTTTTTCAACGGCAAATTTGCTCCAGGAATCCTGCTTTTTCTTTTCCAGGAGGCGGTACGCCGTAATCGCCTCGCCGTTTAAACCCAGCTCGTCGGCGATTTGCACTACTTTCAAGGCGTCAGGGATGGACAAACTTCGCCAAACAAAAACAACCACAGCGGCAGCCGCCCCGCCTATTCCGGCCAGGAACAGGCAAGAGTAAAGCGGGGTCAACCTGAGCAAAACCAGCACGCCGGCAGCGACAGCCAGGCCCCAGGTGAGCACCAGGCGCCCGGTTTCCAGCCAGTAGCGTCGCCGCACCCGCGCCGCCAGGGGCGCCAGCGCCTCCCCCAGCCTGCGGTCGGGCCAGTCATGCCGCTTCCTGCGGAGCATATCAATGCCTCCTTGAAAATAATAGGCACAAAGGCAACAGGCACAAAGGCACAAAGGGGATTAATAAGTTAAGTGCCAGGCACTTAACTTATTTAACCTCAGGCTGCGTTAGGACCATAGAGGACAAAGTATATATGTTTATGCAGTTCTCTCTGTGTCTTTGTTCCTCAATTTTCATGATCGGCAGATCAGTCGTCAGAGGCCGGGCACCTGTCATCCCTGTTCCCAAATCAATTTCTCTGTGGCTAATTATTTTTCTTCCCCGCCCGGCGGAACGGCCAGGGTTTGCGCGGGGCAATGGCCAGAACGGCGGCGGCCAGGGAAACCGGGATCAGAATCCCCTGGTAAAGGGTGAAGCGTGCCCATGGCGCCCAGGCGGTCAGCCCCGCCGGCTTTACGGCGACACCGCCGGGGCCGGAAGATACATATCCGGAGGCGTAACCCATCCTATAAGTGGTCACCATTTCCGGCTGCACCATCCGGTTCAAGAGCATATTCATCAGCTCCGAAATCAGGGGGATGCCCCAGTTTTGACCGTAGCTGCCCGACCCGGGCAAGACGGAAGTAAAAGCGGTGAGCGGGCTTAAAAAAATGTACCAGGGAGGGCCGGCAATCGCCGCGCCGGGCTGCCCGAGAGGTTGGGGCGACGGCCCGGGCGGATTGCTGGCCATGATAATACCGGTAATTACCGGGATCCCGAAGATGAAGAAAAAGACGAGAACCAGCGAAATGATCATTGCTGCCTGGCTGCGCCGGGTCAGCGCGGACAGAGCCAGGCCCATGGCGCCGTAGCCCAGGCCCGCGGCCAGGCAGACCACAAAGGCCAGACCCAAAATGGCCGGCGGGACCCCGCCGTAAAGAAAGACCACGGCAAAAACGGGCAGGGCGGCCACCGCCAGAAACATTAAGTAAACCACGGAAGCCAGCCATTTCCCCAGCACAATGCCCGGGATGGAAGCCTTGGTCACCAGCAGCAAATCGTACGTCCGTCTTTCCCTTTCCCCGCTGATGGCGCCGGCGGCGACGGCCGGGGCGATAAAAGAAATCAGCATGATTAAACTGAAAACAAAAAGAGAATACAGGGATAATCCCACCTGCGGCCGGATCATGCTCAAGCGCTCCAGGTTAAGCCAGAGAAACAACAGCACGAAGGCACTCAATGCCCCCAGGTAAACGGTTAACAGAACAGGTGAGCGCCAGCCCCGGGTCCGCCCCCGCATTTCCTTGCCCAGCATCGGGGTCAGGCCGCACCGCAGGCCTTCCCAGCAATCCCGGAGAAAGAACCTTTTCTCCTGCGGCCTTTGTTTTGCCCCGCCTCCCTTTCTTTGCCCCGCGGCCTCTTTTTCCTGTTCCTGTCCTTGCTGTTCCTCCCGAACTTCTTCAGCCATTCAAACCACCCTCCCTGGCCAGCTGGACGAAGGTATCTTCCAGACTTTGGTCTTCCTGCGCAAAATGGGTTACCGGAACGCCCCGGAGGACCAGTTCCTTTAACAACTCCGCCGCCTGCGCCGCTCCTCCCGCCAGGCGGAATTCAACCTGCCCGGGCAGGGAACGGAGCACCTCCACCCCCGGCCAGCCCGCCAGCAGCTTTTCGGCTGCTTCCGCCGGGCCGTGGCAGCGCAAAATGATGGTCTGCACCGGGGTGCCGTTGAGCAATTCGGCGAGCGGCCCCTGGCGCACCAGCCGCCCTTCGGTGATCATGCCGACGTGCGTGCACAGGTCGGCCAGTTCCGACAAGATATGGCTGCTGATTAAAATTGTTTTACCCAGTTTGCTCAGTTCCTTTAAAATTTCCCGCATTTCCACCCGCGCCAGGGGGTCCAGGCCGCTGGCCGGCTCATCCAAAAGGAGCACCCGGGGATCGTGGATTAAAGCCCGGGCCAGGCAGAGCCGCTGCTGCATGCCGCGGGAGAGGGTATCCACGAAGGCTTCCCGCTTCTCCCCCAGCTCCACCAGTTCCAGCAGATCGTCGCGCAGTTTAAAGGCCCGCGGCCCTCTGATCCCGTACGCGGCGGCGTAAAAAAGCAGGTACTCCCCGACCCTTAAATCGTCGTAGACGCCGAAGAAATCGGGCATGTAGCCCACCACCTCCCGCAAGGCGCGGGGGTGGCTGCCGATCTCCAGCCCGGCCACTTCCGCGGTGCCCCCGTCGGGGACGAGCAGTCCGGCCAGAATGCGCAGGGTGGTGGTCTTCCCCGCCCCGTTCTGGCCGATAAATCCGTAAACGGCGCCCGCCGGCACTTCCATGTCCAGCCCTCGCAGGGCCTGCACGCGCCCGTAGGTTTTCTTTAAAGAACGTACTTTAATCATTCCCGCACCCCCTGGTAGGCCACTGCCGGCGGCAGGAAATAGAAGCTTTTCCCCGTGGAGGGTTCAAAACCGTTCACCCGCAGGCGCACTTCTCCGCCGGGCAGCGCGTATTCCCCGGAAAGGCGGAAGGTTTTGGCCCCGGAAAGTTCCCGCCATTGCCCGCTGGGCGGGTGGTAAATCTCCAGCACGCCGGATTCCACGTCGGCGGGAGACGGGGCCGGCGGTCCGAAGGTGCCTCTCGGCTGGTTCGGCGTCGGGGTACTGGGAAAATATTGTAGTTCAGCCGTAATTTCCTTGACCCGTGCCCCCGGCGGCAGATTGGGGCGAAAGGCGAAGGTGATGTTTCCCCCCGGAATGCCGAACAGGTTATTGTGCCCGGTCATACCCCGGATTTGCGCGTCGATGATTTCCGGAAGCGTCAGTCCCGCCGGAATGGTGAAGCTGCCCGGCGGCAGGGACAGTTCCGGCTTGACCGTGACAATGCTTAAATAATGGGGACGGGAGCGCAAATCCTTGATCTCTACCGCTTTGACGGGGTCCCGGCTGAAAGCCGCCAGGGTTAACGGCCGGCCTCTTTGGAGCTCCATTTCCGGGCCGCCGTAGCGGGAGGAGTTAAACAGTTGCTCTAAAAGATTCGCCCGCCTTTGCTCATCGACGGTCAGCCGGCGGGGAGGCGATCCGTAATCCGGCCGCGGCGCGGGCACGCCCGGCCGCCCGGCCGCTTTCAGGGCGGCTTCTTTCCCCTCCGGGAACACAAAGATCGGCCAGGCCGGAAGGTAGCGCGGACCGTAAGGGTTCTGGGGATTGTAGACCGGCGGCGCCGGAATTTCCATGGCCACTTCCTTCTCTTCCCCGGGAGCGAGATCCCCCAATCCCCGGTAGTCGTCACCCAGGATCAGGGTTACGTGATCCAGGTAAAGAGCGGTATCGTTGCGCACTTTTCCGGCCAGCCGGCCGCCTTCGAGTTTCAGGTCGGCCCGCAGGCCGGCCAAAGCCTCCCCGGCGTCCTGGCGAAAGCTTAACTGGCGCATCCCGTACTGGGACATTTCCCGGAAGGTAACCGTTAAATCCGGACCCTTGACAACTGAATAGGGAGGTTCCTCGTCGGGCTTGCGCAGCTCCGGCGGACGTTCCCCGGAAAACTGAACCCGCACGGGAAGGCCGGGGTCGGCCAGCACGGCGTGAAAAACCGGCCTGGTCGGAGCAAAAAAGCCCACTGCCGTAAGCAACGGTTTTTCCCCGGCAGTCCCCTTTTCCGTCTCCTCCACAGCCTGGACAATGTTGACGATGACGTTTCGGCCCGTCTGGAGCATATAAAGGTAGGCTATTCCGGAGAACAACAGAGCCAGGACGGGAACCGCCACCCAGGTATACTCGGGGCGGCGCCGCCTTTTTAGAACCCAGTAAGTGAGCGGCCCGGCCAGCAGTAAAAAAATGCCGAGAAAAAGCCCCACCGCCCCCCAGCCGGGGAAGGCGCCGGCAGGGAGGCTGTTCACCGTGTTCATCAGCCTGTAAAACGGATAAAGGGGATCCCGGTACACCATGTTATATTTATAAGAACCCGGGTCTCCCGGCTGCAGCAGCCTTTCCCAAAGCGCCCGGCCCGCTTCTCCGGCGTCCCACGGCGGGCGGGTGAGGTCAAAGGAAAATACCGTTACTTTCCCCTCCCCGACGGTAATTTGCCGGCCCAGAGGGTTTTCTTCCGGTCCGAAGGGGTCGCCGCCCTGCAGCCGGGCTATCGGCGCGGCTCCCGCCGGAGGCGCTTTGCCCAGCCAGCCGGCCATCGCCCGCCAGTCACCGTTGCCGGCAATTCCCCGGCTGACGATTTTCGCCGTGCCCGCCGGCAAAATCGAGAGCGCGTCATTTACCCCCGGCCCGCCCGCCAGCAGCAAGTGCCCGCCCGCTTCGGCCCAGTCCAAAAGCGCCCGGCGCTGCTCCGCCGTTAAATTGCGGGCGGCTTCGCCGGTGACCAGAAGAAGACCGAAAGCGTCTAATTGATCCCCCGCCGGCGGCAAAAGCTCCGGAGTTAATTTCAAAACGAGCGGCGCCCGGGGAACTCCGTCGGGCATGGTGATCCGCACCTTTTCCAGAGCCGCTGGCGGCTGACCGAGCACACCCACCGCCATGGGCAAGGGTCCGCTGACCCCGGTACTGGTCATGGCCAATTTTGCTTCCACGCTGGCCAGGGTCTTTTCCCCCGTGCGGAAGCGGACAATCAGGTGATCGGTCGCCCCTTGCAGCGAAAACCAGAGGGTCACCTTTTTTTCTCCCCCGGCGGGCAGGACCACCCGCTCTCCAAAGGAAGACACCGGGTAATACCGGCCCGGCCCGGAAGGCTGCGAACCCGGCGGCGAACCGGGAGGCGGGGGCGGAATATAGCGGTAGTAATTGACTACTTCCACGATCCCCTGGAGATCGTTTCCGGTGGTATTCTTCAGGCGGATCACCGCCGGCGCGGTCCGCCCCGGCACCCCCTGCCCGTCCCAGCCGATTTCGGCGGTAATTTGCACCGGGGAATCCGCTCCTTCCGGCGCCGCAAAAACTCCGCAAGGAAAAGCCAATCCACTGAAAATCAAAATAAGGCCCCATAAAAAAGCTTTTTTCCTGACCAGGACCAACCTCCCAACACCTCACCGCAAAAAATAAAAATCAGGGAGAAAACTTTTTACCCTCTAAAAAGATAGACGAAAAAAAGCAGCCATTGGTTCCCCGCTCTTCTTCTTTAGCGCAAATTTTCTTTTCCCGGTCCGGAAAAAACGAAGGAAAGTTCGAAAGCCGGAAGGAAGGGGCCGCTCAAGGTGACTGGGGCGGCAAAAGGCCGGGTCACCCGCTGGGAGCAAGGTTTGCGGAGGGCCTTTTCGAGGTTCGAAGTTCGAAATTTGAATCAAAGAAGTTGGCGAAGCCAATCCACAAGCTTCGAACCCTGAACCCCGAACATCTAACTTCGAATCAGGTCAGGTGAGGTGAGCGAACCGACGAGGGTCCCCTACCATTCTGCAGAATAATTGCTTTTATCCAAGAAAAACTGTTCCGCCCGGACCCTCCAGAACCTTTCCAGATAACTGGCCAGTTCTTTCTGGGCCCGCAAAACAGAATCCAGGTTACAATCGGAGAAACCGTCGATGGGAAAGAAAATATTCTTTGATTCCGCAGTAACCTTCCCCCGCTCATTCTGCCTCCAGATCCAGCGCCTGGTTCTGATTTGCTTTTCGTCGGCGTAGACCAGTTCGCCCGCCGGAACGGTTTCGGGTTCGGTCCGGCCAAAGGGGACAAACTGCTCTCCTTCCTTCGAAAAACGAACCATGATGTCTCCCGCCATCGAATCGAGGTCGTGGGCGCCCATCGGCAGGGTATACTTCAGCGACACCGCATTGACCAGGTTCACCACGTCGTTGATTTCCGGCAGTTCCCCTCCTTTGACGACCCGGGAAACCAGGGCCTCTACCGAGCTTAAAAATTTATTGGGGTTGAACCCCAGCTTTTTAAAAGCCTCCCGGTAGCAGGCGAAAGCAGGATGCTCCTTCAGGTTCACCCCCGCATATTTCTCCCGCACTCCCGCTACAGCCTCGCGGAGCAACGCATTAATTTCCTCTGTTTTCCCGTGGTTGTCAACCCCTTTCGCCACCACCACACCAAAGCAAACGGTGGGCAAAGTGTCAAAAACCAGAGGATCAATGATAAATTTCACCGTCATGGAGACCTCCTTTGAAAATGTCAGGCACAAAGTTTTCAAGCACAAAGACACAAAGGAATAATTTCATCTTTTTGATAAGACCCCGCCGGCAACTCCCCTTTATTATACCGCACGAAAACACCAGATCAACAAAAAATTGCCTTGAACGGCAGATTTCGCTTTCCCTTGCGGACACGAAAATCCATTTATGCATATTATAACCATAAGATGGGAGGTTTCAGCTATGCCCGGTTTTCTTCATCCGCTGGCTTTACCCTTTGGCAACAACTGGTACTACACACCCGACCCTCAGGCTTTAGAATCCCTGGAGGCGCACGGAAGGAAAATCACTTTCCTCATTCCTTTTTGGTTCGGCGTAACCGGCCAGGGAACCCTGGAGGACCAGTCCGACGAAGAGGCGCTGATCATCATCCGGCGGTACAAATTGCCGGTACTGGCCATCGTCCACAATTACTCCAGCCCCCGCTTCGGACCGCTCATTCACCGGCTGCTGACCGATGAAAACTTGCGGCGCACCCTGGTCGCCAGCATCCGGGAGATGCTTTTGCGGCGGGGATTCGCGGGGGTGAACATCGATTTTGAGTTCGTTCCCCCCGAAGACCGGCCTTTTTTAACCCGTTTTCAGACGGAGTTATTCCAGGCCCTCAAACCGCTGGATTTTCTCGTCACCATCTCCGTTCCCGCCGAGCTGGAAGACAACCCGCGCCACCCTTTTTCGGGGGCCTTCAGCTACCCCGACCTGGCCGCGGTCAGCGATCAAATGTACGTCCTCGCCTACGACGAACACTTTGCCGAACCGGGTCCAATCGCTTCCCTCGGCTTCGTCGAACAAGTGATGAACTACGCCCTGACGGCCATTCCCCGGGAAAAAATTTTCTGGGGGCTGCCTGTTTACGGGTACGACTGGGCGCCCGGCGCCAGGGTGCCGGAAACGCTGTCCTACGCCGAGGCAATCGCCCGGGCGCAGCGCTTCGGCGCCCAGATCCGCTACGACGAACAGGCCCAGGAATCGACCTATACATACGTCGAAAACGGCGTCCGGCACGTCGTCTGGTTTGAAGATGCGAAAAGTTTTCAGGTAAAGCTGAACCTGATCGTCAAAAAACGCCTGCCGGGAATCGGAGTCTGGCGTTTGGGCCTGGAAGATCCAAAAATATGGGATATCTTAGAAAAAAGCTGGTACTTTGAGCACCCGGCGTTTGCCCCGAGATAACCCTCCCCAAAGGGGGAATTCCCCCGGAGCGGCTGCAGACGATCAGATAAAAGCTTGCTTGAGGGCGTCCAGCGCGTCTTTTACTTTCCCGGGCGCGTCGGGCGCTTCTTTTTGCAGGGACTCCGCGGCCAGCTCCACTTTCGCCGCCACTTTTTCCGCCAGCTGCCCGTAAACAGCCAGGTACGAGGACAGGCGGCGCTCCAGCTGCACCTTTAGCCTGGCGGACAGCGGCATTTGCAAATAATTCCGGATGGTGGCCAGGATTTTCGGCTTGTCCTCCGGCAGTCGGCCCTCTACCTCCCACAACAGGTTGGACATCTGATCGCTGACCAGATAAGCGTGACAATCAAGGTTTTCCACAAACAAACCGATTTCTTCCACCATCTCATCTTCCGTCAGGGGTTCAAACTCGCCGGCCAGCATGCGCTCGTACAGCGGGGTGCCGCGACGGGGAATGAGCGTCCGCAACCGGATAAAGTCGGGGTCGATTTCGCTTAAGACGCGGGCTGATTCCAGGGCGTGCTTTTCCGACCATTTTTTCCCGCCGAGGCCGGGCATTAAATACTCGCTCAAAGTAATCCCCGCTTCCTTTGTTTTTTTGCCGGCCATGACGTGCTCCTCCGCCGTCACCCCCTTTTTTACCGCCATCAGCACCTCGTTGCATCCCGATTCCAGGCCGATATGCAGCCGGGACAGGCCCGCCTGACGTAACTGCAGAATTTCTTCGAACGACTTCCGGGCAATGGTTTTCGAACGCGCATAAGAGGTGATCCGTTCTACGGCAGGAAACATCTCCTTGATATAATTTAAAACGGCAACCAGATCAACGGTGCGGATTTGCGGCGAGTTTCCGTCCTGCAGAAAAACAGTTTTGGCGCCGGTAGCCAGCCAGTTGGCCACGTTCGCCAGGCTATGCAGGCGCGCGTGAACCAGCTCTGCGTCGTTGTGCTGCCGGCTGTATATTTCGGGGTTGGAATTAATCACGGCCAGAACGATTTCTTCGCCGACCGCTCCGGCAAACCCCAGGCGCCAGGAAGCGCTGCGCAGCTCTTCGGCCAGTCCCTGCACGACCTCCAGATCCGCCTTTACTTCGTCCACGGTGCGCACGCTGTAGCGCTCGTTCTTATACGTCGCGCAAAACTCGCAGCGGTTCCAGGGGCAGTTTCTGGTCACCCGCAGCAAAAGGGAAGCGTCCCGGCCCTCGCTGGGCGGGCGAATGGGGCCCATTTCATGCCACCCCCGGCCGATTTTCGCCGCGTCCATTTTGTAAAAACCGGCGGTTCTCTGGTACATTTCATTCACTCCTTGAAAACTGGAATAGGGAAGCTGATGAAAAAAAAGATGAAAACTACTTTTACAGGGGAGGCCCGGAGGCACAAAGGAACAGAGGTGACCCGGGATAATTTTACCATGTGCCTTTGTGCCTGAAACTTTGTGCCTGATATTTTCAGGATAAGGGTTGATCTTCCTCTGGAGCAAACCAGACGGCGCTTCTTAATAGGCATGATCGAACCGGGAATTTATCTTCGGTTAAAAATAAGGCTTGTTTCCCATCCTCCCCTCCAATATAATGTTAGCATAAAGTACGCGGTGGAGGAAACAGGTTGGGGAGGTATCCGGGTGGAAATTGCCGTTATCGATCCGCAGGTAATCATTCAGGACGAAATAAATGAAAGTATTTTAAAAAGGATTGAACGCTACGGGAGGATTTGTTACAAATCGGAAAGATTGATTAACGAAGCCTCCGCCCCCGGGTTCGTCCGGAATTTAATCGACCGGGGGCACGAAAGCGTCATTGAGCACGAGAAAATCACCGTCATCTACATCACCAACCGGGGGATCACCCACGAGATCGTCCGGCACCGGATTGCCAGCTACTCCCAGGAAAGCACCCGGTACTGCAATTATCAAAATAAAATGGTTTTTATCCGGCCTTATTATTTTCCGGAAGGAAGCGAGGCTTACGAAATCTGGAAGGAGGCCGTGGTTGGCGCCGCCCGCGCCTACCTGGCGCTCCTGGCGCGGGGGGCCAGGCCGGAACAGGCCAGGGGAGTGCTGCCCGCCGATTTAAAAAGCGAAATCGTGGTCACGTACAACCTCCGCGAATGGCGGCACTTCTTCAAGCTCCGGGGAAGCCAAAGGGCCCACCCCCAGATCAGGCAGATCGCCATCCCCACCCTGCTGGAATTCAGGAAAAGGATCCCCGTCGTTTTCGACGACATCGAATACGACACCGGCTTCCCCGCCGCCGCCTACGCTTCCGTAACGTACCAGCAGGAACGGACCGGAAATTGGTAGAAGCCGGCAGAAAAGAAAGGAGAAGAACACTTTTGTCCTCCGCCAACCCGCACGAGATTGCCGTAAAAATAAAAAAACTCCACCCGGACGCGAAAATCCCCGTGAAAGCAACCGCGGAAAGCGCCTGCTACGACGTGTACCCCCTGGAGGAAACCGTCATTGCACCCCGCGGCAGCGTCATTTTAGGCACCGGCCTGGCCGTGGAACTGCCCAGGGGTTACGAGCTGCAAATCAGGCCGCGCAGCGGTTACGCCTTTAAACACGACGTGGTCGCCTACTGGGGAACCCTGGACAGCGACTACACCGACGAAATCAAAGTAAAACTTTTTAATTTCGGGAACAAACCCAAAAAAATCAGCAAAGACAAGGCCATCGCCCAGGTTTGCGTCAAGCCGGTGTACGAGGTGGTTTTTATCGAAACCGGCGAACTGCGCGCCAAGGGACACGGAGGCTTCGGCAGTACGGACAAGCCATGAAAACGTTAATTATCACGGAAAAACCCTCGGTCGGCCGGGACATCGCCAAAGTCCTGGGCCGGTTTAAAACCAGGGAAGGATACCTGGAAAACGAGCAGTTCATTGTTTCCTGGGCCATCGGCCACCTGGTTGAACTGGCCGAACCGGAGGACTACAACCCCGCCCTGAAAAAGTGGTCGCTGCATACCCTGCCCTTTATTCCCGGGGAATTTTTACTCAAGGTGATCCCGGAAACCGCCCGGCAGTTCCAGGTTCTGAAAGAGTTGCTCCTTTCCCCGCAGGTGGGCCTGATCGTCAACGCCTGCGACGCCGGCCGCGAGGGGGAGAATATCTTCCGCCGGATTTACGCCCAGGCCGGCTGCGCCAGGGAAGTCAAACGCCTGTGGCTGAGGGAAACGACGCCGGCGGCCATCCGGCTGGCCTTCGAAAATTTGCGGGAAAACCGCGAGCTGGACAACCTGGCGGTGGCCGCCGCGGCGCGCGCCCAGGCCGACTGGCTGGTAGGCATCAACGCTACGCGCGCCTTCACCTGCCGGCATAAGGAACTGTTAAGCGTGGGCCGGGTGCAGACCCCCACCCTGGCCCTGATTGTGGCCCGGGAAAGGGAAATCCGGAACTTCAAGGCGGCCAAATACTGGGAGGTCTGGGCGACCTTCCGGAAGAGCACCGGGGAAACTTACCGGGGCAAGTGGTTTGCGGACAAAACGGACCGGTTTCCAAGCGCGGAGGCGGCCCGGGAAATGGTCGCGGCCTGCCGGAACAACCGGGAATCCGTCGTTTCCGCGGTGGAAGAAAAGGAAGTCAAAGAGCCGCCGCCGCTGTTGTTTAATTTAAATGATCTGCAAAAAGAGGCCAACCAAAAGCACGGGCTCACCGCCGAACAAACCCTGCGGGCGGCCCAGGCCCTTTACGAAAAGCACAAGTTGATTACTTACCCGCGCACGGAAAGCCGCCACCTGTCCGCTCTCCTGGCGAAAACCATCCCCCAAAGGATGGCGGCGCTGGCTGCGGCTGCCGAATACCAGCCGCTGATTCCCGGGCACCTGCCCCCTTTGTCCAGGCGCTACGTGGACGACGCCCGGGTAACCGATCACCACGCCATCATCATTACCGAAACAAAACCCGAGTCGGCCAGTTTAAGCCGGCCGGAGCAAATCGTTTACGACCTGGTCGCCCGGCGCCTGCTGGCCATTTTTTACCCTGACGCCAGGTACAACGTCACCCGGGTGATTACCGCCGCCGGCAAGGAAACCTTTCTTTCCCGGGGGAAAGTGGAACTGGAAAAAGGTTGGAAAAAAGTTTACCCCACTGGCGATAAAAAAGATGAGGAAGAACAGCTCCTGCCGCCTCTAGCCCAGGGAGAGCGGGTCTTTTTAGAAGAAATCGACGCCCTGGAGAAGCAAACCAAACCCCCGCCCCGCTATACCGAAGCAACCCTGCTGGCCGCCATGGAAAAGGCGGGAAAGTTTGTTGAAGATAAGGAGATGCAGGATATCCTGAAAGCCGCCGGCGGGATCGGCACCCCCGCCACCCGGGCGGCGATCATTGAGCGCTTAATTCAGGTCGGCTACGTAAAGCGCCAGAAAAAGACGCTTTTCCCCACCGCCAAGGGGGAAGCCTTGATCGACCTGGTTCCGGAAGAGGTCAAGTCCCCGGAGCTGACCGCCCGCTGGGAGCAGGGCCTTTTGGAAATCGAAACCGGGGAGCAAAAGCCGGAGCAATGGCTGGAGGCAATCAAAGATTTCACTGCGCAGATCGTTACGCTGGTCAAAACTCAGGCGGCGGCCGGCGCCGGGATTGGAGCCGGAACCAAAGCCGGTTCCGACATTGGAATTCCAGGGGCCGGGCCGCAACCGGCGGCCGGCGGCAATGTGCGCCCGGAGCAGGAAATCCTGGGAAAGTGCCCGTTGTGCGGAAAGGACGTCCGGGAATTCCCCAAGGGGTACGGCTGTACGGGCTGGAAAGAGGGCTGCCGGTTTGCCATCTGGAAGGAAATCGCCGGGAAAAAGATCAGCCCCGCCCAGGCCAAAAGCCTGCTCAAAAAAGGCCGCACGGGAGTGATCAAGGGCTTTCGCTCGCGGGCCGGCAAAACCTTTAACGCCGCCCTGGCCCTGAACGAAGAAGGAAAGGTCATTTTCAGCTTTCCCCGGGATTAAAAGGTCAGGTAATTATCTGTCCTGATAATAAAAGGCAAACCCTGGAACTGCTTTTGGGATATTTGAATTTGCTGCATATAATGGGCTTGTAAAAGAAAGCATAAGTAAACTTACTAAATTAAGTACAACCATTTTTTTATTCTCATTTCATACAACCCTCCTTTTCATTTTAAAATCACAACTTATTTTTTATGTCTATCTTTGATTTTTTAATTAAATCAAATTAACCACCCCCCATTTTCTTAATATCATTTTTCTTAATAACATGGTGTTATTGTCGTTCTAAGACTTTGCTCCACCAGGTCGGTGTGTTTTTCTTGTAAAGAAAACGGTTCAGAGATACTAACCAATGTTAAATTTAGCTTTTTACCCTTTTCTAGGTTTTCAGGTAAATGCAATAACCCTTTATAAACTCTTTTTTCATTTGGCTTAAGCTCTAAAAACAAAACTTTACCATTTTTATTTATGGGAACTTGTTTCCAGTCCAATAATGTAATAATTGCAAAGTAATGAGATTCTGTCTCCTGATTTCCGATATGAATGTAATATGGAATCTCTTTATTCTCTGTTTTTTCTACATACCAAACCTTCATTCTTTCAGATGTATTAGTTAAAAAGGCCCCATGTATATTAGCTTCATTAAATACTTTTATTGGTTCAATTTCTGTCAACTTTGGCTTAAAAGGTTCTCCTGACTCTACAATTATGTTAAAACGGATTGGATATATTTGAGCTAATGAGTTAGCTAAGGCAAGGTCTTGACTTTCCATTGTTATTTCTGGCGATTTAAAGATCAAAAAAATAATGTCGTGGAAACCCGGCTTAAGACTATCAATACAAACGGGTATTTCCGTAACTTCGTTAGCATTCATAGAAAAAGTATAATTAATATATTCTTTATCGTTTACTCTAAATGGCACCTGAATACAATCAACTAGAGCTATAATTAAATATTTACGAGTGTTGTTAATATAGTTACTAATACTAATAATTTTAGAAAACTCTTCCCCCTTTTTAATATTAAAAACTTTCGTTGTTTCAATATTCCCATTGGTATCGTAAAGGCCAAACGATACTCCATTTGCTCCAGGTCTTGCCATAGGCATTTCTACTCGTTTTATTTCTGTCTTACTATTATTGCAACTAACTAAAAAGAGAGCGACAAATAATATAATAACAACTCCTCTAAAGTTACAATACTGTTGCATTTTAACTTCTCCCTGGCAAATATTAAGAGTTCTGTTTGCGAAATAAGGACATTTGTCCTCCCAAAACAGGGATCGACATTTCCCCTCATCTCCTGTAAGCTATAGACAAGCGCACGG
>JAIMBK010000037.1 GCA_023511535.1 Armatimonadota bacterium
AAAATCTATTTTCTGAGGAGTTCCCCATGAGAACGTTCGTTCTCTCCATTAATCATGAAAATCTATTTTCTGAGGAGAAGTTGGGGACTTTATGCAGAGAATCGGCGTTTTGACCAGCGGGGGGGACGCGCCCGGGATGAATGCCGCCATCCGGGCGGTGGTGCGCAAAGCGCTTTACCACGGCCTGGAGGTGCTGGGGATCAAGCGGGGGTTCAGCGGCTTTATCGAGGCCGATATCGAGCCCCTCAACGCATGGAGCGTGGCGGACATCGTCCACCGGGGCGGGACCATGTTGCGCACGGCCCGCTGCGAAAAATTTAAAACGCCCGAAGGCCGCCGGATCGCTAAAGAAAACGTCGACCGGTTCGGCATCCAGGGGCTGGTGGTGATCGGCGGCGGCGGATCGTTTCATGGGGCCGCAATTTTTAACCGGGAGTTCGGCCTGCCGGTCATGTGCCTGCCGGGAACCATCGATAACGACATCAGCGGGACGGATTATTCCATCGGTTTTGATACGGCGGTAAATACCGTAGTGGAGGCAATTAACAAGATCCGGGATACGGCAACCTCCCACGAGCGCACTTTTGTGGTGGAAGTAATGGGGAGGGATACGGGCTTTATCGCCTTGACCGCGGGCCTGGCAGGCGGCGCGGAGTCGATTATTATTCCCGAGCGTCCGTTCAGCCTGGAAGAAATCTGTGCGCGCCTCGAGCGCAACTACCGGAAGGGCACTTCCCACAGCATCATCGTGGTGGCGGAAGGCGCCGCCAGCGGCGTGGAGATCGGCCGGGAAATCAAAAAGCGGACCGGTTTCGATACGAAAGTGACCATTTTGGGCCACCTGCAGCGCGGCGGCAGCCCGACGGCGTTCGACCGCGTACTGGCCAGCATGTTGGGCGCCAAGGCGGTAGAGTGGCTGATGCAGGGCGAAAGCAATAAAATGGCCGGATACGTGGCCGGGCAGGTCGTTTCCGTCGATCTGGAGCGGGTGCTGAACAGGCGGAAAAACATCAATCTGGCTCTATACGATCTTGCCGGTATCTTGTCGATTTAACTTTGTAACCAAAAAAGGCACAAAAAAAAATACTCAATTCCCCGGTCGCCTCTGTTGCTTTGTGCCGCAGTGTCTTGTTGCTTTTGTCCTGAAAAATTAACCTTCGCTATTTTTCATCCTCTGCTGGTGCCGCGTTTGCAGCAGGGATGTCTACCTGACAATGGCATTTGAATAGAAAAGAGCTATTCCTTTGCTGCAATTTATCCCTTATTCTTATTTTCGAGGGGGGTGCTGAGGTGAAACGCACGAAAATTGTCTGCACCATCGGACCAGCCAGCGATAACGTAGAAATCCTGGTCAAAATGATGCAGGCCGGCATGAACGTAGCCCGGCTTAATTTTTCCCACGGGACCAGGGAAGAGCACGCCCGGCGGATCGAGCTCATCCGGGAAGCGGCCGGCAAAGCGGGGAAAAACATCGCCCTGCTGCTGGATACAAAAGGCCCGGAAATCCGTTTGGGGGTTCTGGAAAAGCCGGTTCACCTGCGGGCGAAGCAAAAGGTCGTTTTGACCGCCCGGCCGGCAGCGGGAGAAGCCGGCCGGCTGCCAGTTTTGTTCCCCGACCTGCCCCGGAAAGTTTCTCCGGGGAGCGTTATTCTGATTGCGGACGGTTTGATTGAACTGAAGGTGCTTTCCGTGCAGGGCGACGAGGTAGAATGTGAGGTCGTTCACGGCGGAGAGGTGACCAGCCACAAAGGGGTCAGCATTCCGGACGCGGAGGTCGACTTGCCCGCCGTCACTGCTCAGGACCGGGAAGATATTTTATTCGGCGTGGAGCGCCGCCTGGATTTTATTGCCGTGTCCTTCGTCCGCCGGGCGGCCGACGTGCTTGCCGTCCGGGAAATTCTCGAAGAGGCGGCCGCCGGCCCGGACGTCATTGCGAAGATCGAAAGCCGGGAAGGAGTCAACAACCTGGACGAAATCATCGCCGTGGCGGACGGCGTGATGGTGGCCCGGGGCGACCTGGGCGTGGACATCCCGGCGGAAGAAGTTCCCCTGGTCCAGAAAATGATTATTAAAAAATGCAACCAGGCGGGAAAACCGGTCATTACGGCCACCCAGATGCTCGAGTCCATGATCCATAACCCGCGCCCCAGCAGGGCGGAGGCCAGCGACGTGGCCAACGCCATTTTCGACGGCACGGACGCGGTGATGCTCTCCGGGGAAACCGCCGTCGGCCGGTATCCGGTGGAGGCGGTGGAAGTAATGGCGCGCATTGCCGCGCGGGCGGAAGCCGCCCTGCCCTACGCGGAAATTTTAGAGCGCCAGCGGAAAGGGCCGGCCCGCACGGTGACGGACGCCATCAGCCACGCGACCTGCGCTGCGGCGCAGGACCTGGGCGCAGCGGCCATCATCACTTCCACCCAGACCGGTTACACGGCGAAGATGGTCAGTAAATACAGACCCCGGGCGCCAATCATTGCCGTTACTCCGGAAATGAAGGTTTTGCGCAAGCTTGCCCTGGTTTGGGGCGTTCAGCCGCTGTTAATTGCCCCGATTAAGGATACCGACAGCATGATTGCTGCCGCCATCGAGATTTCGCTGGCCGCGGAAATGGTCAAGCCCGGCGATCTGGTGGTGATCACGGCCGGCGTGCCGGTGGGAATGCGCGGCACTACCAATTTACTGAAGGTGCACGCGGTCGGCGATATCCTGGCCCGCGGCGCCGGGATCGGCCAGCGCACCGTGACGGGTCGGGTCAGGGTCTGCCGGACGCCCCTGGAGGCCCGGGAAAAAATTGAGCCCGGAGATATTCTGGTCGCTCCGGCGACGGACGCCGACTTCGTGCCCGCGATGGAGAAATGCGCCGCCATCATTACCGAGGTGGGCGGGCTTACTTCCCACGCCGTCCTGGTCGGTCTGGAGTTCGGCATTCCGGTGATCGTGGGGGTGGACGCCGCAGCCTCTATTTTCACGGACGGCGAAGTGGTGACCGTGGACGGGCGGCGCGGCCTGGTTTACCGCGGCGTAACCCGCGCCCTTTAACCCGGCCCGCAAAAATTCGTTTTGTCAGTGCGCCTTCCGGGGTATCCTAAACCCGGGAGGCAAATTTGATGAAAGAATGGGTGATGGGCTACCTTGGCGCCCTGGGGGCCGGCGGGCTTTTCCTGGGGGTAATTATTGAAGCCCTGGGCATCCCCTTTCCGGGCGGGTTGATGGTCATCCTGGCGGGATTTTTAGTTAACCAGGGAAGACTTGGTTTTTTTCCCGTTTTTGCGGCCACCCTCCTCGGCTTTAACCTCGGGGCCGCGGCTGCTTTTTTGGTCGGACGGTACCTCGGCGAACCTTTTTTAATGCGTTTCAGCAAATATTTACGGGTTACTCCGCTCCGGATTCAGCAGGCCCGGGAATGGCTGGCGCAATCGGCCGCCGCCTTTATCATTTTTGGCCGTTTTGTGCCCATGATCAGCAACCTTACCCCCTACATCGCCGGTTTAAGCGGACTGCATATTTTAAAGTTTCTCGGCTACAATCTTATTTTCACTTTTTTCTGGACCTCCTTTAACTTAAGTCTGGGTTTTTTGTTCGGCCACAGCTGGGGCTATATTTTGCACCTGACGCGCTATTGGCTGCCGTTTTTGGGTGGCGGCCTCCTGGTGGGCGTGCTCGTTTTTCTTTATCTTAAGCGCACCCGCCGGCTGAGCCTGAAATAGACCAGACTAAGATTTAACGGTTATTCCTTTGACTCAGAAAAGAATAGTCAACCATTCATGGGTAGCAAGGACAAGATAATTGGTCAGAAGGTTATTGCTTCTGAATAACCATATAAAACTTTTGTTTCGTGCTCTGTTTCCGACGTCCGACGTCCGGCGACCGGCTGAATGTCAGGGACTGGTTTGGCCGAAGGGGACGAGTTTAACCCGTCCCCGGACGGCGAGAAGATCGTCTTTAATCGCCAGGGCGCCGGTGATGCCCGGGATGCTCAAGGCGTAGTCGACGGCTGCCTGGACGTCTTCTTTGTTTTGCACCCGGTTGGCGGCGGCGGTGGCGACGGCGTCCGCCAGGGCGGCGGAAGAAGAGAGGATGACTACGGCGTCGGCCCGGCCGAAACTCAAGGAGTGGCCCACCGTGCCCGAAGAGGTGCAGATGCCCAGGGGGCTGCAGTCCGGCCGGATTTCCAGGGCCAGCCGGAAACTTAAAGGCGATTTCCCGGCGAACACGCCGATGCGCCTTACGCGGCTGGTGCGCAGGAAGATGTCCCCGCCGTTTTCGACGATAACGTCTTTGCTGTACCTGGCCAGGACGCGGCCCACCCCTTCGGCGATCGCTCCGGCCACCGCGGCCATTGGCCCGACCCCGGCCGCTTTGGCCGCCCGGGCCATTTCCTGCACCAGCGGCGGTGCGGTGAGAGGTACTTCGTAAGGAGCCAGCGCCCGCAGAAATGCCGGGTCCCGCTGGATATATTCCTCCAGCGGTTGCCGGCATTTTTTGATCGCTTCTTCCGCCACCCGCACCAGTTCGTCCGAAAAGCGCTCTTTACGTACGGCGATGTCCAGATCGGTTTCCTTCAGGGCCACCTGGAAGTGGAGCAGGTCTTCCTGGCGGTGTCTGCGGCGGTAGGTGCGTTCGCTGTAAAGCAAAGCTAGAACTGGACCTCCATCGCCCGCATGGGGCAGGCCTTTATGCAGAGCTGGCAAACTATGCAGTTGTCTTCCTTAAAATATACCTCCATTTCCGGCCTTTTTATGTAAAGGGCGCCGGTGGGGCAGATGGCGGTGCAGGCGCCGCACATGGTGCAGCGTTCCTCGTTGCGGGTGATTCCCTCGATCAGGGGTTGGACGCCAACTCCTTGCCGGCGCAGGTAATCAAGACCTTCGCTGTACCTGTCGCCGGTGATTTCCAGCACCATGGTACCTTCTTTTTGGGGGTTTACGTTGGCTTTTAAGATGTTGATGATCAGGTCGTAGTCTTTGACCAGGCGGTAAATAATCGGCTGTTCCGATTTATCCGCGCTGAAGCGCAGGAAAATTCTTTTCGGCGCCATTTTATCTTCCTCCTTCGAAATAGCTTACCCCAGCACCTTCGGCTTGAGTCCGTCCGCCGGCGAGGGGAGGAGCTGGACAGGTTCGGTGAGCAGGAATTTTCCTTCCTGAATCCAGCTTTTGAGAATTTGCGCGATTTCCCTGGCCAGCGGGTAGCTGGAGACGGGGGCGGTGGGCACTTCTTTGCCCAGCACGGTAATTTTGCCCGACTTTAGTTCCGCGTAGCTGACGTAGCCGAGGGTGCCCGGAATCCGGTTCGGATAAGCTTCCCCGTAGTCGACGACCGGGGCGTATAAATCGCTGTCTTTGGCCGCGGCCCAGCGGGCGATTGATTCGTTTAAAACCGGGATGGGAACCCCGATCCCCACGCTTAAGGTTGCGCCGTACCCGAGGTAACTGGTGCCCCTTAACCACCGGGCGCTCATTTGCTTGAGGTCGCCGATTACCGCCAGGGTGCCGCCCGCCGGGCCCAGTTCCCGGCCCGTTTCGTCTTTTTGGATGGCGGGGAAGTGCTGGGTGCCGTGCCAGGCTACGTACCCTATACCGCCGCCCAAAAAGATCCGGGTACCCAGGCCGATGGTTTGAAAGTGCGGATCTTTCAACAGGGGGCTGAGTTGGCCCGCGGTGGAGTAGTGGGCGTTGCCCAGGTTGGGCTTGAGTACGCCCAGGTAAGTATAAATTGTCCGGGAGCTCAGGTTCACCGCACAGTTATAGTTCTGGTAGGCGTTGCGCGGGTTGAACAAAATCGCTTCGTTGATATCGTCCAAAGTGATGGTTGTATTCAGTTCCCGCCGGGGATAGCAATCCGTGCCGTAGGCCGTGGCCCTTAACCGGATTGGTTTGCGCTCTACCAGTTCCTGGATGACGTGGCCGCCGCCGTAGCGAAATTCCCCGGGGTGATGGCGGTTGAGCGGGTCGTTTTCGGGAACTTCCGCAGCGCCCAGGTAGGCGTCCACGGCGGCAATCCCTGTATAGGCGGGCACGTCGTTTAACCAGACCCGGTGCATTTTGATCCGCGGGGCGGGGTGGCCGAAATTCAGGAAAACGCCTGAGGAGCACATGGGGCTGAACGTGCCGGTGGTAACCACATCCACTTCCCGGGCCGCCTTGCTCAACCCCTTTTCCTCGACCAGGGCGATCAATTCCTCGGCAGTAACTACCACTGCTTTGCCGGCTTTGATTTTCGCGTTGATTTCGGCGTAAGTTTTCTGCGCGCTCATTTTTTCCTCCTCCGGTTTTTTTATGCTCCGTTCCAGACGTCAAAAGGCCTCTTCCAACATAGAAGAGGCCTGCAAGTCTTGCCTTCCTCTTATCTGTCAGAAGATCGCTCTCTTCTGCAGGAATTGGCACCATTCCTTAACCTTGGTAAGGCGGTTGCCGGGTTTCATTGGGCCAGTCCCTCCACCACTCTGGATAAGAGCACAATTATTTAGTTGCCTGGTTTAATGTAACACCTGCCGGTTAACTTGTCAAGCGCTTTTTTCTGTGGTAATCTTTTCCCACCGTAAAGGCAAAGCTGGCGGCGCCGGGGAAGGTGGGGCCGGAGTTTTAAAGGCATTTTTTTAATGTAAGGTCTTTTTGTATTCCTGCCAGAGGTTTTCTTTGGTCCTTTTCAACTCTTCGAGGGTTTCTTCGTCAATTAAATCTTTAATCGATAACATCTGGGAAGTCAGCTTTTCGGTAAGAAAAACGGGAGCGTCGGTGCGCAAAGCCAGGGCGACGGCGTCGCTGGGCCGGGAATCGATGACCATTTCCTGATTGGCAAGGAGTAAGTGGATCTCCGCGTAAAAAGTATTTTCTTTTAAATCGGTGATGACCACGCGCGAAATTTTTGCTCCCAGCTGCTCGCAAATGTTGCGGAGCAGATCGTGGGTAAGGGGCCTGGGCATGACCACGTTTTCCAGTGCGATGGCAATTGAATGGGCTTCCAGCAGACCGACCCAAATCGGTAGAACCCGTTCTTCTTCCTGGTCGGTAAGAAGTATGATGGGATTCCCCGACCCGTCGTAAGCAACCCCCTTTACGTTCACCAGGATCATGGATCGTCACCTTCCTTCATTTCAAGGCAATTTTGGGGGGCGAGCAAAAGCCGCAAGCGTCTTTCGAGAGATTCTTAAGGTTATTTTATCATTAAGAGCCCCCTTGTCAAACCTTTTTCAAAGGTGATCAGGCAGGAATATCTTGCTGGGGGGAGAAGATTTTTTTATAGCCTGCCGGAAACAAAGAAATAAAGATCAGGCACAAAGTTAATATTTCTGGTACAGGAAAACAAAATTCCTTTGGATGCGCGTCAGGAGGTCGGTGCACGTCGATGGATCACCCGGCAAGAGCTCACAGAGGGGTGCCCGCGAGCCGTTTGGGACCGGCGGCTTTCGGAGAGGGTCTTGTTACCGGCATCGCCGGAAATATTTTTCTGGAATATCTGCCTTACCCGCTGGTAATGCTGGGGATAGCGCTCTATACCGCTTACCGGGCCGGTCATCTTCACCGCTTCGCCTTTCTCCTGGGGTCGCTGGCCGGTTTTTTGCTTCCTTCCCTGAGAAATGGCGACGTTTTAGAGGGCTTTTTCCAGCTGGCAGGCAACGTTCTGGTTCCTCTGGCCGTTATTACCGCCTATTATCTATTTTCGGGCGCGCATTTTTTCGCCACCTACTCCAGAACCGGCCGGGCCTGGGCAATTACAGCCGGCTGGGCCGTCTTCACCGCCCTTTGGGTCGCTTTTGTTCTCCCTTCCCGGCTGTCCGTAATGCTGACGCCGCTCATCTGGCTGTGCTTTTTGCCCCTGTGGAGCGCGCATTTAAGGGTTGTTCATTCCTTGCTGTTTGCCCTGGTTTACCTGGCCGTGCTGCACCTGGCGGGCGGGCCGGGTTGTTCGGCGTGGCCGCTTTGGGTGGCCGTGGGCGGAATGTCTCTCCTTCCCGAACTGTTGGGCCGGCTTTACCCCGAACGAAAGCACAACCTCGACTCCTTGCCGGTGATGACGCCAACCTTAACTTTCCGGCAAAAATTGCAGGGTGTGCAGGAAGTGCTCTTTTTATTAATAGATTTTTATGCGCTACACATGGAAAAATATAAATGGTTTGTTAAAATCATTCCGCTGGGTAAGTACATTGCCGCGGCCGGTCTGATCCTGGGGATTGTTTCGCTGTTCCCTGCCCAGGCGCCGCCGGTGCTGAACTTTTCGCCCGTCCTGGTGGCAGCCGGCCTGTTGCTTTTACTGGGCGGGTCCGACTATGGAGCGGCGGGAATTTGTCTGGAGATATCCGGACTGGTTCTGGGAGCAGGAAGGGGTTTTTTATCCGGCGGTTTTCAACCGGCAGCGGCCGCCTGGGGTTTTGGGTTGTTTTTGCTGGGTGCGGTAATTTTTCTGGGCCGGCCGGCAGAAACGAAGCAAGAACGTGAAAAATGGCGGAATCTGAATAGGGATTAGGGGTGAAGGGAGAGACCTGATTGGGCAGATATTTTCAGAGTTGGGCCCTGACCAGGGTAAAGCAGGCCATGGTTGACTACCAGATGGTGAAAAGCGGCGACCGCGTTGCCGTAGCCCTCTCCGGCGGAAAAGACAGCACGGCCCTGCTTTACGCCTTGACGCACGTCCTGCGGGTTTCCCCGGCAAAATTTACCCTGCACGGCATCTACGTGGATCTGGGGTGGGAAGTTGCGGTCGATTCGCTGCGGGAGTTCTGCGAAAAGCTGGGGGTGCCTTTTTACTACAAGCCCTCCGAGATCGGGAAAATAGTCTTCACCGCCAGGAAAGAGAAAAATCCCTGCGCCCTGTGTTCCAATCTGCGCCGGGGGGTCCTGAACAATACCGCCCTTGAACTGGGCTGCAACAAGGTAGCCCTGGGGCACCACCTGGACGACGCCATCGAAACCTTTTTCATGAGCCTGTTTTACACCGGGCAATTCCGCACTTTTGCACCCAGCACTTATCTGGACCGGACCGGCCTGACCATGATCCGGCCGCTTGTTTACCTTTTTCAAGAACATATCCAGCGGTTGACCAGGGAGCTTAATTTGCCCGTCATTGCCAACCCTTGCCCGGCCAGCGGGCTGACCAGGCGGGAGGAAGTGAAGCAAGTGGTCGGCTATCTCACCCGGCTTTACCCGGATTTTAAAGAAAGATTTTTAACCGCCCTGAAAACGGCGGACCTGCGGAACCTCTGGTTCAAGGCAGAAGAAGAAAAATAACCGCCCCGGGGTTAAGCTTTTTGGGCCGGAAAAGAAAGGAATTGGGGGCAAACCAATTCCTGGTTCAAAGCTTAAATTTAATCATATAGCTTTTACGTTGTCTATCGAAAGCTCTCAAACACATCACCTGTCCGGCGGGAAATTTGGCCGCCGGCTTCTAATTTTTTACTTGACAGATGGGGTGAAGGTGTTTAATAATTTATTATAAGGAACGGTCGTTTATCATGGTAAACATTATACCATATCTGGGGGTGAGAGAAAAGTACCTTGTAGGCGTGGGAGCCGTTTTTCCACGGCGCGTTTTCTAAATATTTCGATGAGGTATGCTCAGCGGAAAGGGTTAGCACTCTTTTTACACCTTTTGTATTAATTAAATGGATCCCTTTAGCGGTGGGCCCGAAGGAATGTGTTTTAAAATCTTTAAAGACTGGTGTTGTCCTGCAGTTTCGTTGTGGGGGATCCAAAATTAAATTTTAGGGGGGCTTTTATGGACTACGTGGTTATCGGCAACAGCGCCGCCGCGGTAGGGGCGGTCGAGTCGATCAGGGCCGTGGATAAGGACGGTTCGATCACCATTATCAGCAGCGAGAAAGAGCACGTCTACTCCCGCCCGCTGATTGCCCACCTGCTGGCCGGAGAGGTGGGAGAAGAGAGGATGCCTTACCGGCCGCTTGATTTCTATGAAAAAATGGCAGTGAAGACCCGGCTGGGGCAGAAGGTAAAAGAAGTGGACTTTAAGACTCAGAAAGTAATCCTGGACGGCGGCGGGGAAGTCGCGTACGACCGGCTGTTGCTCACCACCGGTTCCAAAGCTGTTTTCCCGCCCATACCGGGGCGGGAGCTGAAGGGTGTCACGGCATTTCAAACTTATGCTGAAGCGAAAGCCATGATGGAGATGCTGCAGGCAGGCAAGAAAAGGGCAGTGGTGATCGGCGCCGGTCTGATTGGTATGCGCGCGGCGTACGGCCTCCAGAAAGCCGGCGCGGAAGTGACCATCATCGAATTTTTACCGCGGGTTTTGAGCCGCGTGCTCGATGCTGAAGGTTCGGCTATGGTCGAGTCAATCCTGAAAAAGGGCGGTTTAAATGTACTGACCAGCCGTTCGGTTAAGGAGATTAAGGGCGCGGCCGGGCAGGTGACCGGTGTGGCGCTGGATAACGGTGAAGAGATAGCCTGCGACCTGGTGGTGCTGGCTACCGGCGTCGCTCCCGACCTGGCGCTGGCCGGCGGGTTAAAAACAAACCACGGCATTGTGGTCAACCAGTTCTTCCAGACCAGCTACAGCAACGTGTTTGCCGCCGGAGACGTGGCTGAGACTTACGACATCCCCAGGGGAGCCTGGCGGGTGAACGCCAACTGGCCGAACGCGCACGAGCAGGGGCGTATTGCCGGCCTGAACATGGCGGGCAGGCCTACCCCTTACCAGGGCTCGCTGGGGATGAACTCGGTTTCATTCTTCGGGGTTCCTGTGGTTTCCCTCGGGGTATTTGACCCGGAAGCCGAATCAGAAGGCGGCTACGAAGTCAAAGTTAGAAAGAACCCGGAGGCCAATATTTACCAAAAGCTAGTCTTCAAGGAAAACCGTTTGAAGGGTGCTGTCTTTATCGGCGACCTCGGCTACTGCGGCGCCGTGAAGGACCTGATCAAGACCCAGATGCTGGCGGGGATCATTAAGGACTCTATTTTGGAAGAGAAACACCAGTTTTACGGTTTCTTGCGCAAGAAGCGCCAGGAGAAGCTGGAAGGCAAGAATATCCGCTGGCCGGAGACCTACAGCTCGCAGCAGAAGTACGTAAAGAGCTTCAACGAGGAGACCTGGACCGAGCGGGAGCGGAACGAGCGGGCCTGGTAGCGGTTTTCCCGGCCGCCTGGGGCAAGGCGCCGGGAAACCGGATATATGTTCCTCAGGGATCAGCTTTGGGAGCTAAAGTTAAGAGAAATCAGCGTGGAAAGGAGATGTTTTTATGACCCATCACACGGCCAAGGAAAGGCCGGTTTGCTTGAACGCCCTGGTCAACCTCACCGACCGGACGGTAGAATATATTGAAACACCGCCTGAGATCATCAGGAAGTTTTTGGGCGGCCGCGGCCTCAATATGTACTACCTTTACAAATACCTGAAACCTGATTGCGATCCGCTGTCCCCGGACAACTTGCTCATTATCGGAAACGGCCTTTTGACCGGAATGCTGATACCCAACAGCGGCCGGCACAGCGTTACCTGCAAGTCGCCCGAGAGCGGCATTATCGGAGACGCCAATATCGGCGGTTTTTTCGGCCCGGAGATGCGCTTTGCCGGAATTGACCGGCTGATCATCCGGGGGCGGGCTGCTTCCCCGGTTTACCTCTACCTCGAAGACGGGCGGGTTGAGATCCGGGACGCCGGCCCTTACTGGGGGCTGACCTGCAGCGAAACTTACGCAAGGTTGAAGCGGGACCTCGGTTCCGACGTGGAGGTCGAGTGCATCGGCCCGGCCGGTGAAAACATGGTGCGCTTTGCCTGCACCCGTTACGGCGTGAAGAACGCGGCCGGGCGCTGCGGGACCGGGGCGGTCTGGGGTTCGAAGAATTTAAAGGCTATTGTGGCGCGGGGGAACCTGGGGCTGCCTGCGGCCGATCCAGAAGGAATGCTGGCAAAGTATGTCGAACTCAGGGATTACTTGAAGAAGTCCAAGGTCATCAATGTCATGGGCCGGGTCGGCACGCCGCTTCTCTACGACGTGAGCAACTACCTGGGGGCCATCCGTACCCACAACAGCCAGCAGACGGTCTTCTTCAACACCATGAACGCGGAAGAAGTGCATAAATACGTGGAAAAGATGCTTTCCTGCTACGGCTGCGTGGTGCATTGCCGCCACCGCAACAAGCTGGGCGGGGAAGGGCCGGAGTACACTACGGAAGGGCTGCTGGGCGCCAACATCGGCGTGGCTGACACCTACAGAATGATTGAGCTGAACAACCTGGCCAACGACCTCGGCCTGGATGTGTCTTCCGCCGGCACCTATATTGCCTGGGCCATCGAACTCTATGAAAGAGGCTACATTAACAAGGAGACGGCAGGGTGCGAGCTCCGTTTCGGTGACTACCCGGTGCTGCGCCAGCTGCTTGTTGACATAGCGTACCGGCGTGGGTTCGGTGACGTGCTGGCTGAAGGCAGCCGCCTGGTGGATAAGTTCGGCAAGGAAACAGCCGACTTTCTCATCGCCGTGAAGGGCCTGCCCCAGTCTGACCCGCATGACGTACGCTATTTGAAGGCCTTTGCTCTCGGTATCGCCACTTCCTCGCGGGGTGCCGACCACCTGCGCAGTCGGCCGACCCTGGAGATCCTGGACCTCCCCTCGGAAGTCAGGCGGCAAATCTACGGAGCGCCCATCGACCCCAACCCCACCTCATACAATACTAAGGGGCGCGTGGTTTATTTCAGTGAAAACATCTTTGCTACCATTGACTGCCTGGGAATCTGCAAGTTTATCTGCCTGGGCTTTAACAGCCCGCGCAACCTCAATTACACTCACTTTAAAGACCTGATCAGGCTGGCTTACGGGCTGGAGTTTACCGAGCAGGAACTGGAAGAAGTGGGCAGGCGGGTGGTTGACCTGGAAAGGTTGCTCAACTACCAGATGAAAGGAATTACTCGTAAAGACGACACCCTGCCGGCGCGCTATTTTGACGAGCCCATGCCCAGCGCCAGAGCAAAAGGCAGCCACATCGACCGGGCCGGATTTAACAAGATGCTGGACGACTATTACGCGCTGCGCGGCTGGGACAGCAACGGCATGTTGCCCGAAGAGCGGGTGGCAGAGCTGAATGCGCTGCGCGGCCTGTCCTGAATTGTGCAGTAATTAAGGAGGGTTTGAAGGATGCCGAAGCAAAAACAAATCTATGCCCGGCCGGACCTGTGCGCTGGCTGCCGTACCTGCGCCAACGCCTGTGCCCTGGTGCACCGGGGAGCGACCAACCCTCGCCTGGGTGCAATCAGGATCAGGCAGGATCTGGTAGAACGTTACGAATTCCAGGAAATCTGCCGCCACTGCGACGAACCCCCCTGCGTGGACGCCTGCATGGTCGGCTGCATTACTAAAGATCCGAAAACAGGCCTGGTAATTCAGGACCAGTCCCGTTGTGTCGGCTGCTGGATGTGCCTGATGGTTTGCCCGTACGGCGCCATTAAGCGTGATGTCGTAAGAGAAGTGGCGATCAAGTGCGACCGCTGCGGTGACAGGAAGGTGCCCGCCTGCGTGGAGGTCTGCCCGACAGGGGCGCTGGTCCTCGAGGTAAGGGAGGATGCCCCCGTAGAGCCTTTCTTTACCGAGCCAACGGTGGCCGACTAAAGGTGGCGGGCCTGAGATGAGCATACAGGTAAGGTTTATGTCGCTGATCAGTTCCGTAGCAGGCGTGGGCCGGGTAGACCTGGAGCCGGTGCACCGGACGGTGGGCGAAGTGCTGAAAGAAGTGGCGCGGCTTTATCCAGCCCTGCAGGATGAACTGTTTGACGAAGAAGGGAAGCTGGATTACCTCTACCAGGTAGTCCTGAACGGTGAAAAGCTGGAGTGGTCGAGCGTAATGGAGGAACCGGTGAAAGACGGCGACCAGCTGCAAATTTTCGCCGTGCTGGGCGGCGGTTGAGAGTGGTGACGTCAGGTGAGTGGTACAGCTAAAAAAATGTCCGGACGGAGATCTTCCGCCGGAACATACTCGTGCCGCTTATCGGCAGAGAAGGACAGGAAAAAATTTCAGAAGGAAAGGTTTTGCTTGTCGGGGCAGGGGGGCTCGGCTCCCCTGCCGCCTTATATCTGGCGGCCGCAGGTGTCGGCAAGATCGGGCTGGCCGACGGTGACGTGGTGGATTTCACCAACCTGCAGCGCCAGATCCTTTACAGTTTAGACGACCTCGGCCGCAGCAAGGTAGCCGTCGCCGGCGCGAGACTGGCGGGACTGAACGGCCACACCCGGGTGGAAACTTACTTCTTGCGTCTGGATGAGGCTAACGCCGGAGAGATCGTTAGCCAGTACGACCTGGTGGTGGACTGCACCGACGCTGTTGCAACGCGCTACCTCTTGATGCCGCCCCCGCCACTGTTTGTAATCTGGCTTGACAACAACGGAAAGGCTTTTGGTAAGGGCCCTTATGAGTTGCTGTTGCGAGTCCGGCTGGTCTACCCGATCTACGCCGTGGCGGTGGATTTTCCAATCTGAAGATCTTAATCTTGCACAGCGCCATAGTCTGTGGGGGGGCGTTGTACCCCGGCTTTAGTTGTTATGAATATTTCCCCTTTAAAACCTCTCCTATTTTGGCTGCTGCCTTGCTGGTGGCCAGAATAGCCTGATCGATCTTCTCCCCGGTGAAAGAGTGGCTAAACCCCACCATCCACAGGGCGGCTACCGGCCAGCCCCACGAGTCGCGCAGCGGCACACTGATGGCGTTGACGCCCTTGATGTATTCCCCGAAGTCGGTTGCATAGCCCTCTCTTCGCACCTTTTCCAATTCCTTGCGGTAGTTCTGGGGATCGGTGATGGAGTTCTCCGTGTATTTGGGCAGAGATCTATCTCTTAAAATTTTGTTCAGCACCTCTTCTTTCAGGTTTGCGAGGAAAACTTTGCCAGCGGCACCGGCGAAGATCGGTATGCGCGCACCTACCGGCGCCGATATTTTCAGTTCTTGTGGGCTGTCGGCTTTTTCGATGATGGTGATCCCGTACTCGTCAAATGTTCCCATGAATACTGTTTCTTTAAATTCCTGGCTGAGCTCTTCCATGTAAGGGCGCGCAACGGACCTGATGTCAACCCCGGCCAGGGCCTGGTTGCCTAGTTGTACAAGGGTCGGACCCAGTGTGAACCTTTTTGTCTCTGCATCCTGACGGAGCGCGCCGATTTCAGTAAGGGCCTGGGTAATGCCGTAGACAGTGCTTTTCGAAATTGCAAGCCTGCGGGCCAGGTCGCTGACGCCCAGCCCGGACTGGTTACGGGCTATTTCTTCCAGGATGGCAAAAGCTTTGTATAAAACAGGAGCGTTGTACCCGGTATTTCTCGCAACCATTTAAAACATCTTCCTGTCCATGTAATTTAAAAAAGCCCAAAGTTTAAACAAATTTAATGGAAATATTCAGTGAGGTGGCTATTTCGTCACGGCGTTGTCCCCCGCTCACTCCAATGCTTCGCACCGACAGCACCAGGACACGCTTTAAGGCGAAATTGGGCCGCCTTCAACTCACCGCCCTGGTTCGATGAAGGCTGGCGCGGACATCCGTGTCCGCGCTCCCAATTTCGCAACCTCAGCTTCGCCAGGTGCTGTTGGCGGCGCTGCGCAAGTCGTTCGCGAAAGTACCGTCGTACCTTAGGCGGGTTCACTGAATGTTTACAATTTAATCATATATCTTTAGGCTGGCTATCAAAGGCTTTCAAACCGGTCACCTGTCCGGCGGGAGAATTTAGCCGCCGGCTTCTATTTTTTACTTGTATAGATAGAATGGAGGTGTTTCATGATTTATTATAAGGAATGACCGTTTATCATGGTAAACATTATACCATATCTGGGGGTGAGAGAAAAGTACCTTGTTGGCGTGGGAGCCGTTTTTCCACGGCGCGTTTTCTAAATATTTCGATGATGCTGCTCAGCGGAAAGGATTAGCACTTTTTAGACCTTTTGTACTCATTAAATTAAATGGGTCACTTTTTGGTCATTGCCAACCCTTGCCCGGCCAGCGGGCTGACCAGAGGGGAAGAAGTGAAGCAAGTGGCCGGCTATCTCACCCGGCTTTACCCGGATTTTAAAGAAAGATTTTTAACCGCCCTGAAAACGGCGGACCTGCGGAACTTCTGGTTCAAGGCAGCAGAAGAAAAACAACCGCCCCGGGGTTAAGCTTTTTGGGCCGGAAAAGAAAGGAATTGGTTTGCCCCCAATTCCTTTCTTTTTGACCAGGCTACTCTGTTTTTTCTTTATTTCTTCTCTTCTTCGGTTGCCTCGTTCCTTGACCTTTTACCTGTTTTCCGTTCCGCCGCCTACGCCGGCCCTGCGCACATCGGTGCTGAGCAGGTAAGAACTGACGGCCACCAGGACGCCGAGGATGATATCATTCCACATGGCGTAAGTAACGTTCTGGTACCTCAAAACAAAAGGTGCGATGATTAACCAGATGCCCAGGATAATACCTATCCAACCATACCGCGACACTCTTTTCATCCTCCTGTGTTTAGTTTTTATCTCTATTTTAACTAAATTTTGTGTATTTTATTCATCAGGGACGAAACCTTCCGGTTCAACTTGACAAGCGCAAGGCCCTTCTATATAATGAGTTTCGTTAAACCGGCCTAAGCAAGCTTTCGGGGTGGGTGGTTATGTTTCGGGTTGACGTGAGTTTTTTAAAGGAGAACCCCGGCGAGACGATACACCTGGAACTTGCCGGTCCTCTCAAGCCAATCGGCGAAGGCGCCGAAAAAATCGCCTTTCCCGAACCGGTGCGGGTAGAGCTGGAATTGACCGGCACCGAAACCGCAATCCTGGCGAAGGGGGCGGTGCACGCCGCCGTCCGGCTGAACTGTGCACGCTGCCTGGAACCGTTTAATTTGCCTTTGCACGTTCCTTTTGAAGAAGTCTATTATTTTGCCGGAAAAGGAGAAGAGGACTGGGTTTTCTTCGAAGGCCCGGCCATCGATCTGGAACCCGAAATAACCAGGGCGATTCTTTTGGAAATTCCCATGAAGGCAGTTTGCCGGGAGGACTGCCGCGGGTTTTGCCCGGACTGCGGCCGGAATTTAAATCTCGAGGACTGCCGGTGCAGGGAAAAAAAGATCGACCCCCGGCTGGCGGTGCTGGGAGATTTTTTCAAATAAATCCGGTTTTCGTTGCTACTTGCATAAGCCGTGGAGCGGCTTTTTTAACTTAATTGCAGCGAAAAGGGGGTGGAGCGAATGGGTGTTCCCAAAAGAAGGGTTTCTAAACAACGCAAGCGCCAGCGCCGGGCAAATTTTAAAATTGCCGCCCCTACTCTGGTCCGCTGTCCGCATTGCCGGGAACTGGTGATGGCGCACCGGGTATGCCCGGCCTGTGGTCATTATAAAGAGCGGGAAGTAGAAAAAGTTGCCAAAACCAGGGCGAAAGCATAAAAAAATTTATTTCCAGTCCGGGCCGTCACCAGAGCGCCCGGCTGTTTTTATTTTCAGGCTCTCTCGAAATAAAGGCACAAAGTCAACAGGCACAAAGGAAAATGCCCGCCCCAGGGCCTCATTTTCATTTTAAAAAATTTTTTTCTAACCGTTGCATTTTTCTGGAATACCATTTATACTTTATTTTAATACCTGGTACTAAAGAAAAACATTCCCAACGGGTGAGGATTATGTCCAGGTGGAGTTTGGGGAAAATAGAACGTCAAAAATTACTGGCCAGGTATTTAGCGGGCAACCCGTTCCTCACCGATGAAGACCTGGCCCAGATCTTCGGAGTGAGCATCCAGACCATCCGCCTGGACCGCTGGGAAATGCATATCCCGGAATTGCGCGAGCGAATCAAGGATGTGGCCAGAGGGGTTTATGGACAGGTCAAGACCCTCCGGAGGGATGAGTGGATAGGTGAGCTGGTCGATCTGGAACTCGGCCGGCAGGGGATCTCCGTCTTGACGGTTTCGGAGGAGATGACCTCCCAAAACAGCACGGTTGCGCGCGGCCATTATATCTTTGCCCAGGCCAACTGCCTGGCCGTGGCCCTCATCGATACCCGGGTGGCCCTCACCGGGACGGCCAAAATCAGTTTTAAACGCCCCGTCTACAAAGGGGAGAAAATCGTGGCCAGAGCCTACATCAGCAGAAAAAAGGGAAATAAATTCATTGTCCGGGTTACTTCGAAGGTGCGCGAAGAAACGATTTTCCAGGGAAAATTTTTGGTCTTTGCCATTGCCTGATTCCTGACTGCTTAAAGGAGGAAATAACCGCGTTGAAAATTGCCGTCGATGCCATGGGGGGCGATCACGCGCCCGGGGAGATCGTTAAAGGCGCCCTGGAAGCCATCCGGCAGTTTCGCCAGGAAGTTATCCTGGTTGGTGACGAGGAGCTGATCCGGCAGGAGCTGGCCGGTGAGCGAAGTGAATCGTTGAGCATTGTCCACGCTCCCGAAGTGATCGCGATGAGCGATTCTCCCGTCGTAGCCGTCCGGCGAAAAAAAAATTCTTCCCTCGTCAAAGCGGTCCAGCTGGTTAGGGAAGGGGCGGCGGACGCGGTTGTTTCCGCCGGCAATACCGGCGCCGTGATGGCGGCGGGGGTCCTGCTCCTGGGCCCCATTCCCGGGATTGACCGTCCGGCCATTGCCACCATGATTCCCAATAAAAAAGGGAAGACTTTGCTGCTCGACGCGGGGGCGAACGTGGATTGCAAGCCTGCCCACCTCCTCCAGTTCGGCCTCATGGGCTACCTGTACATGAAGGAAATCATCGGCATCGAGCAGCCAAAGGTGGGTTTGCTCAGCATCGGCGAGGAGGAAACCAAAGGGAACGAACTCACCCTTTCTGCTTTTCAGCTGCTCCGGAAGGCCCAGATTAATTTTATTGGAAACGTGGAAGGCCGCGACATTTTCGAAGGTACGGCCGACGTCATCGTCTGCGACGGTTTTACCGGGAACATTGTCTTAAAAGCCAGCGAAGGGATGGTTACTGCTTTGCTCGCCATGGCCGGGGAGGAAATCCGCCGGAGCCTTCCGGCCAAAATCGGCATGGCCATGCTGATGCCCGCGCTGCGCAGTTTTTGGCGGAAGCTGGACTATGCGGAATACGGCGGAGCGCCCTTGCTGGGATTGAATGGAATCGTCATTATCTGCCACGGGAGATCCCAGGCTCGGGCCATCCGCAACGCCATCCGGGCAGGGCGGGAATCGGTGGAGAATAACCTGGTCCTGGCCATTAAAAACTGCATCCAGCAAAGTTTAAACCAGAAGGTGGGTCAATTTTGAAGGGCATGATGAAGCAAGCCGGCATCCGGGGAATCGGTGTTTTCGCGCCGGAGCGCGTCTTGACCAACCGGGACCTCGAGCAAATGGTGGATACAGACGACGAGTGGATTGTTAACCGGACGGGAATCCGGGAACGGCGCATTGTTGCCGACGAAATGGCCACTTCCGATCTGGCCTGTCTGGCGGCGGAAAGGGCGCTGGCCGACGCCGGAGCGGCAAGTGAAGATTTGGATTTGATCATTGTCGCCACCAATTCCCCGGATATGCTGTTTCCGGCCACCGCCTGCCTGGTCCAGGACCGGTTGGGGGCGCGCAAGGCGGGAGCTTTTGACTTGCAGGCCGGATGCACGTCTTTTTTGTATGCGCTGACGATTGCCAACAATTTTATCGCCACGGGGTATTACAAGTACGTTCTGGTGATTGGCGCCGAATGCATGTCCAGGATCATTAACTGGCAGGACCGGAACACCTGCGTTTTGTTTGGCGACGGGGCCGGGGCGGTGGTGGTCGGGGAGGTCCCCGCCGGCTACGGAATTTTATCTTACCACCTGCGTTCGGAAGGCTCCGGGGGGCCTTTGATTGCATTGCCGGCGGGGATGTCGCGCCTGCCCGCCTCTTTCGAAACGGTGGCGAAGAGGCTGCATTACGTGCACATGAACGGCCGGGAAGTGTTTAAATTTGCCGTCAAAGTCCTGGAGGAGGGTTGCTTGAAGGTTCTCGCGGAGGCCAACCTCGCCCGGGAAGATCTGGATTATCTGATCCCCCACCAGGCCAACGCCAGAATTATCGAAGCAGCCGCCAAACGTTTGCGTCTGCCGATGGAAAAAGTGTTTATGAATATAGACCGGTACGGAAATACTTCGTCGGCGACGATCCCCCTTGCTTTATTCGAAGCCCTGGCCGGGGGAAACATTCGGGACGGGGATAACCTGGTCATGTCCGGGTTCGGCGCCGGCCTCACCTGGGGGGCCGTGGCCATGCGGTGGTACGATTACCGGAAGGAGAAGGAGGTCGGTTAATCATCATCAAAACAGAGTTATGTGCTCTTTTAGGAATTGAATACCCTGTTCTCCAGGGCGGAATGGCGTGGGTGTCGGAAGCCAACCTGGCCGCCGCCGTCAGTGAAGCCGGCGGCCTGGGGATTATCGGCACCGGCACGGCCGAAGCCGGCTGGGTGCTGGAACAGATCCGGCAGGTTAAGCAACTTACCAAAAGGCCCTTCGGCATAAACGTGATGCTTCTTTCGCCCCACGTGGACGAGGTCATGAAGGTAATTATCGCCGAAAGAGTTCCCGTCCTTACCACCGGCGCGGGGAACCCCGGCAAATACGTGAACGCTTTGAAGGCGGCCGGGACAAAAGTCATCCCGGTGGTCTCCTCCGTTGCGCTGGCGCGGAGGCTGGCGCGCACGGGGGTGGATGCCTTGATTGCCGAAGGGCTGGAAAGCGGCGGACATATCGGGGAGCTGACGACGATGGCCCTGGTGCCCCAGGTGGTAGAAGCGGTGGATCTGCCGGTGATTGCCGCCGGCGGAATTTACGACGGGCGGGGGCTGGCGGCCGCCTTATGCCTGGGCGCCAGCGGAGTGCAAATGGGCACCCGCTTCATGTGCGCCGCCGAATGTACCATTCACCCCCGGATCAAAGAAATGATCATCAAGGCCAAAGACCGGGACACGGTGGTTACCGGCCGCCTGACGGGCCACCCGGTACGGGTCTTGAGGAACAAGCTGGCCAGGCAGTTTGAGGAACTGGAAGAGCGCTGCGCCCCGCCGGAAGAGATGGAAAAGCTTGGGGTGGGGCGTTTAAGGGCGGCCATGCAAGACGGCGACACGGAGTACGGTTCCGTGATGGCCGGCCAGGTTTCCGCCCTGGTGAGAAAAGTTCAGCCGGCCAGGGAAATTATCCTGGAAGTGGTACAGGGTGCGGCGGATATTTTGCGGGCCGCCGGCCGCCGGGTGAGCGCCTCATGAAAAAAACGGCCTTTGTGTTTCCCGGCCAGGGTTCGCAATATGCGGGCATGGGCCGAAAAATGTTTGCGCAGTATCCCGCCGCCCGGGAAGTCTTTACCGAGGCGGATGAAGTTCTGGGCTTTCCCCTCTCCCGGCTGTGCTTTGAGGGACCGGCGGAGGAACTGCAAAAGACGGTCAACGCCCAGCCGGCCATCCTGGCGGTAAGCGTGGCATGCCTGCGGGTCCTGCAGGATCAAGGGGTGCGCCCCGCGGCGGCGGCCGGCCACAGCCTGGGGGAATACACCGCGCTGGTGGCGGCAGGGGCGCTTTCTTTCCGGGATGCCCTTTTGCTGGTGCGGAAAAGGGGACAGTACATGCAGGAGGCCGTCCCCCTGGGAGAAGGCGGGATGGTGGCGGTCCTGGGTCTGACGGCGGAGGCGGTGGCCGGGATTTGCCGGCAGGTAGAGGAAAAAGGTTACCGCTGCGATGTGGCCAACTATAACTGCCCGGGCCAGGTCGTCATTGCCGGCGAAAGGAAGGCGCTGGACGAGGCAGTGGCCATGGCCAAGGCGCAAGGGGCAAAAAGATGCGTGGAACTTGCCGTAAGCGCCCCCTTTCATTCCCGGTTCATGCGCCCGGCCGCCGAAAGGCTGGCCGACGAGCTGGCCGGAACGGCGGTGGCCGACCCGGAAGTGCCGGTGGTGGCCAATGTTACGGCCGAATATGTTAAAAGCGGCGAAGAGATCAGGAAATTGCTGGTGGAACAAATCTACAGCCCGGTCCGGTGGGAACAAAGCGTATATCGTCTGGCCGGCGACGGCGTAAATATTTTTCTAGAAATTGGTCCCGGCAGCGTGCTGACCGGTTTAATCAGGAAAACCGCCCGCCCGGCCCGGGTGCTCAACGTGGAAGATCCGGAGTCTTTGGAAAAAGTGCTTGCGCACCTTTTGGAGGTTGGTTAAAATGGTACTTAACGGCAAAAAAGCCCTGGTTACCGGGGCCTCCCGGGGAATCGGCCGGGCCGTTGCCCTGGCCCTCGCCGAAGCGGGCGCCGACGTGGTGGTGAATTATACCAGGCAGGCCCGGGCCGCCGAAGAAGTGGTCGCGCAAATTAAAGACATGGGGCGGCGGGCTTTCCCTTACCAGGCTGACGTTGCCGATCCCCGGGGGGCGGCGGCCATGGTTCAATTCGCCCAAAAACAGTTGGGCGGGCTCGATATCCTGGTCAACAACGCCGGGATCACGCGGGATAACCTGGTGCTGCTGCTGCGCGACGAAGACTGGGACCAGGTCCTGGCGGTCAATTTAAAAGGGGCGTTTAACTGCACCAGGGCAGCGGCCCGCGCCATGCTGAAAGCTAGATGGGGACGGATCATCAACATCAGTTCGGTGGCGGGGATCGCGGGCAACGCCGGGCAGGCCAACTACGCCGCCAGTAAAGGGGGGCTCATCGCCTTTACCAGGGCGGTGGCCAGGGAACTGGGTTCGCGGAACATCACCGTCAACGCGGTGGCCCCGGGGTTCATCGTTACGGAGATGACCGAGGCTTTGCCGCCGGGCGTGAAGGAAAAAACGCTCGCCCAGATTGCCCTGGGGCGCCCGGGGCGGCCGGAGGAAGTGGCCCAGGCCGTCGTTTTTCTGGCCAGCGAGGCCGCCGGTTACATTACCGGCCAGGTAATCGTCGTGGATGGGGGCCTGACAATGTAAGTGTCTGATCCGGAAGGAGGTGAAGGGTTTGTCCGTTTTTGAAAAGGTAAAGGCAATCATCGTCGAGCAATTGGGGGTCGACGAGGATGAAGTAACCATGGACGCCTCTTTTATTGAAGATCTCGGAGCCGACTCCCTGGATATTGTGGAACTGGTCATGGCTCTGGAGGAAGAATTTGATCTGGTTATTCCGGATGAAGACGCCGAGAAAATCCGGACAGTGGGTCAGGCAGTGAAGTATCTTCAAGATCACCTGTAAAAGACGAAAGTCCCGCCCCCGGGCGGGACTTTTTTAAAGTCAGCGAGGAGGTCGACAGGCTTGCCGAAACGTGTGGTGGTTACCGGTTTGGGAATTGTGTCCCCCCTGGGGATTGGGGTGGGTACCTTTTGGGCCAACCTGACGGCGGGGGTTTCCGGCGTCGGCCGTATCACCCGCTTTGATCCGGAAGGCTACACCACGCAAATTGCGGCGGAAGTAAAAGATTTTGACCCGGCCGATTATTTTGAAAAAAAAGAGGCCCGGCGCCTGGACAGGTTCACCCAGTTCGCCCTGGTGGCCACCCGGGAGGCCCTTGCCGACGCCGGTTTGCAACTGGAAAAGGCGGACCGCGACCGGGTGGGCGTGATCCTGGGCACCGGGATCGGCGGCATTGAAACCCTGGAAGAGCAGCACAAAATTTTATTGAACCGCGGACCCGACCGGGTCAGTCCTTTTTTCATCCCCATGATGATTGCCAATATGGGCGCCGGGCAAATCGCGATTAACTACGGGTTAAGGGGACATAATGTAACTACCGTCAGCGCCTGCGCTTCCAGCAGCAACGCCATCGGCGACGCTTTCCGGCTTTTAAAACAGGGACTGGCCGAGGTGGTCATTACGGGCGGCGCGGAGGCGCCGGTTACGCCCCTGGCCATTGCCGGTTTTTGTTCCATGCGGGCCATGTCCACGAACAACGCCGAGCCCGCCCGGGCCAGCCGGCCGTTCGACGCCAGGCGCGACGGCTTTGTAATTGGCGAGGGGGCGGGCGTGTTGATCCTGGAAACCCGGGAACACGCCCTCCAAAGAGGAGCGCGCATTTACGCGGAAGTTGCCGGCTACGGCTGCACCTGTGACGCGTATCACGTTTCCGCGCCCGATCCGGAGGGGAAGGGGGCCGCGCTGGCCATGGCGCTGGCCTTAAAAGAAGGAAATGTTGCCGGCGCGGAAGTCGATTATATCAACGCCCACGGCACCGCCACCCCGCTGGGGGACAGGCTGGAGACGCTGGCGATCAAGCAGGTTTTCGGGGAAGCGGTCGGCCGCCTGGCGGTGAGTTCCACGAAATCCATGACCGGACACTTGCTGGGGGCGGCCGGCGGCCTGGAGGCGGTGGCCTGCATCCTGGCTATCGAAAACGGTATTGTGCCCCCGACCATTAACTACGAGTACCCGGATCCGGATTGCGACCTGGATTACGTCCCAAATAAGGCGCGTTCCCGGACGGTGGAGGTGGCGCTAAGCAATTCGCTGGGTTTTGGCGGGCACAACGTCTCTTTGTTGTTTAAAAAATACCACCGGTGAGAAAAATGAAGGTTGAGCAAAACATGGCTGCTTTGCAAGAGAGGCTGGGCTTTGCCTGGCACGACGAGAGTCTTTTCCGGCTGGCACTGACCCACGGCTCCTTCAACTACGAGCAGCGCAGGCCGGAAATCGAATCCAACCAGCGTTTGGAGTTCCTGGGCGATGCCGTTTTGGAACTGATTGTCAGCACTTATCTATACCGTACTTTTCCTCACTATACGGAGGGGGAATTGACCAGGCTGCGCGCCGCCCTGGTTTGCGAACCCTCCCTGGTGAGGGTGGCCAGAGAACTTAACCTGGGCCAGTGCCTGCTGATGGGGCGGGGGGAAGAGCACTCGGGGGGCCGGGAGCGCCCGTCGATTCTGGCAGACGCCGTGGAAGCCCTGTTGGGCGCCGTCTACCTTGACCAGGGCCTGGAGCAGGCCGGTAATTTTATCCTTCCTTATCTCGTGCCCGTCTTAAACGATGTGCTGGAGGGCCGGCTCACGCGGGATTACAAGACGGAACTCCAGGAAATTCTTCAGCAGAATGCCTCCGATCCGGTAACCTACGTCATTATCAAGGAAAAGGGACCGGATCACGAGAAGATCTTTACCGCCGCAGCGGTCTACCAGGGCAGGGAAATCGGCCGGGGAGTGGGGCACTCCAAAAAAGAAGCGGAGCAGCAGGCCGCCCGCCTGGCCCTGATCAACCTGGGGTTAAACCGGTGATTGAGGAGGAAGCCCGATGTCCTTTTTTCAGCGCTTGAAACAGGGTTTAGCGAAAACGAAAGGAAATCTGGTCGATAAAATCGAAGGGCTTTTAACCGGGCGGAAAACAATTGACGAAAGCCTCTACGAGGAACTGGAAGAAATCCTCATCCAGGCCGATGCGGGTGTGGAAACGGCGCTGAAATTGATTGCGGAGCTGCGCAACCGCGTCAAGGAACGCCGGATTAAAGAGCCCGAGCAGTTAAAAACCGTTCTGCAGGAGATCATCCAGGAAACTTTGGAAGGCCCGGCCGCTTTAAATGAAGGGGGGCCGCCGGCGGTGATCATGGTGGTCGGCGTAAACGGCACCGGGAAGACGACCACCATCGGCAAGCTGGCCCACCGTTTTCGCCGGGAGGGGCGAAAGGTGGTGCTGGCTGCCGCCGATACCTTCCGGGCGGCGGCCATCGACCAGCTGGAAATCTGGGGGAACCGGGCGGCGGCCGACGTAATCAAACACCAGGAAGGGGCCGACCCCGCCGCGGTGGCCTACGATGCCCTGCAGGCCGCCCGGGCGCGCAAGGCGGACATCCTGATTGTGGATACGGCCGGGCGCCTGCATACGAAGAGCAACCTGATGGAGGAGTTAAAAAAAATCGGCCGCGTTCTCGGGCGGGAATTGCCCGGGGCACCCCACGAAACGCTGCTGGTTCTGGATGCCACCACCGGTCAAAACGCCCTGGTGCAGGCCGGAATATTCAAAGCAGCAATTGGCGTAACGGGGATTGTTTTAACTAAACTGGACGGCACCGCCAAAGGAGGAGTAATTATCGGCATCAAGGATGCCCTGGGCATCCCGGTGAAATTTATCGGGATCGGTGAGCGCGTGGAAGATTTGCAGCCCTTTAACGCCCGGGAGTTTGTCCAGGCCCTCTTCGCCTGAAAACCTAAATCAAGATTATGGCAGCATCCAGAGGTGTACATTTTCAAACCGGCCCGCCACAGAGCAGTGGTTAATCAACGTGCCGCGGAAAAGAAAACCGGAATTGTGCAAGGTCAGGTTGACATCATAGGAGGAAGCCCTCGCCAGGCTGTAAACGCACTTGAATCCCAGAGAGCGGCATTTTTCCGCCAGTGCTTTCAGCAGGATATTCATCAGGTTGCTCTGACGGTACGCAGGGAGAACGGAGCACCTGGTAATTTCCGCCCGTTGATACTTTCCATTTCGCTCGGCCACGATGGCCCCGGCGACTGTTTCCCCTTGCCGGGCAACCAGGCAAAGGTCTCCTTTTTTGAGTGAGGAGGTCACCTGAGCCGGATCATTACCGGTAATTCCATTTAAAACCGCCGCCTCGTTTTCCGTAGCGGGTCCAATTTTGATGTCCGCGGGGAGAATTTTTGAAGGGGTTCTGGGTGAGGTTAAAATTCCGTTTAAGATTCTTTGCTCCTCTGCCAGAGTAGAACTTAAGACGCGGCCGGGCTGCAGGTAGCCGGCCAATAAACACCCCGGGACACCGGCAAAGAACCCGTCCAGATAACCTTCCATGACAAATCTTTCGTTTTTTAACAGGTACAGGTCGTAGGGCCGGACGGGAAAGACAATTTTCCCTAGTTTCTGCTGGCGGGCCAGGTCCCACAGAAAGGCGTAAAATTTTTCCGCCGCCGCCACTTCGTAATCCTCCACCCGGAGCAATTCGTTGCCCTTATCCAGGCGAAAATGAACGGTAAACCCTTTTTCCTGATAGATCATCCGGTTGCCGGCTGTCTGCCGGGTGTTCCGCCTGACGGCTTCATTCTGGAACAACTTGCCCCCTCCTTTCTTTTGACACCGGAGAGATGCCATTTTTTTGCTACTTACAACTTATTATATCATCTAAGTTGCTGGAAAGCAAGCACAATAATCTTCTGTAAAATGACCTTATAGAATTTAAAAAAACAGACACAATTACCAACAGGGAAGGAAATGCCGGCCAAAGGGCGAATATAGAGAATAAATTTACCAACATGAAAATGCCGGTGAAAAGTTAATAATCAGGTGCCAGGCACTGGCTATTAACTTATTTTCTGAGATAGAGGAGGTTTTTGACTTAATGGGTGTCCGGATTGCAATTATCGGCGGAACGGGGATCTATGACCCCAGCCTGCTGGCGGAAGTCCGGAGCGAGGGAGTGAGCACGCCCTTTGGCTCCATCACGGTAAAGGTCGGCAAATATCAGGGCAAAGAGGTCGCTTTTCTGGCCAGGCACGGCGAGGAGCACGCCATTCCCCCCCACCTGGTGAATTACCGGGCCAACATTTGGGGTTTAAAGCGTCTGGGGGTAAAAAACATCCTGGCCACGGCGGCGGTGGGTTCTCTAAACGCCGGGATGAAGCCGAAGCAATTTGTCTTTGTGGATCAATTTCTGGACTTTACCAGATCCCGGCCGCAAACTTTCGTCGAAAAAGGCGTCGTTCACCTGGACATGACGGAGCCTTATTGCCCGGAACTGCGGAAGCTGTTGGCGGAAACCGCCCGGGAGACCGGCCTGGAGCATCATTTTGGCGGCACCTATGTGTGCAGCGAGGGGCCGCGCTTTGAAACCCCGGCGGAAATTCGCATGTTCAGGCATTTCGGCGGCGACGTGGTGGGCATGACCAGCGTTCCGGAAGTGGTGCTGGCCCGCGAGGCGGGGATTTGCTACGCGACCATCGCCATGGTGACCAATTTTGCCGCCGGGATTTCGGTGCGGCGGTTATCTCACCAGGAGGTTGTGGATGTGATGAGCGAGAACCTGGATAACATCCGGCGGCTGATTTTAAACGCCATTGCCCGCCTGGATCCGGAGCGGACGTGCCTGTGCCAGGAAATGCTGTTCGATCCTTCTGTTGTTGACGAGGGGTAAGGCTGAACTGCAGAAAGGGAAAATGCTGATGGAAACAATGCGCTGGGAAAACGATACGCTGGTGCTTTTGGATCAAACCAGGTTGCCCGCCAGGGTGGAATATATCCACTGCAAAGATCACCACCAGGTGGCGGAGGCCATTCGAAACTTGCGGGTGCGGGGGGCGCCGGCCATCGGCGTGGCCGCCGCCTACGGCCTGGTTTTGGGATTGGGCGGAAAGGAATTTGCTTCCCGCGGGGAATTGCTCGCCAGGGCGAAGGAAATCGCCCGTGAACTGCAGCTCACCCGCCCGACGGCGGTCAACCTGAGCTGGGCGCTGGAGCGCATGCTCCGGCGGCTGGAAAATACCCCCGGAGATCCCGCCTTCTTAAGCCGGGCGCTGCTGGAGGAAGCCCACGCCATCTACCGCGAGGATATCGAAACGAACCGGGCGATCGGAACTTACGGCCGGGAACTCATTCCCCCGGGGGCGCGCGTCCTTACGCATTGTAACGCGGGCGCCCTGGCCACGGCCGGTTACGGTACCGCTCTGGGGGTGATCAGGGCCGCGGTCGCCGCCGGGAAGGAGGTCAGCGTCTTTGCTGACGAAACCAGGCCCCTTTTGCAGGGGGCCCGTTTGACGGCCTGGGAAATGCTCCAGGAGAAAATCCCCGTTACTTTAATTACCGATAATATGGCGGCCAGCCTGATGGCCCGGGGCGGAGTGGACCTGGTCATGGTGGGAGCGGACCGGATTGCCGCCAACGGGGACGTGGCCAACAAAATCGGCACGTACGGCCTGGCGGTGCTGGCGAAAGAACACGGCCTGCCTTTTTACGTGGCTGCTCCCCTTTCAACGGTGGATTTCTCCCTGGCGGAAGGCAAAGATATTCCCATTGAAGAAAGGGATCCCGCCGAAGTCACCCACCTGGCGGGCCAGCCGGTGGCCGCGCCCGGGGTGCGGGTCTGGAACCCGGCCTTCGACGTCACCCCGGCCGGCCTGGTGACGGCGATCATTACCGAGCGGGGCGTGGCGCGCCCCCCGTACCGGGAATCCCTCGCCCGCCTGAAATCGGTCGTTGGCCGTCAGCCGCCGGACGTCGGAAATCATCCTGCCTGATCATGGTAAGCGGGAGCTATATTGCAAAAAGTTTCCCATGGGGACGTTCGTCTTCACCATTGATTATGAAAATCAGGCACATCTATTTTGGGGAGGAACTTTTTTCGTGGAAAAATATATTGTCCGGGACATCAACCTGGCGCCGCAGGGATTGCTCAAAATCGACTGGGTGCGGGCGCACATGCCCGTGCTGAACGTAATCCGCCGCGAATTTGAACGCGGGCAACCCTTCGCCGGCGTGAAGATTGCCCTGAGCATTCACCTGGAAGCCAAGACGGCCTACCTGGCGCAGGTTTTGCAGGCCGGCGGGGCGCAGGTGGCCATCAGCGGTTCCAATCCCCTGTCCACCCAGGACGACGTGGCCGCCGCCCTGGCCGCAGCGGGGATCAACGTCTACGCCTGGTACAACGCTACAGATGAAGAATATAAAGAGCATTTGCTCCGGATTTTGGACACCGGTCCGCAAATAATTATTGACGACGGCGGGGACCTGGTGCACCTTTTGCACACCGAACGGCGGGAACTGGCCGGAGATGTGTGGGGAGGGTGCGAGGAAACGACCACGGGCGTTTTGCGTTTGCGGGCCAGGGAACGGACGGGGGACTTGTTGTTCCCCATGGTGGCGGTAAACAATGCGCTGATGAAGTATCTGTTCGATAACCGGTACGGAACGGGAGAGTCGGTTTGGGCGGGCCTGATGCGGACAACCAACCTGCTGGTGGCCGGCAAAACGGTGGTGGTTTTCGGCTACGGCTGGTGCGGCAAGGGCGTGGCCCGGCGCGCTGCCGGACTGGGGGCCAGGGTGGTGGTATGCGAAGTTGACCCGGTCAAGGCCATTGAAGCGTACATGGACGGTTATCAGGTCATGCCGGGTGAGCAAGCTGCCGCCGTGGGAGATATTTTTATTACGGTAACCGGCTGCCGGGACGTTCTCAACGAGCGCCACTACCGCCGGATGAAAGATGGCGCCATTTTGGCCAACGCCGGCCACTTCGACGTGGAGATCAGCAAACCTGATTTAAGCAGGCTGGCCGCGGCGCGCCGGGTGGTCCGGCAAAACGTTGAAGAATTCACCTTGCCCGACGGCCGGCGCCTTTATCTTCTGGCGGAAGGCCGCCTGGTCAACCTGGCCGCCGGCGACGGCCACCCGGCGGAAATTATGGACCTGTCCTTTGCCCTGCAGGCCCTTTGCGCCCGGTATATCTGCCGGCAGAAAGGGAAGCTGGAAAAGCGCGTTTACCAGGTGCCGGAAGAAATTGACCGGCGGGTGGCCGAACTGAAACTGCAGTCCCTGGGAATTGAAATCGACGTTTTAAGCAAGACTCAGGAAGAATACATTTTTTCGGCCGGATAAACGAAACCTGCCGGAGGCGGAGGAAAGGGAAAATGTCCATTGCTGCGGAAAAAATCAGGGAACAGGTGGCCCGGTACGGCCTGCGCATGGCTTCCTGCGGTCTGGTGGCCGGTACGTGGGGGAATATTTCCGCGCGCGTCCCTAAAGAAGAGCTGTTTGTGATCACCCCCAGCGGGCTGCCGTATCATGATCTGGCCGGCAAGGATATGGTCGTTTTAAACCTGCGGGGAGAAGTAGTGGAAGGGGAACACCGGCCTTCCACCGAGTATCTGCTCCACCAGGCCATTTATCAGGCCAGGCCGGATGTCAACGCCATCGTGCACACGCACAGCATCTACGCCAGCGCCCTGGCCGTGGCCCGGCAGCCCATCCCGCCGATCCTGGAGGACCTGGTGCAAATGGTCGGCGGGGGGGTGCCGGTAGCCCCTTACGCCCGGGCGGGCACCCCGGAACTGGCGAAGGTCGCCGCCGAAACCCTGGGTTCGCTGGGGGCGGTGCTGCTGGCCAACCACGGAGTGGTGGGCGTGGGGAGAACCCTGGAAGAGGCGCTCATTGTTTGCCAGATTGTCGAAAAATCAGCCAACGTGTACGTCTGGGCCAGCCTGGCCGGTGAACCCGTTCCCCTGGCCGCGGAGGAAATTAAAGCCTTGCGGGAGAACTATTTGCAAAGCTATGGCCAGTATTTCTTACGCAGCGCGGCGCTGCGGAGCAAAACAGGCGGCCCCCCTTGAAAACAGGGGTTAGTACACTTAAGACTCAAGATCTACGCAAAATGGAAAAATAAAAAACCCAAATCACCCGCAAAAAAATCAAGCAG
>JAIMBK010000038.1 GCA_023511535.1 Armatimonadota bacterium
GCTGATGACCTACCGCCCGGATTACGAGACCGCGACCACCGGAGACTTCGCCAAGATCAAGGCAGGCGATCCCTCGGGCTGCCCGTGGACGACCGGCCAGTGCAACTGGCCGAAGGCCCAGCAGGACTCGCCCTCCGCGCTCGACGATCTCTGGCACGCCGCGGTGAACGGGCGCGGCCAGTACTTCAGCGCGACGGACCCGGTGGCGCTGCAGAACGGGCTCACCAACGCGCTCTCCACGATCCAGGCGGTGACCGGTGCCGCGGCTTCCTCCGCGACCAGCACGCCGAACATCACGCCGACCGACAACTTCATCTACTCCTCGACCTACCGCACGGTGAAGTGGGACGGCGAAGTGAGCGCGGAAAAGATCGACCCGGCGACCGGGAACCTCGTCCCGGGGACGGTGTGGGCGGCTGGCGCGCAGCTGAAGGGGCGCGTCTCGAAGTCGAGCGACACCCGCACGATCTATACCTTCGACACCTCGGCGAGCGCGCCTCCCACCAAGCTCAAGCCCTTCGACTGGGCGAGCCTGACGGCCGAAGAGCGCGCGTTCTTCGACAACAAGTGCACCGCGCTCTCGCAGTGCGGGGCGCTCTCCAGCGCGCAGAAGGCGACGGCGAACAACGGACAGAACCTCGTCGCCTGGCTGCGGGGGAGGACCGGGTTCGAGATGGAGAGCGGCAACCCGAAAAACGACCAGGTCTACCGCGACCGCGAGAACGTGCTCGGCGACACGGTGAACGCGAAGCCCGCGTTCGTCGGGGCGCCGAACCTCCTCTACGCCGATGCGGTGAGCCCGGACTACACCTCGTTCAAGGTGGCGAACGCGAACCGCCAGGGCGTGCTCTACGTCGCGGCGAACGATGGCATGCTGCACGCGTTCAACGCCGACACCGGACAGGAGCTGTGGGCCTATGTGCCGCGGATGCTGCTCCCCAACCTGCACAAGCTCGCGACCGCCAACTACGACATCAAGCACATCTTCCTCGCGGACGGCTCGCCGGTGACGATGGACGTGTTCTTCGGCGGGCAGTGGCGCACCGTGCTGGTCGCGGGGCTGAACGCCGGCGGGCGCGGCTACCGAAAATCGCGTTTCTACCGTTCCAACCATTGCCGATGATGCCAAAGGTGCAAGTCTTGGGTATCTTACATTTAAGGAAGATTCAGATTTTCCAAATGACATGATTGCTGGTAGGTCTTTTACAGTAACCTTCCCGACCGGCGTAAAGGTTAAAAATAGTGTTGCTAATTTTGCATATTGGTCTGACGACAATGGGGATGAGTGGGATTCGATCAACGTTGTTATTAGCGGTGACTATACTGTCGATATAACAATACCGAGCGGAGTTTCTAATGCGGTAGATATGATCCAACTCCGCCCGATTGTTGATATCGACGGCTTTTCGGGCGGTGATATCGAAGTAACTGTTGACGCATTTGACTCCGGTATTACAGGTGGCAAGTTTATTCTCGGACGCGTTGGCACCGGTGATACTACTGCAAGCGTGATTTCTGTTCCGACCATTGGCGAGAGCGGCACAGCCGGCACCATACGCATTGTTGAGAACTCCGTTGGAGCAATTGGCGATTCTAAACAAGAAATTGTTATCAAGCTTCCTGCTGGTTTTGAATGGGGTACCATGGATGCCAGCAAAATTAGTTTTATGGCCGGATTAAGCAGTTCGACTATCACTCAGGACAATAAGTATAACCAAGGTGCTGGTAAAGACGACATTTACACTGATGGGCGGACATTCAGGTTTTATTTTGACCCGGTAAACAGCCGTCAACAGCGCGGCATCATCCAAATTGTCCCGGTAATTAGTGCAACCGATGATGCTGATTATGGCGATGTTGAAGTTAACCTGTCCGGAGACAAAATTGATGACGCCGATCTCGTAATCGCCAAATATGCTGATTTTGGCGTTACCGTAAAGGCTGATGGTGATCCAAAAGAAGTTCTGGCTGGTTTGTTTGGTCGTGAACTGCAAAAACTTTACTTCAAAGAAAATGTTGATGGATCGTTTATTCCCAACCGTAAAACAAAAATTGAGTTTCCGAGTTGGGTTAAAATTACTGGCGTTGATGTAAGTGAAGTCAAGAATATTAGCGACCTTAACCCCGACGACAAAAAAGGCGCAGAAAGTTCCTTTAAAGATTCAATTAAAGTAGACGGTACCAGCAATGAAGTTCAGTTTACTGTTCCGGATGGCCCAGGAAAGACTGAATTTAAGTTAAAATTCACTGTATCAATTAAAGGCAATGCTAGCGGCGACATCGTGGCGAAAGTTACCGGTCGTGGCGGCGTTGAAGGCGAAGTCGTTTTAGGAAAAGCGCTCACTCCAGTATCAGTTAAAACAGACATTAAAGACGTAAAAGTCGGTGTTAAGAACCAGCCGATAGGGGACATTGTAGTTACAGAAGCCAAGAAAGAAGCTTTGGCTAAGGGCACGTTGGTTATTAAGCTAGGTGATGGAGTCGAATGGTCTGATACGCCGGATGTTGAAGTCGTCGAGGGCAACATCGATCTTGATACTGAAGGTATCGATGCTGACGGTAGCGACCTATACATTCCTATTAAGAGTACGAGCACGAAGATTAGCACAATCAAGATTTCTGGTGGTAAAGTTGATCTTGATCGTACCATACCCGAAGGAAAAGTGGGGATTGCCGTTCAGGGCAGTGCCGTTGTAGTCAACAATAAGGCTGCAAAAGGTTATGATGGTACTGGTAATGAATCAGACCTTGATCCGGGTGAATTTGATCAGGATAGTTGTATCAAGGTTCCTGTGGCTAATGTTGTTACCCCCGCCCCCGGCGAGCAGAAAGCCACCGTGGTCTTCACCATCAACGACACCAAGTACATGGTGAACGGTGTCGAGAAAGAGATGGATGCGGCTCCGTACATCAAGAACGACCGGACCTACGTCCCCGTTCGGTATGCTGCCGAGGCCTGCGGTGTAACCTCCGATAACATCATGTATGCTGACGGCAAGGTAACCCTGATCAAGGGCGACAAGGTCGTCCAGCTCATCATCGGCAGCAACGTCATGCTGATTAACGGCATCGCCATCAACATGGACGTGGCCCCCGAGATCGTGGATCCCGGCCGCACCATGCTGCCGTTCCGCTGGGTGGCCCAGGCCCTGGGTGCGAAGGTAGACTGGAATCCGGACACCCAGACCGTCACCATGGAGCTCTAAGCCTTCCAGGCGGTTACAAACGCTAAAAATTCCGGGTCCCTCCAAAGGGGCCCGGAATTTTTTCGTGCGCCCACGGGCACGGCGGGCTTGCTTGTTCTTATCCGGAGCCATATAATAGTAATGGGATGACGAGCATGATAAAGGAAGAGAAAGTGGAAGTGGCTAAAACTATCAAGGAAGGAAAAATACATTTGCCCGATAGGTATGAAGTGAGTGTCTGAGATGAACTGCATGACGAGGAGGTAGATAAATTGTATGATAAGATCTACCGTAAGCTTCGGTGACGGTGTGCTTGTTCCCATACCCCGGGCAGACAACATGTAGTTTCTTTCCTGAAAGTAAACCAAAAACTAATCTGAGGTGATCTTTTTCTGTCCGTAAAAGGTCACCTTTATTACGCACTGATGAGCTTTTCCTGGATCCATAAATTGACCAGTGTTTCGACAGAAATTCCTTCCTTCTTTGCTTTCTGATCTAATGTTTTCAATAGTTCATTTGAAATCGCAATAAAAGTAACCTTTCCTTCGGGGCTATATTCTATTCGGACCATCCTGGAAGGATAATCCGCGACACTATGAGTATCCCAAAATTCGGAAGCTTCTTCTATGGTCATGTCATCAGGAATCTCGTCTATTTTTTTGCTTTTCATATTGCTTTCGCTCCTTTCCATCCATATCACGGGCAGTGATGATTAACGCCCGGTTGTTAAACTTGCGAATAAAAATTACTGTTAAGTATCGCCCTGAATCTGTCCGGCCATAAATTGCATATACATTCTCACCATTTATTTTACCTTTTTCCAGGAAGCGATAATGAGGGTCATTTATAAATACCTGTTCAACTTCATCTTTGCTCGGGTTATGTTTGCGTTCTATCTTTTCAACAATTGTTTTGCAACCAGATAATACCAGTAGTGTTCACATTAAAAGACTCCCTGGTTTATTCCTTTTGCGGTTTAAGCTTTGCTGGCTATAGTTTATCTGATTAGGAAGTTTAGCTCAAGGCATTTTTTACAGGAATGCGCCAGGGCTACTTGGCCAGAAAGCCTCCTTTATGCATTAATTACGAACGATATGCTTAAGCGAAACGTGTTTTAAGCGGGATTCGGTAAGGGGAATATAATGACTAAAATGTTAACCGGCTGTTTATGCTTTCTGCTTCTCGCCGTCGCCGGCTGTGCGGGGCCTTCTTCCGCACCGGCAAAAAGCGGTCCGGACCAGGAACGGATGCTGAACATTCTCTTCGTTCCTGGCGACGCGCGGCCGATCACTGACCAGTACCCCCGGGAAGTGGGCCGCCGCCAAAACATTCAGCTCATTATGCCCCCGGCGGAATACTCTGGCCGCGGCAACGGCGATGATTCCGGGAGGTACGAGGATCTAGCCCGGTTTATCGAAGAAAAAATGCCGCTGGCCGACGGGGTAATCTTAAGCACCGACACGTTTATCTACGGGGGTCTGCTGGCTTCCCGCAACCACCACCTCGCTCCCGGGGAGTTGCAAGAGCGGCTGGCCGGGCTCCGGTCTCTTTTCCAGGACAACCCCGGTCCGCGGCCCAAAATTTACGCCTACACTTCCCTCATGCGCCTGCCGAAGCAGGGCGGGAGCAGAGAGGAGCCCCCTTACTACGAAGAATACGGCGCCCTTATCTACAGGCTTTCCGTGTTGGAGCATAAAAAGAAGCTGGGTCTGCTCACCGGCGCCCAGGAGAAGGAAACCGGGCAACTCATCCGGGCTATCCCCGCGCCTTACCTGGGGGACTACCTTTCCCGGCGGCAAAAGAACCTTTCCGTCACCAAAGCTATCATCGCGGACAACCCCTTTGATTACTGGGTCCTTTGCCGGGACGACACCGCGGAGTACGGCTACCCGCGCCTGGAATACCAGGAACTGCAGCAGCTTCCCGGCGCAAAATTCACCAGCCTGACCGGCGCCGACGAAACCGGTTTGCTCCTGCTTGCCCGGATGATTAACGATCTCCGGGGCCGAAAACCCAAAGTGTTTGTGGACTACGCCGATCCGCAGGCCGTAAACCGGATCCCGCCATACGAAGACACGCCTCTGGCGCAAACCGTCCGGGAGCACCTGGCGGCGGCGGGGGGCGAAGCGGCGGAGCGGACCGGGGACGCCGACATTGTGCTGATGGTGAATAACGCGCCGACGAAAAGCACTGAGGCTGCCGGCAAAGAAAATGAACCGTTCCGTCCGGAAAGCTGCCTGGCTGCATTTGTGCAAAGGGCCGCGACGTATCTTCAACAGGGCAAAACCGTTGCCGTGGCGGATGTCGCCTTCGCCAACGGCGCCGACAACAAATTAATCCGGCTGCTTCTGGAAGAAAACCTCTACTTCCGGCTGGAGAGCTACGCCGGGTGGAATACCGCCGCCAACGCCCTGGGCTCGGCCCTTGCCGAAGCCATGCTGTCCGGGGACAAAAAAAGGTGTCTGCTCATCCGCTTGATTGACGATTGGGCCTACCAGGCCAACGTAAGGCAGGAAATAAAACAAACGGTGCTCGGGCGCGGCCTGGACCCCGCTCACCTGCAAGGGGAGGAAAAAGAGGCTGTCGCGGGGGTGATTGAAGAAAAACTAAACGCTTTTCTGCGGGCGCACGGCATCACCGGCGCCGTTGTGACCGGCGTAAATTTGCCGAAGAACCGGACGTTCGAGATTTCCTTTGGTTTATCGATTAATTGATTTGATTCAATAGCTCTGGACAGGGATCTGGATGCCGGTTCCTTTTTCACAAATTTGTAACTTGACTTTATAGAGATAGCCGGTATATACTTAAAAAGGGAAACAGTTAATTGGATGAAGAGAATGTTAAGGGAGCCGGTAAATCTGGAAAATTTTTAGGGGTGGTGCTTTTTGCGGAAAACATGGTCGGCTGCGCTTTTCAAATTTGGTTTTGTTGTTAGTCTCATCCTGCTGATCGGATTAACAATGGGCGCCGGGGTAACCGCCGGGGGCATGGCGGCCTGGGCGAAGGAGCCCGCCACGCCGGAGCTGACCCTGCAGCAGGCCGTCGAGAGGGCCATTGCGAACAGCAAATCTCTTAAAAATAAGGAGTACGAAATTGAGCGGACGGAAGAGGTGAGGGAATCCGCTGCGGATAAGGTTAAGTGGACGCCCAGCGGGCCCATTTCCGACGAAAAGGCTGCTGAAGCAGCTTCGGCTTTCACCGGGCTGGTCTCGGCCGACCTCCAGTGGCAGATGGCCAAAAAAAGTTATGACGCCGAAGTAGATACGGTGACCATGTCCGTCACGAAAGCTTACTACAGCGTGTTGCAGGCCCTGGAAAACGTTCGCACCGCTGAGCTGGACTGCCGGAGCGCGGAACTCGCCGGCCGCCTGGCCATGGCTTCCTACCGGGCCGGCGCGCTTTCCAAATCCGGGCTCATTCAGGCCGACAGCAGGCTGGCGGGGGCGAAAAGCGCTCTGGAAGCGGCGCAAAAAGCCCTGGACGACGCCTACCAGCAGTTCAACCAGTTGGTCGGCCTCTGGCCGGAAGACCGGCCGGTTCTGACCGACCGCCCCAGCTTTAGCGCCTTGGAGATCGATAACCTGGAGACGGAAGTAGAACGGGCGGTGGAAAAAAGCCCGACTCTGTGGCAGGTCAAAAGAAGTGTCGAACTGGCGAAGTTGGATTTGGACCTTTATGCTTTCAATTACGAAGCGGAACCGTATAAATCAAAGGAAATCAAAGTGAACCAGGCCGAAGTGTCCGCCTCCGCTGCCGAGGAGCAGATGCGTAACGCGGTACGCACCATTTACTATAACATCCGGCAGCTGGAAGACAGCTACGCCGGGTTGCAGCAACAACTGGCCGCAGCCGAGGAAAACCTGCGGGTGACGCAGCTGAAATATGAACTGGGCATGGCTACCAAAGCCGATGTCCTTTCTGCCCAGGCCTCCCTGGCGGGGGTGCAAAAATCACTGCTGGACACGGTCTGCCAGCATGAGCTTCTCAAACTCTCTTTCGCCAAGCCCTGGGCCTAAGCCGGCACACACGGGCGGCAGCAACGCGGGCAGCTCCGGGAGCGGCTTAGCGGGCTGCGGGCAGCACGGGCTGCAACTCGGGGCGGCAGGATAGGACCGGATTATAGGGAAACATACAGAAACAGTTTTAAGAAACTCCCGGCCGCCGGGGAAAACCCGGGGGCGGGGGTTTTTTTAACCCTTCTGCATCATGCATTCCTTTAGAGATACTCGTCCAGGTCGGCGACGGTGTTGATCTCGAAGATGTGGTCCAGAATCAGCCCCAGGGTGTATTCGTCCGCGGTTTTAATTTTTTCTGTATACCCCATTATTCCCTAGCTGCTCTTTTCTAACTTAATACCTCTGCTATTGACGTAACTGACCAGGGGCTCCTCATCAGGGAAGTGTTTTTCCACCAGGGCCAGGTGCTTTTCCAGCAACCCCGCGCTATGGCCGGTGATCCTCATCATGGCTGAGACCGGAACCCGGTAATAACGCAGCAGCAGTACCCGGTCAAACAACCGCAGGTAATTGTCTACCGCCTCTGGAGTGTGGTAGATCCTGCGGGCAATCTCCTGGATGGTTAGTCCCTGCAGCGCCATCTCCACCACCAGGCCTTGTGGGTCAAGGTAGCCTTGCCCATTTGAGGGACTCGGCGTTGTCCCGGTTCATTAGTTCCCAGTCCTTAGGAGTGACGTAATCCAGGACCACGGCTTTGAGTTCAAGTTCCTATAGCTTTTTTCCCGCCGGCTGCCGGTCGCTCAAGGCCTGACCAGGTTAACAGGTTTCGTTCTAATGAGCGCCGGGGTAACCGCCGGGGTTAAAACGGTCCTGGCGAAGGAACCGGCTACACCGGAGCTGACGTTGCAGCAGGCTATTGAGCGGGCCATTGCCAGCAGCAAGTCTCAATAAAGGTGAGTGAGGCCGAGGTTTCCGCCGCCGGGGCCGAAGAGAATCTGCGCAAGGCGGTACGCTCAACATACTACGGTATCCGCCAGCTTGAGGAAAACTACGCGGGCTTAGAGCAAAAGCTGGCCGACGCAGAGGAAAAACTGCGGGTAGCCAGGATAAAATACGAGGTAGGCATGGCCACAAAGCAGGAGGTAGTTGCCGCCGAGGCTGCCCTGGCGGGAATTAAGAAATCGCTCCTGGATACGATCTGCCAGCACGAGGTCTTCAAGCTGGCCTTTAAGAAGCCCTGGGCCTACGCGGGAACGGCCTGATTAGGCAGCGGGGGCGGTAGCAGCAGCACCAGCAGTGCGACGGGCAGTTCGGGTGGCGACCAGACGCGGTAAAGTTAATTATTCCGGTTCCGCTTAAAGTGGAGAACTTTAGCGACAAGGGCGTCCAGCTCACCATCGGCAGCAACGTTATGCTGATCAACGGCGTTGCCGTCAACATGGACGTGGCCGCCGAGATCGTGGATCCCGGCCGCACCATGCTGCCGTTCCGCTGGGTAGCCCAGACCTCGGGCGCCAAGGTGAGTTGGGATGAAGCCACCCGGACCGTCACCATGGAGCTCTAAGGCTGAAAGCAGGTAAAGCGCACAAAATTCCGGGTTCCTCCAAAGGGGCCCGGAATTTTTTATGTGCTTGAAAACATTCTTTTTGGTGCCAGTCGAAGATGAAAGGCCTTGGGAAAATTTTTACCAGTTACTTGGGCAGGTTGTTTAAAAACCGGTGATATGCTTCAGCAAAAGAGTAGTCAGGCAACTTCCGTCGACGGGCCCTCATTTCCGACCATAGGTTTTCTGCTTCTTTTTTTGAGATTACTTTTTTGGTGCAAGCCAGGCACAAAATATCGTCCGTTGATATTAAACCTATTTTTTCCACGTGGCAGTATTCTGCAACATCAGATATGTTGTTGCTTGCCACGGTTCCGCCATTGTGTCTAACCCAGGCTAAAACGGATGCTTCACCGTAACCTAATACTTTTCTTCTAAACCTCCCGTTTATAAGGTCCATAAATTCTAAGAATTCTTTAGTGCCAACAAGGAGATCGACAGTTTTGATCGCCCCTTTGGCTATTTCTTCTTCTAATTGTAGACACACCCAGTTATACCTTGTTTTTCGCAAGTAAGTCAACTCGTGAACTACCGCTTTCGTAGTCGATATTTGCCCAGGGAAAATTTTTGTCAGTATATCCGGACGTTTCACCCACAAAAACGACGCCAGACAATCGTTGTCAAAAACATAGGGAGGATTACAGGGGAATTGTCTCATCCCTTTCTTCCTCCCTTTCCGTCAGGCCAAATACTAACTCTTCCAATCCTGCTTCCAGCAGCAATTCTTCATATCTACCCTGAGAAATTAAACCTTTATCGAGAGCTTCTTTTGCTTTCTCTGCGTAATTAGAAATGATAGCATTTTCATTAGAAGGAAGATAGAGATCGGGAGAATATCCTAATTGTAGCGCCTGAGTTAATACTCGGGAGCGCATGTGCTCCTCTTCTTCGGCATGAATGTAACCCGCTTCCTTTAGCCTGATTAGCATGGCTTGGTGGCTCATCCCAAACATCTGCTCTAAAGCGATAGCGTCGGCTATATTTAAAGCTCTTCTTTTTCCTTTCAGCCGCCTTTCGACCTGAAATTCCAAAGCTTCGTCAGGGGCCAGAAAGTAAGCGGCAAAATAATCTGCTTCCCGTTCGTTCGAATCATTAGAATCAAATTCTCCCGCCCGGCAAATTTTTTTGTCGTCCTGGTCGTACAACAAATGAAAATACTCGTGACAGCCCGTAAAATTCTGGTGGCCGACAGTGCGCGATGTATTAATTAAAACTAATTTCACGAATCCTTTCTTTAGAAACATACCGGAAATATTGCTTTTTAGAGGTTTTTTTAATATGGAGATTTCTGATGCCTGCAGGACTTTCCAAATATCAACCGGGACAAGCAAATTCAAGCCCGCTTCCCGCCTCGCCTCCGCACCTCTTCGGCGCGCTCTTTCCCTGATATCGAACAACCTACGCACCCGCTTTCTCTAAAAGCATCTCTAACTCATATAGATTGTTTAGGAAACGCTGAGCTTCCATAATAACAGGAAGGTCCTCGTCAGACAACTGGGAAGTCCTAAAAGATACAACAACGGGTTTTTCAGTTTCCGGATTTAGAAAATAACCAGGCGTGACCCCATAAATGTCCGCGAATTTAAGCAGATCGTCAACACCCATCTCTCTTTTTCCGTTTTCGTAATAAGAGACTTGCTCTCTGGCAATTCCTAATATCTTGGCTACCTGATTTTGGGTTAATCCTGACTGCTCTCGCGCCTTCTTCAACCTATGACCAACTGCTTTAATCATGTTTTTCAACGCCTCCTTATTAGTTTTCCTTTTTTAAGCGTAACAAATACGTTACATTAAGGAAAGCCGGGCATAACACCAATTACTCTTCTTTTTAACTGACAAACGGGGTTATCCTTTTTGTTTTTAAATCTCTCTTATATTCTCAGGAAAAACTAAAAAGTGTAAGGGCAATTGTTGTCCGGCTTTTTATATGTGTAGCTATTATGGTTATTTTTTTGATATAATAGCGGCAGACCCGTCTAACGGAAGGAGTTTTGCTTATGCCGCAGGTTTCCGTCCACGAAGCAAAAAACAGGTTAACCGTCCTGCGCCGGGAGGCCGCTATGGGTAAAGAATTCCTCCTGACCGACACCAGGCGGAAGGACGATTCCCCGGTGTCGCTGATTTCGACCAAATTGCTTGACGAACTATGCGAGACAAAAAAGTTTACTTACGAATGGCTTGACCAGCCGGACGAAAGGATCGAACATTACTCCCTGTACAACGTGGAAACGGGGGTATACGGGGTCGGCCCGACCAAACAGGAGGCGGTCGAAGACTTTATCGACAATATCCTGGATTACGCTCGGGTCTATTTTGACGACTTGCCGTACTATTTAAGCCCGTCCGGGGGCAGGCGGGAGCACTACTGGCACTTAAGGCGCGTCCTCCGGTGCGAAGGGGACCGGGAAAAGCTCTTTAGCGTCCTGGAGCTGGAGAAGGCGCTGGCGGACTGATGGGCTATACGTTCACCTGGGACGACATTGAGAAAATCTGCCGGAAGCTGGGAATGAAAAGGCAGGGGAAAACTTCTGTTTGGAAAGGAACGGGGCCGGACGGGGTCAAAAGGACGTGCGTAATCCACGCGAAGCACAAGGGGAACGTGGGCGCTGGGCTGGTGCAGAAGATCGCCACCAGAGAGCTGGGGTTTGCTTCGGTGGAAGAGATGTATAAGTTTTTGAAGGAGAAACGTTAGCCAGGGTCCCTCAAAAGGGTCCTATTTTTCTAAATTCCCGGGGCCGGGAAGCTGGGGGCGGGTTTCCCGGAAAAGGGGCCGGGCGGTTTGGCCGGGGGTTACTATCTATATCGGTCAGATTAATTTCTGAGCAGGGAAGTAGTATATCACGCCCCAATACGCCGGTCAACCGGCACGCTCTTTTAAGGACGGGAAGTAAAAGGATTATATTGACAGTTTAAGATTATTGTGTAATAGTGAATGTGTAAATAATCTATTGAGGGGGCTGGCGCTGATGCGCCGGATGCAAGTTGTGGTTGAAGAATGGCAATACGAGTTTCTTCGAAAGATGGCGGAAAGCCAGGGGAAATCGATTTCCGCTGTGTTGCGCCAGATAGTCTCCGGGCGGATGAATAAAGATTTTGCGCAAATGAGGGACCCTCTCCTGGAAGCGGCCGGAATTGCCCAGGCTCCGCCGGAGAATGATTTTTCCAGTGAAACGATTGACCGCCGTCTGTATTGCTTTTGACGTTCATTTTGAGATTGCCGGTTTTGTTCGCCTGCCATTTGTGCCTTTAAAGAAAAAGTAGTTGACCCTGGCCGCTCCGGTAGCCCAGGCCCCGGGTGCCAGGGTAAACTGGGACGAAGCCGCCCGAACCGCCACCATGGAGCCCTAAGTCGAAAAGAAAGCGGGCAAAGGCGCTTGGAGGGGGTATTAAAGAAGCAGCCCCGGCTTTATTCATCTTCTTCCAGCGATAAAACAAGTTGATTTAAAAAATCAAGAAAAAGCTCCATCTGCCTTTTTATCTCAAGGAGGTTTTCGTTCAGGTTTTCCACCAGATGTTTCATTTTTGACCATTCTGGAATGGGCGGGCGATATACGTGGCGGCTGCGGTGCCGGAAGCGCCTGTATTCATCCAATGCCTCAAAGAGCCGGTGATCAAAAACCGGCGGCCTTACTTCCGGAATCCGGAGAGTCATTCTATGCAGTAAATCTTTATGCCATTTTTCACCGGGAGGCAAACTTTTATCCACCCTGGACGCAATCCTGAGCATTACATCCTCAACGGCGGTATAAAAGTTTTCCAGCAAATGAGCGATTCCAGCCAGTTCAAGGTTGCTGAAGGATGTCTTTTGATCCCGGAAAGCCGAGTGGATTTCTTCTGCTACTTTTTCCACAGCTTCCAGGTCGCTTTGCAGTTCGGCAATCAAAAGCCGGTAATGATTACCGTTGATCCCGGTCATAAAGAATCACCCCTTCCCGGCGGACCCGGGCCGCAAAACGTTCGTCGAGTTCGGCCCAGTCAATCAGGTCGAAAGGAATGGTGGCAATATCCTCCAGCCTCCTTTCCGCTTGATAAAATTTTTCAGGAGGAAGTCCTTCTACTACCAGGTCGATGTCAGAATGGGAGGTAAAATATCCGGGCCGGGTCAGGGAACCGATCAGGTATACCCGGGAAACGGCAAATTCTTCCGCCAACACCCGGGCCATTTCCCGCGCTGCCTTGCGGGCCCCGATTTCCTTTGCCCTGGTTTTTTGCCGGATCTGCCGGGCGCGCTTTTTCCAGGCGACAAAGTATTCTTCCCAGCTGCCTTTCGCCGGCGCTTCGTTGTTTAACATGGCAGTCACCCGCCTTTTTCGAGTTTCTTTTCATTACCGCCGCGGGCCCCGGGCATGGCCTTCCCCGCTTCTTTCTCTTCTTTACTTTTGGCCTTTTCAATCCTTATGTTATCCCAAAGCCGTTCTGAAATCAATCTTTTTCTTACCTGCCGCGGGTGGAGCGCTGCGCCAAGGTTGACACTGCCTGTGCCGTTTGTTAGAATAGGCATGGATTTCACCATTTTTTGCATTTTTTTTGGGAGGTGGTTTTTCATGGCCAGGCAGTTGTTTACTTCGGAATCGGTGACGGAGGGGCACCCCGATAAAGTGGCCGACCAGATTTCCGACGCCATCTTGGATGAAATTCTTGCCCGCGACCCCTACGCCCGGGTGGCCTGCGAGACGCTGGTGACCACCGGGCTGGTGATGGTGGCGGGGGAGATTACTACTTCCTGCTACGTGGATATTCCCCGGGTGGTGCGGGAAACCGTCCGGGAAATCGGATACACCAGGGCAAAGTACGGTTTTGACTGCGATACCTGCTCGGTGATCACGTCCATCGACGAACAGTCGCCGGACATCGCCATGGGCGTGGACAAGTCCCTGGAAATCCGTTCCGGGGAGGCCGCCGACGCGCAGGTCGAGGCCGTGGGGGCGGGTGACCAGGGGATGATGTTCGGTTACGCCACCAGCGAAACGAAGGAAATGATGCCCCTGCCTATTTTGCTGGCCCACAAGCTGGCCCGGCGGCTGGCGGCGGTGCGGAAAAACCGGGAACTGCCTTACCTGCGGCCGGACGGGAAGGTGCAGGTAACGGTGGAGTACGAAAACGGCCGCCCCGTGCGCCTGGATACCGTGATTGTTTCTGCCCAGCACAGCCCGCGGGTGGAGCTGAACGTGATCCGCGAGGACATTATCGAGAAGGTGATCAAGTTTGTCATTCCGCCCGAACTCCTTGATTCCACGACCCGCTATTTGATTAACCCCACGGGCCGCTTCGTGGTGGGCGGGCCGCAGGGGGACACCGGCGTGACGGGGCGGAAAATCATCGTGGATACATACGGGGGCATGGCCCGGCACGGCGGAGGGTGTTTTTCCGGGAAAGACCCGACCAAGGTGGACCGCTCGGCCAGCTACGCCGCCCGGTACGTGGCGAAAAACATCGTGGCCGCCGGGCTGGCGGACCGGTGCGAGTTGCAGGTGGCCTACGCCATCGGGGTGGCCCGGCCGGTTTCCGTGATGGTGGATACTTTCGGCACCGGCAAGGTTCCGGACGATCAGCTGGTCAGGCTGGTCCGGGAACACTTTGACCTGCGCCCGGGGGCGATCATCAAAAGTCTCGACCTGCGCCGGCCCATTTACCGCCGGACGGCTGTTTACGGCCACTTCGGGCGGCTGGACATCGACCTGCCCTGGGAGCGCACGGATAAGGCGGAAGTGCTGCGCCGGGCGGCGGGGGTGTAAAAAAACAGGGGTTAGGAATTGAGGAGGTATTTCTACCTTTCACCCTCCCTTTTCTTGCTGCATATCGTGCATTAAGAAAAGGTGCAAAGAGGGTGAAGGGCGATGCTTTGGGAGATTTTGCTTGCTCTGGCCGGCGGCTGGCTCGTTTTTGCGCTCGGAAGGGTTTTTCACCTGTTTTGGGCCGGGAGGATGCGGCCGGCGCCGGGCAGGGAGAAGTTATGTAAACTGTTCGTCCTCATGGGCGGCCAGGAAGACGCCGCGGAAGGGTTTTTGCGCAAGCTGATCGCCTGGCGGAACAGGCTTTGGCCGCGGCTGGAAGTGGCGGTGGTGGATTGCGGGGCGGGCGACGACACGGGGAAAATTATCCGCCTGCTGGCCGGGGAGCTTGCTTACCCGGTGCTTGAGGGCGGCTTTTGCGGGCGGCCCGGGGAGCAGGCGGCTGCCGGCTGCGGGAGGACGTTTCTTTGTTACGACGCCCGCCGGCACAAAGGGAAAGACCTGCTCAGGGCGCCGCTGTTCTGTTTCTTGAAAGAGGAAATCGCGGCGGACTAAATTTTTTGTTTTCCTTGAAGAGGTGGCTCAAGGGGGATGGCCGGCCGCGCAGGGCACATCTTCTACACCTGGCTGATCATTTTACTTGGCTTCGGAATTTTGGCCCGGCTTTTCAGCGCGTTGAACCTGGACCTGGGCAGGGAATTTTTGATTATGATCGCCCTGGGGATGCTGGCGGAGTGGCTGGGAGTCTCCTTTCCCCAGGGGCGCCTGACCGGCGGCTTTGCGGTGGTGCTTTCCTCCTACTTGATTTACGGTCCGGCGGCGGCGGCCTGGATCAGCGCGCTGGCCGCCCTGTTCAGCCAGGGGATCGCAAACCGCGGCAACCCCTTCCGGACCACCCTCTTTAATGCCGCCCAATACGTGCCGGTTCTGCTGGCCGCCGACCACGTTTACGCAAAGCTTGGGGGGCAGCGGGGGGCCGGCCTGGGGCTCGCCGACCTGCTCCCCCTGCTGGCCTTTATCGCCGCTTATTTGCTCGTCAACCATCTGCTTGTTTACCTTTACCTTCTGCCCGGGCGGCGCCGCTACCCCCTTCTGGCCTGGGCCGACGCCTTCCGCTGGGACGCCCTGACCTACCTTTTCGGCACTCCCTTCGGCGTTTTGATGGGCCTTTTGTACCAGCAGGTGGGGGTGGCGGGCTCCCTTTTATTGTTTTTGCCCGTGCTGATTGGGCAGTTCGTTTTGCGCCTCTACGTCCACGTGGAGCTGGCCAACCGGGAACTGTTCGCCCTTTACCAGGTGGCGAAAAAGTTAAACGAGCGGCTGGCCCTGGAGGACATCCTGGAAATTGTGCTAAAGGAAGCGCGCCGGATTGTTCCGTACCATTCCGGGGTGATTTACCTCTGGTCGGAGGAGCGCGGGGCTTATGCCGCCGCCGCGGCCGCCGGTGTTTTCGCCGAAAGCCTGCGCCGGAGTGCGGTTCCGAAAGGAGAGGGGTTCCTCGGGCAGGCCATGGAAAACGGGACGCCGGAAATAGTTTTCGACGCCCGCAGCGACCCCCGTTTGAAAAAAGAGCCGGGGCTGCCCCAGGTGTACCGCTCGCTTCTGGTCGTTCCTTTGCTTTCGGAAAAAGAAACGCTGGGGGCTTTAGTGATCGGCGACAAGCGCCCCCTGGCGTTTGACGAGCATCATTTGCATACGCTGGGCATTATCGGGGGGCAGGCCGCCATTGCGGTGATGAACGCCCTGCTGGTGCGGCGCCTGGAGCACAGCGCCAATACGGATGCCCTTACCGGTATTTACAACCACCGGTATTTCTGCCGGCAAATTGAAGGTGAGCACAGGCGGGCGAAAGAAGCCGGGCGGTCCCTGGGGCTGGTGATGCTGGACGTGGATTCCTTCAAGAGTATCAACGACCGCTACGGCCACCAGGCCGGCGACGCCGTCCTTTGCGAACTGGCGCGGGTGATCAGGGACGAGGTGGGCGAAAAGGGGATCGTCGCCCGCTACGGCGGCGAGGAATTCGTCATTGCTCTGCCGGGGCTGGACGAAGCGGATTGCCTGGACCTGGCCGAGCAAATCCGGGAAACGGTGCGGGAGCATTACTTTCCGGTGGACGGGCTTCCCCGGCAGGTGCGGGTCAGCCTGGGGGTGGCCGTTTTTCCCCGGCACGCGCATGACGTGGCCGGCCTGATCAAAAAGGCCGACCGGGCCCTGTACAGGGCCAAAGAGGCGGGGAAAGACCGCGTGGTTTCCGCCTCGGCGCTGCTTTAAAAGGAGCTGCGCGGCTGGCGACGCAAGAAAGCATGATTAATTAAAATAACCGACGGGGATTTTGTAAGGCAAGGATTGCCGCGTCAACGAGCGGGGGGCGCCGGTGAAATTGTTCTGGCTGGAGGAACTGCTGGATCTCGTGTTTCCGCCCCGCCCGGTGTGTCCGCTGTGCGGGGAAGCGAGCGCCGGGGCGGAGGTCTGTGCGCCGTGCTTAGAACAGCTTGCCCGGTTCCGTCAGGGCAGGCGCTGTTTTAAGTGCGGGCGTTCCCCGGGGGCGGCTCTGGCGGCGGACCCGTTCCGGTCCTGGCGGAACAAAGGGGGAAGGCTGCTTTGCCCCGAGTGTTTGCAGAGCAGCCATTGTTTTCTGCTGGCCCGCGCGGCGGGACCGTACGAAGGGACCCTGAAGGAGGCCATCCACCGGTTTAAATTCGGCAAAAAACGCACCCTGGCCCGGCCCCTGGGCGCCCTGCTGGCGGACGTGGTGAAAGAAATTCTCTTCCTGGCGGAGCAGGAAGAGCCGGCCGGGGGACAGGAGCCGGCCGCGGCGGCCGGCCTGGTTCCCGTCCCGCTGGCCCGCCGGCGCCTGGCGGAAAGGGGATTTAACCAGGCGGAACTTCTGGCGCGGCAGGCCGCGGCTTTGACCGGCCTGCCCGTACTGCCGGTCCTGCAAAAGATCCGGGAAACCCCTCCCCAGACGGGGCTTTCCCGCGCGCAGCGGCAGGCCAATTTAAGCGGCGCCTTTGTCTTCTCCCCGGTGTCGAAAAACAGGCCGGGGGTGCCCGCCGGGTGCTCCGTCATCCTGGTTGACGACGTTTTTACGACCGGTTTTACGGCCGGCGAATGTGCCCGGGCGCTCAAAAACGCGGGCGTCAAAGAGGTTTACGTGGCCACGCTGGCTGTTGCCGGATCGCTAACCCCCAATTCATGGTTTTCCAAAGAAACGACAAATTCCCGATCAAAAATATACTGATTTTGACAGAAATACATATAAATATACAAAAAAATTTTTTACCCACAACGTGAAAACCAGTTTTAACGGGTTATCAACAAACTTATCCACATTATCCACAGGTTTTTCATCCACAGAAGAGATTTCATCAGGGCTTTTTTCGACATGCCAGATTTTACCATACGGGTACATTGATTATAAATTTCCCGTAAAAGCGAAGATTATTTTATCTTCTCCGGGGGTTATCTCGAGGATCTTCAGGGAGGGGAAGCTTTCTCCCAGATCCCAGGAGATTCCTTCCGTGCCGGCCAAAAACGCGAGAATTTCTTTTTCTGCCGGCACATTGTTGATCTCCAGGGCCTGCGGACAAAGGCTGACTTTTCTGCCTCCGGAATCGGGAAGGAAATTCCCTTTTAGCGTAAAGGGCACGGCCGTCGGTGTGCCGGCGCCGCCGAGGGCGCCGCTGATGGCAACGCCGTCCGGAGAAATATGGACGGCGAGCGTTTCGAAATCGTCGCCGGCGGCTGCGGCCAGCAGGCGGTTGAAGGTGGCCGCGCCGATTTCTGCTTTCAATTTGCCGCCGGAAAAACTGAGGCGGTCGGGGAAGAGCTGCCCCGGCGGCAGCGCACTGATTCTTTGCATTACCGCGCGCAAGCCAGAAAGCACCTTTTGCCATTGTTCTTCCATAAGAAGCAGGCGCCCCGCTAGTTCCACCGACTGGCGGCGCACATCCGCCAGGAGCCGGCCGCGCGCGGCGCGCAATTTTTCCATTTCCGCAATGGCCCTGGCCAGCTGTTCTTTTTCGTTGGCGATCGCCACCTGCAATTGCTCCAGCCGGGCCAGCCGGGCTTCGCTTTCTGCGGCCAGGCGGCGCGTTTCCCGGATTATTTTCGCCTGCCTGGCGATGAAAGCCGAGAGGTAAAAGCTCTGGTTGACGAATTCGGAAAAGGTGTGCGTGCCCAGCAACAAGTTCAGGAAGCTGACCTGGCCGTAGCGGTAATGGAAAGCCAGCAGGCCGCCCAGGCGCCGGCGTTCCCGGGCGAGCAGGAGCCGGGTGCGGGAAAGTTCGGTGCGGGTTTTTTCGGTCAGTTCAAGGTTTTCTTCCAGCCGGGCCGCCAGCAGGCTGGATTCCCGGCCGTATTTTTCCAGCTGCAGGTCGAGTTTAATCAGTTCGTTGACGAGGGCCTGTTCCCGGGCGGCCAGTTCCCGGCCGGGGGGGTGCTCCCGGGCAAAAGCAGGCGGGCTGCTCCCCGGCAGGGAGGCCGCCGGTGCGCTGCCGGTTAAAATGGTCAGCCCCGCGGGGAACTGCCCGGAACAAACGGTGAGGATGAGGAGAAAAAACCCGAGCAGAAGCAAAACCGGGCGTAATTTCATGACCCGTCTGCCAAGCCGTCCTTTCCGGGAAATTGCACCTTAAAAGTTCGCCGAAATTTCGGATTTTCCTCTTTACCGTTCACCTTCTTTTTGTGGTTGGCTTTGCAGGAAAACGCAAAATCCGCCGCTTCCGGGGCCGGCCGGGAAATGTTAAACCGGTAATCAGATTTTTTCCCCGTCGTTCCGAACCTGGCTGTGAAAAATTTCTTCCGGGGTTAATTCTTCTTTTTCGGCTAACTCCAGATTGTTGATAACGTTGCGCACTCCCCGGGCCCGGGCCGCGGTCCGGGCGGCGGCTTCGGCTTCGGCGGGGTCCTTGATATTCCCCACCAGGTAAACCGTACCTTTTTTGGTTTCCACGCCCACGTGGCGCAGGTCGACGGCGGTTTCCGCCGCCAGTTCCTCCTGCACTTCCATGGTGACGTCCGGATCGTCGACGGCGCCGTCGGTGCTGATGCTGATTTCGCTTTCCACCGCCCGGACGCCGGGGATGCCGGCGGCGAGCGTTTCAGCCCTTTCTTTTTCGGCCAGGGTGTCCACGATGCCGGAAAGAATCACCCGCCCTTCTGCCGTGGCCTGAGCCTTCAGGCCGTACCCCCGCAGGTTCCCGTCTTGATCCAGAATTGCCTGGATTTGCTGCGCAAGACCGCCGCCTTCCCTTTTTGCTCCCTCCCGGCGCTCTTTTCCCCTCCAGTCTACCAGGCCGGTTTTGTAACTCATCCCCCGTTTGACGTCTTTATTAAGGCCGGGGGGCATCACCTTCAGCTGGGCCTTTTGGGATTTGGCTTCGCGGGCCTGCGGCGGCCCGACGGGGCGGTGGGTGTCCATGAGGGTTTCCGGCTCGTGGTAATTTCCTTTGATGCGGTTTTTTCTGGACATGGCGACCCTCCTTCAGAAAATAACAGGCACAAAGCTTACCAGGCACAAAGGCACAAAGGGGGAGAATGTGACGGGGACAGAAGTATTACATAACATCGAATAAGTTAAGTGCCTGGCACTGACTTATTAAACTTAACGCTTTTGATTCTTTATTCTTTATACGATAGTATTTCTTGAAAAGGGGATTGGCTATCAGGGAAATGCTGGTATCTTTAAAAATTTAATCCAGCCAGATCTCGTTGATCTCTTTCAGGGTGCCCAGGTCGTTCATTTTGATCAGCCGGTCGGAGACGGTGTACAGGACTTCGTTAATGTACAGGGACCTTTTTGCCGGGCCGGCGGTCTTTTCCTGGACGGAGCCGGCTTCCGAAAGGGTGATTTTGCCTTTTAGCCGCAGGCCGTTTTCCGGGGAAAGGTCGAAAACGTAGACGCCGTGCCAGAAATTGGAGCGGGAGAGGCGGGCCGGATCGGGCGCAACGGCTTCCGGCACCGCGGCTCCGGATTGCGGCCGGGCAATTTCCGGCCGGCTCATGATCCGGTAAACCGGTGCAAAGGAAACCGGGATGGCCAGCAGGTGCTTTTCCCGGCTGAAGAGAACGGCCTTGTGGTCCCGCAGGGCCGGGGAATCGGCGTTTTCGCCGGGGATTACGGATTTGGCCGCTTCTTTGGGCCGGGCCGGGTTCCTGACGTCAAAGAGAGCGATTTTGATTCCCGTTTCCCGGGGCGGCGGCGGCCAGATCTGGACCTGCGCGCCGCTGTCGGCGGGGGCGGACAGGGGCACGATCTCCCCGGGTACTTCCTTGCCGATGCCGATCAGGTAATTTTCGTCGTACGGATGCAGGTAGTCGGAGTAGCCGGGAATTTTCAGTTCGCCCAGGACTTTCGGCCGGGCCGGGTCTTTTAAGTCAATGACAAACAGCGGGTCGACGCGCCGGAAGGTGACCAGGTAGGCCCGCTCGCCCATAAACCGGGCCGCGTAAATTCGCTCCGCAGGCGCCAGTCCCTGGAGCCGGCCGATGATCTGCAGGCCTTCGTCTAAAACGTAGATGTTGTTGCGAGTGTTGGGCTGCCAGTTCCAAAGGAGGCCCTGGGAAGTGGTGGCAATCCTGAACATTCCCTTGTATTCGTCCATGGAGAACTGGTTGAGCACCTGGCCGGGAACGTCGCCGCTGCACCGGTAGGTGACCTCGCCGTTCACCGCAGCCAGTTTATGAATGGCCGTCCGGTCCCTTTGCCGGGCGCTCTCCATTTGCCATTTTTCCCGGGCGGCCAGGATTTTTTCCGCCAGGGCGGCCGATTCCCGTTCGTCCAGCGTGGAAAGGTAATCTTCGCAGATGTTGACCGCCTCCTGAACCAGTTGGGCGGGGTCCTGGCCCGAGTTCTGCAGCCGGTCGAACTTTTCCCTGAGTTCCGGCGGCACCAGCCCGGCCAGTTCCTCGAGCAGGCCGGCGGCCAGGGAGCGGAAGTCCGGCGCCTTAACCCCGGTCAGGTATATATTCTGCGCGGAGGCGTAAACGTTTTGGGAAATGCCGGTTAAGAATGTTTTGCTTTTCACTTTTTCGTCATCGTTTTGCGTGTTGAAGGACAGGATCATTGTATAGCAATAGCTGCGGTCGGGATAGTCGAAGTAATGGATCTCGGCGGGCAAAACGGTTTGGGTCCGGCCGTCGACGGTAAGTTGGGGGAGTTCAATCTTTTGTTCGGCCTTTTGTCCGGGGGCAGTTTGGTTTTCGGCCTTTTGCTTTTGCTCGGGGCCGTTTGTCCTTACGACCACCGGCGCGTTGATGATCACGTAGACATAATCCCCGATCATCCGGGAGGTGACGTAATTTCCCCGGCAGGAAACGTCCCTTTTGAGCACGGGCTTTTCCTTGTCGGCGGTGTCGTAGACCCGGATGAAGGTTTCCCCGTAGCCCGGCTGGGCGCCGAAGACGACGAGCTTGTTTTTGTTGATGAAGGCTTCCCGGGGACTCCCCGCGTAGGCGATTTCCGAAACGAGCCGGGCTTTTTCGGCCGGGTAGGCTTCGACAATGGCCGCTTTGTTGCCGGAGAGAACGTAGAGGTACTGTCCGTCGCTTTTCACGATGTCTCCTTCATCTACTCCTTCCACCTGGACGTTGGTGGAGGAGTAATCCGCCGGCGGGCTGCCCGCCGCCGGTTGGGCGGATTTGGCTGTGGGCGTCGCTTCCGGCTGGGCGGCGCCAGTTCCCTGAACCGTGTCTTCAGCCATTTTTTGGGTCATTCGCAGGGGTGTTTCCGTTATCCCCGGGACGGCCGTCCTCGGGGCGCCGCCGAAGAAATAATCGAACTGCCTGGACAGCTCCATATAAGTCTGGATATACCGCGCCAGTTCCTCCTCCGAGGAGAAGGTCTTCAGCTCCCCGGCGGTTACCTTTGGGGCCGGCGGCGACAGGACAAACAACCCGGTGGCGAAAATGGACAGGGCGACCACCGCTGCAGCGGTCAGGAACAACTTTTTCCTCTTCTGCATGGGCATACTCCTTTCCTTAACTTTCCTTTCCTTTTCTCAACTTTTTCCTGCCCGGCCAGGACCGTTTTCTTTATTGACGATGAAGATGGGAAAAATGTTCCCGCCGCCCACCCCGGATATTGACTTTTTGACCGTAATCTTTTATACTTATAAACGGGGCTGGACCAGAGAACCAGCCGGGGATTGGTCCCGGCAAAAATCGAGTCCGGCGAAGAAAAGTTTAAGGAAAGTTTATTGCGGCAGTGGCGGAATTGGCAGACGCGCAAGATTCAGGTTCTTGTGGGCGCAGGCCCGTGGGGGTTCAAGTCCCTTCTGCCGCACCAAACCCAGAAAAATCAAGGCTTCCGGGGGGTTAAAACCGGAAGTTTTTGTTTGCTCCGTTCCCAAGAGTCTTGCGGAAGTCTTGGGAGGAGTCCGGCGCGCTTTGACTGATAAGGAGAAACCCGATCGCGGCCCGCCGGAGGGGATTCTCCAGCACGGCAAACAACAAAAAGGAGCCGGGTGAAGATCTGGCTCCTTTTTGATTTAAAGGCGGGAATGTTTTAAAGGCGGGAATGGGTTTTGTTTACTCAGTTTTTTCAGCGGGCGGCGGACCGAAGCGCCCGAATTTTCCGTCCTGGGGCGCGTTCTGGAGTCTTTTGATCATTTCGTCAGCCTTTTCCTGCGAAATTTTGCCGTCCTCTACCGCCTGCTGAATGGTCTGGATCCTGGCCTCGAGGAGCTTCTGGCGCAACTGGTCCGCGGTAAGCCCTTTTTCCCGGGCGATGTCAGTGATCTTCTTTCCTTGCTGCAGTTCGGCTTTAAGTTCGTCGGCGTTCATGCCCAGGGCCTGGGCCAGTTCGTCCAGCTGTTTTCCTCTGAATCCGGCGTTTTTAGGACCGGGGAAATGCCCCATCGGGAAGAAATTGCCCTCCTCAATCCGGTCCTTGATTTTTTGCGCCTGGTCGGACGTCAGCTTGCCCTGCTCCACGGCTTCGTCGACAATCTGCAGTTCGGTTTGTTTGACGGCATCCACCAGCTTGCTTTGTTCCACGCCCAGGTTGGCCGCCAGTTTTTCCAGGAAAGTCTGGAAGAACGCGGGTGCCTTGGGTTGATCCGCGGCGGGCGAAGTCTGCGCCAGGGCAACTCCCGCGAAAAGCGCGGCCAGGGTAAAAGCGGCCAGGGTAAGCAAAACTATTTTCTTCTTCATCATCATCCTCCTTGCAGTTTATTTCTGCTTGCGCCGAAAAACGGATCCCCTTTTGCCGGCTGAACACCTCCCTTCGGACGTCCTCTTTTTTAGTATAGCGGATAACTGTGGCAAAATTGTGAACAAAAAGTAAAAAGTTTATGAAATTAGTCTTTAAGAACAGGAAAATGTTATTAACCCGGCGAACAATGGGTTAATGAATCGTCTTGAGCTGATAGTTTACTCTTTTTTCGAAATTTGTTCACAAAATCGTAACATATTTCTGGTATAAATTACTTAATGCAAAAAAGCGCTGGGTATTATCAGGAGGATCGCCCATGGAAACCATCCTCGTCGTCGAAGATGAAGAGCCTGTCCGCGAGCTGGTAAGCGTGTATCTGAGAAGGGAAGGCTTTCGAGTGGAAACGGCCGAAGACGGGGAAAAAGCGCTGGCGATGGTGCGCTCTTTCGTTCCCGACCTGATCTTATTGGACCTCATGCTGCCCAGACTGGACGGCTGGACAGTCTGCAGGGAAATCAGAAAAACATTGACGGTGCCCATCATCATGCTGACGGCAAAGGGCGAGGAATCCGACCGGATCCTCGGCCTTGAGCTGGGCGCCGACGACTACATAACGAAGCCGTTTTCCCCCCGGGAAATGGTGGCCAGGGTGAAGGCGGTTCTGCGCCGCCTGAAGTACGCCGGCGGCCCAAACGACGTCCTGCACTTCCCGGGGCTATCGATCGACCGGAACGCCTGCCGGGTAGAGGCCGGAGGAAAAGAAATCCAGCTCACCCCGAAGGAGTTTGATCTGTTATGGTTTTTAGCTTCCCACCCCCAGCGCGTTTACTCGCGCGAGCAAATTTTAGAACAGGTCTGGGGTTACGAATGTCCCGTGGATTCCCGGACGGTGGATGCACATATCAAAAAGTTGCGGGAAAAACTTAAAAGCCCCGGGAGCAAGAACTGCATCGTCACGGTCTGGGGGAAGGGTTACCGGTTCGAGGTGACCGAATGATGGGCAGGAGCCTTTTCGGCAGGCTGCTCGTGTCGTTTGTGGGAATCATCCTGGTTACCCTTGTGGTAACCAGCCTGGTCCTGTCCTGGCTCTTCAGCTCCTTTTACTACTCTACAAAGGAAAGGGAGCTCGTCAGCCAGGGGGGAGAGATTGCCGGCCTTCTAAGTGCTTCTTTAGGAGAGCAGGCCGACAGGGAGAAAACGCTTAACAGTTTGACGCTCAGGAGCCTGCGCGCCCAGCAGGATACCCGGATCATGATCGTCGGCAGGGAGGTTTTGGACCCCTCCCTGAATCCGGGCCCCGCCCCCTACCCGCTCCCCCCGTCCCCCCTGGAACCGGCCGACGGCCAGAAGCTTCTTCAGGGGCGGGCGATCACCTGGCAAAGACAAATGCCGCGTTCCAACCAGACGATTTTAACGGCGGCGGTCCCGTTCACGTACAGAGAGCAGGTCGCGGGGGCAATCCTTCTTTCCACCCCCGTCGCCGACATCCGGGCCACCATCTCGGCCGTCCGGCGGTTAATCTTTTACTCTGCAGGGGTGGCCGTGCTCCTGGCGATTATTCCGGCGTACTGCCTGTCCCGCTCGATATCCCGCCCCATCAAGCAAATGAGCGCCCTCACCATGGAAATGGCGAAAGGAAACTTCCGCCGGCAAATTCCGGTGACCTCCCGAGATGAAATAGGCAGGCTCGCCGAACACTTCAACCGGCTGGGCGTTGAGCTGGAGCAGACGATCAACAACCTCTCCCGCGAAAAGACACAAAACGAAAACATCCTGGTCAACCTGGCCGAAGGCGTAATCGCCACCGACCTCGCGGGGAAAACGACCCTGCTCAACCCTGCCGCCGAACATCTTCTCGGATTGGATCAGAAAAAGGCCCTCAACCAGGATTTGGCGAGTTTTGAGGGTTGTCAACCCCTTGGGGCTCTCTTCAAGGAGGTTATGGAAACAGGAGAACAGCGCTCCGGCGAATTTGACCTCCCCGGTAAAAAAATCGTCCTTTTCGCCCTGGTGGCCCCGCTGCGGGGCAGGGACGGGACCGCTTACGGGGCGGTAGGGGTGATTAAGGACGTCACCGAAGCCAGGAAGCTGGAACAGCTCCGGCGCGACTTCATCGCGGACGTATCCCACGAGATCCGCACTCCGCTTACCTCCATCCAGGGTTTCACCGAAGCCCTCCTTGACGAGGTGACGGCGGACAAGGCGGTCCAGGCGGAGTATTTAAAAGTAATTCATCAGGAAAGCCTGCGCCTGGGCCGCCTGCTCAACGAACTGCTCGACCTGGCGCGGCTGGAGTCGGGCAAGGTGCGCTGGGACCTGAATCCCATCGACGTGCCCGAGTTGTTTGCCGGAGTCCTGCTCAAGTTAAAACCCCAGATCGAAGAAAAAAGTCTTTGCGTCGAGCAGGAAATACCTCCCGGTTTCCCCGCCCTGCCGGGAAACGAAGAGCGCATCGAGCAGGTTTTGATCAACCTCGTGCAAAACGCCATCCGGTTTTCCCCGCCCGGCGGAATGATCAAAATGCAGGCCTCTTTTTCCGGGGAAGAAGCGACAATCAGCGTGAGCGACCAGGGCCCGGGCATCCCGGAAGAGGACCTGCCGCACATCTGGGAGCGTTTTTACCGGGTGGAAAAATCACGCTCCCGCGCCCTCGGCGGAACGGGCCTCGGCCTGGCCATCGTCAGGCAGATCGTGGAACTCCACGGCGGCAAAGTTTCGGTCAGCAGCCGGGAGGGGGCCGGCTCCACCTTCAGCTTCACCCTGCCCCTTGCCCCGGCCCAAAATAACCATTAAAAAGAACAGGAGTGGTGCCGTATTCTGAAAAACAAACTGAGGAAGTCACTTTTCGTCGTCCCGGCCGCGGTCTTGATTCTGCTTGCCGCCTTCGGCGGCTGGTTCTGGCAGAAAAAGGGCGGCGCGCAGAAAGCGGACTACCTGACCGCCGCCGTCACCGCCGGCAACCTGGCGGTTACGATTACCGCCAGCGGGACGGTCGAACCCGTGCAAAGCTTAAACCTTTCCTTCAAAAACCCCGGCACGGTCAAAACGGTCGCCGTGGAGCAGGGGCAGGAGGTGAAAGAGGGGCAGCTTCTGCTCGCCCAGGAGGATCTGGAACAACAGGCGCAGCTCGCCTCGGCCCGGGCCAACCTGCGCAGCGCCCGCGCCCGGCTGGCCGAGCTGGAGAACGGGAGTCTCCCGGAGGAGATCGCCCAGCTTAAAGCGGAGGAAGAAAGCGCCCGCGTGGCCAAAGAAGCCTCCCAAAAACAGCTGGAGCGCGTTGAGCAGCTCGTTAAGGAAGGGGCGGCCACACAAAAAGAATTAGACGATGCCCAGAGCAGTTACTCTTCCGCCCTTTCCCGCTGGCAGCAGGCGCAGAGCAAGTTGAAGCTGGCGGAGGCGGGGAGCCGCCCGGAACAGATCGAACAGGCGAGGGCTTCCATGGAGGCGGCGGAAGCGCAGGTCCGCCTGGCGGAGAGCAACCTGGAAGCCACGCGCCTTCTTGCTCCCTTCGACGGGATCGTCGCCGAAGTCAACGCCACCGTCGGCCAGCGGGTCACCGGCGTCACGGTGAGCGGCGCGGACAACACCAGCCGCCCGTTACTCAGTGTGGTCAGCAAAAAGTTGAGGGTGCGCGCCCAGGTCAATGAGGCCGACGTCGGCCAGGTGGCCGTGGGCCAGGAGGCGACCTTCGTCGTCAACGCTTTTCCCGAAAGAAAGTTCTCCGCCCGGGTAAGCGCCGTGTCGCCGCAGGCGATCACCGTGTCCAACGTGCAGTTTTACGAAGTCCTGCTCGAGATCGAGGGGGACACCGCCGGCTTAAAAGCCGGGATGCCCTGCAACGTGGAAATCGTCAGGGAGGCCAGAAGCAAGGTGCTGACCGTCCCCAGGCAGGCCCTGAGCTTCGCCCGCAGTTACGCTTCGGCGCAGAATTTAAAGCTGCCGGGCGCTTCTACGCAGAACCAGGGCGTGGTGCTCGTCCTGAACAAAGGGCAGCTTGAGCTGCGGCCGGTTCAGACGGGGATCAGTAACAACCAGGCGGTGGAGATAACCGGCGGGCTGACGGAAGGGGAACTGGTCGTCACCGGGCAAAAAGGGGCGCAATCAACGCAGTCAACGACGAGAACGACGAACACGCCCTTCTTCCCGGGCCCTCCCGGCGGGGGTGGCCGTCGGTGACGCCTCTGGTGGAGCTCGCCGGCATTAAAAAAGATTACTACCTGGGCGCCCAAACCGTCCCCGTTTTAAGGGGGATCGACCTGACCGTCCGCCGGGGGGAAATGCTGGCCGTCATGGGCGCCTCCGGGTCCGGCAAAAGCACCCTGTTGAACATTATCGGCTGTCTCGACCTGCCCACCGGAGGGTCCTACCGCTTAGACGGCAAGGACATCGGCGCGCTCTCCAGAACTGAGCTGGCGGAACAGCGCAACCGCAAGATAGGCTTTGTCTTCCAGCAGTTCAACCTGCTGGCGAGGGCCACCGCCCAAAAGAACGTGGAGCTGCCCCTGCTTTACGCGGGCGTTCCCGCCGCCGAGCGAAAAGAAAGGGCCGCCTCTCTTCTGGCCCGGGTAGGCCTGTCCGGCTTCGAGCACCACGTCCCCACCCAACTCTCGGGGGGCCAGCAGCAGCGCGTGGCCATCGCCAGGGCCCTGGTGAACCGCCCGGCGCTCCTGCTGGCCGACGAACCGACCGGTCAGCTGGACAGCCGCACCGGTTTGGAAGTGATCGCTCTTTTCCAGGAGCTGCACCGGGAAACGGGGGTAACCGTCGTCATGGTCACCCACGATCCTTCCCTGGCGGCCTTCTGCGAGCGGATCATCCGCCTGCGGGACGGGGTCGTCACCGGCGAAGAACGCGTGGAAAAACCAAAGGTCGCCCGCGAAGAGTTGAACCGTTTGAGTCCTTAAAGATGCCTGAAGAGCCCCGGAAAAACCGCTTTTAAAACCTGCTTTGATGAGGGGGCGGAGATTTTTTCGTCATCCGCCAAAAAATTAAAAGGAGCATTTAAAAATGCGCACGAATTTTAAATTTTTACTGGGCGAAGCCATTTTGGCCCTGCAGGCGAACAAGGCCCGGTCCCTGCTCACCGTTTTGGGCATCGTAATCGGGGTGGCGGCGGTAATCATCATGATCAGCCTGGGGCAGGGAGCGGAAAAGCGGATCAGCGCGCAGATGCAAAGGATGGGCAGCAACCTTCTGATGGTCTTTCCCGGGGCCGCCGGCGCGCAGGTGCGCGGGGCCGGGGGGACGGTCAACACCCTCACCCTGGAAGACGCCCGGGCCATCGCGCGCCTTCCCGGCGTGGCCAGGACGACCGCCGAAATCAGTACCCGGGGTACCGCCTCCCAGGGAAGCCAGACCTGGGTGACCAGCGTGACGGGAACCACGCCGGAAATGCCGCTCATCGCCAACCAGAACCTGGAAAACGGCCGTTTCTTCGACGAGCAGGATCTGCGCGGTTTTACCAACGTGGCCGTCCTGGGTAAAACCGTTGTGGACAACCTGTTCCCCGCAGGCACCGACCCGGTGGGGCAGACCGTCCGGATAAACAAGATCGCCTTCACGGTCATCGGGGTGCTTTCTCCGACGGGCGCCTCCGCCATGGGCAGGGACGAGGACGACGTCATCTACGTCCCCCTTACCACCGCCCAGGTGCGCCTGCTCGGCGTAAGCAACGTTCAGAACATAAGGGTGCAGGCCGTTTCGGAGTCCGAACTGGAGCACCTGCCGGAAGCGATCACCGCGCTCTTACGCGAGCGCCACCGGCTGCCGGCGAACGCCGAAAACGACTTCACCGTCCGTAACCTCGCCGCCGTACTGGAAGCGGCCCAAACCGCCGCCGGCGTGATGACCACATTGCTGGCCGGGGTGGCGGCGGTTTCCCTGCTCGTCGGGGGGATCGGGATCATGAACATCATGCTGGTTTCAGTCACGGAGCGGACCAGGGAGATCGGCATCCGGATGGCGGTAGGCGCCACCGAGCGGGCGATCCTCCTGCAGTTTTTGACGGAAGCGGTAGTGCTGAGCCTTTCCGGGGGAATAATCGGCATCGCCATCGGGGTGGCCACCAGCCTTCTGATCACCGTCTTTGCCGGGTGGTCCACCTCCGTATCTTTCGGCGCCATTCTGCTTTCGGTACTGTTCGCCACGGGGGTGGGGGTCTTTTTCGGCTTTTACCCGGCCCGCCGGGCGGCATCGTTGAACCCGGTGGAGGCGTTGCGGTACGAGTAGGGAGTGAGTTTGCTTGTGCCGGGGCGGAGGGCAGAGTGTGATTATCCCCTTTGTGCCAATTTCAGGTTTTTAAAAAATTTTTATTGACAAAACAGACCTCCTAAATTATTATAAAAAGACAAACATATACAAATTTAGAACGGTGTTCTAATAATCAGAACGAGGTGCACCTGATGGCGGATAATTCTGTTTGGGTTGTTCTTGAATTTGACGAAGATTTAAACATTCTTGAATCGACTTTAGAGTTGGTTTCTGAGTTATTTTCCGTAATGCAAAAAGCAAAAGGCAAACTTGTTGCCTTATCCATTGAAAATACTAAGAAGGAAGAGATCAGTAAAATACTAGGCGAATACGGGATAGATGAAATCATTTATTTGGTTAAAGAGTGCGGAGGTTCAGCTTATCAAATCGCCTGTTGCATCTCGGAAATAGCTAAACAAGAGCACCCGACAGCTATCTTTGCTGCTGATACCGTCTGGGGGCATGAAATGGCGGCCTGGGTAGCGGTAAAACTAGGTGTACCATTGTTTTCCGCCTGCGTGGAAATTGATTTTGACGCCACCGGCCGGGTTCTTGTATTCCGGCCTTTATACAACGGTTTAGTTGATCAGAAAATTATCGCCGAAGGTAAGGTTTTAGTTGCTACTTGTATGCCTGAACAATTTAATGTAAAGAAGGCAAGGTGGCCTAAAGTACCGGTTACAAAGGAATTTTTTAAATCATCTCCCCTTGAACAGGAAAAGGTGCGGATTGTTAGAAAAATTAAGGCCGACCCAAAAACCATAGATATCGAAGATGCTGACATATTGGTCGTGGGCGGGGGAGGGATGGGGTCTTTTGATAATTTTAAACTAATTCATAGTGTAGCTGATTTGTTAGGCGGTTCTGTGGCAGGAACGAGGGTTGCCCGTGATAAGGGGTGGATCGGCCTTGATCGACAAATTGGCCAAACGGGAAAGAAAGTTTCCCCCAAGTTACTAATTTCTTGCGGGGTATCAGGAGCTATGCAGCATACCATCGGTTTAAAAGATACGAAAAAATTAGTTGCCATTAACATTGACAAAAATGCCCCTATCTTCAAGTTGGCTGATCTTGCAATTGTCGGTGACGCCCCTACAATCTTAAAAGATTTAATTAGTAAAGTGGAAGCAATCAAAACATCTCAGAAAGCGCAATAAAAATCACGAAGGAAGGTAGTCCTGGTTTGCAAATCATCGTTCTCGTCAAAATGGTTACTGAAATATTTGCATCCTCCTATAAACAGCTGTACGCGGTAAAATAAAACGGATGAATTTCGGCCAATAAAAATGGATGATTTTTACCATCTCCTCTCAACCAGCAG